>JAJHRB010000008.1 GCA_020833025.1 Thermoproteaceae archaeon | reverse complement strand
GTTGCGGCTCCTCCAGAATCTTGAGCTTGCTCGACGATAAGTAGCTTGTGTCTCTGTAATTTGTCCGCACGACTTTAATCTCGTCGGGCGTGAAACACGCCCTCCTCATGTAGTAATAAATTATTATATAAGATGCAAGTATGGCGCACACGCCGGCAGTTAGCTGGGTGATAATACCAGTATTTAGGACTGTCAGTACTGCTGATGGTACGAACGGGAGCATGAGTATGTAGTTGCCGGGTCTCAGACGGGGCGGTTCTACGTACCTGCCGCCGCTGTAAGCCCCGATAATTGCAACTCTGAATGCCCGCCCCCCTCTGTACTTCTCGTGCAGCGCGCGCAGGATGGCAGCAGCGTCCACCTAAAGTGTGATACCTTGCTAATATAAGCGCAGCAGTGAGAATTTACTGCTGTCAGCGGCGCGCCTCCTCCATGTTCAGAGTCTCAAGCACACCCTCCGGCTCGCGGCTGAGCAGCACACTCCAGAACCTGTTGTTTCTGTACAGCCCGTAAACCTTGCCCCGCGCGCTTCTCTTTATTACCGTGATGTAGCCACGCTGTACTAGCTCGTCGAGGAAGGCTCTAATCATTACGGTCTTGGTTCGCATATCGTGTGAGTCGTATATGTGCAGCTCTTGCACTACCTTGGACGGTCTGAAAGTTACTAGGTTGCCCTTTGCACTCTGCACAAGCTCCTTGAGGAATTTAATTATCGCGAGCTTTATCCTGAGCGCGTCAAGTCTCTCGCTGTAGCTGCGCGAAATCGTGCGCGCGCCATCCATAAAGCCTTCTTTGTGGCGTAGTTTTTTATTTTTTCGTATAAAAACTTCTGTAACGGCCGGCGCGGTTGGCACGCCCGCTACACGACCTCGCGCAACATCTCAATGTACTGCCGGATTTCGGAGCCGGCTATTTCCTCAATTTCTAGGCAGTGCTTCACAACTTTATCCACAAATGCTTTTGTGAAGTTCGGATCTCTCTCCTTGAGCGCTCTCAATTTTTCTGCTATGTCTGTCTGCAGTGCAGTTTTAATAGACTCTATGGACGTGAAATACTTTTCGAGACGTCTAATTTGGTCGACCACGTCGTCAAATACATTGATAACCTCGGCCGGCACCCCTCCGAAGTCCATTTCTGCGTAGGCTTTGTTAATGCAGTAGCGCACGAATTTATAGCGCATGGCCCTAACCACGTCAGACTCCATGGGGCGGGATATCTCAGTGCAGCATTTATTTGCAGCGCCAGCCGACAGGCATGCACCACGCCCGGACTACCGCCGCACTACTGACAGCGGCCTCGTTATGTTACGCTTGGGCGCGGCAACTGACAGGCGCGCGAGAGGCTCCGGGGCTCTGGCCTCCATAAGGCGGCCGGGAGCGGGGCGAGCTCAGCAGTGCACGTGCCTGGCATCTAGTCTAGTCCCGAGCCCGGTCGCGAATGCCGCTATGTTGATAATGCCCGATCCAGAGAGCCCGAGAATTGTAATACCGCGATTCACGTAAAAGTAGTACGCATCGGTCCCCGGCTCAAAGGCGCTGGCGCGCGGCCCCCAGCGCCAGTAGAACTTCTCGCCGCGCGGGTCAACCCCCTCGTAGACTCGCTCTCGGGACACGGCTCTTGCGAGCTTTCTCACGCAGTAAAGCCCTCCCTTCCAGTCGCTCGGGATGTTTATGCTTACCGCGAGTACGTCATCGTGCAGCCTGTCAGCGACGGCAGCTGCCTCCACGGCAACGCGCATTGCAAGCTCTACGCTGCCGTTGCCCTCCATGGACACTGCGAGAGACCGCACTCCCAGGATGCCGCCCTGTATTGCCGCGCCGACTGTGCCGCTGCCGTAGGTCGCCTCCACGCCTAAGTTCTCGCCAATATTAATACCCGATATCAAGAGGTCTGCGTCAGGCGCTATCACTCTGAGGGCCGCAAACACGGCGTCTGCGGGAAACCCGTTAACGAGGTAGTAGTCCCCAAGCCTTCTCACCCTGAGCGGCTTGTGGTAAGTCCTCGCGAGACCCGCCGCCGATCTCGGCTTTTCGGGCACTACCACTACGACTTGGTGTCCAGCCTCTCTCAATGCACTGGTGAGCGCGCTCAGTAGCGGCGAGTGGGGACCGTCGTCGTTCGTCACTATGATTTTCACGAGGCGGCGCCGCTGCACTGCCTTTAATCTCGTAACCCGAGCGCAAGGCGGCGTTCGTGCCCCCAGCCCTGCCGCTCTCAGGGCCCCGCGCCGCGAGACCGGCACAACGCAGCAAGGAGGCGTGCAGGAAGAGGCAGCAAGGCCGGCGGGAGCTGCAGACGGGGCGGGGGCGCCGGCCGCGCGCCCAGACGGGATTCCTCGTCGCGTCTCGGCGGGGCCCGTGCGGCGCGGGCGATCCAGCGCCAGGCCCAGATCCGCTAGCGGAAATATCTACATAAGTAAAGCTAGCGGGAAAACGCGTCAGCTCCTCCCCGCGAGCTCTAGACCTCTGCCGATCTCCTCGACGAGAAGTCTCAGCTCTGACCTCACGCGATCGAGTAATCTGTCGCCGCAGCGTTTGAGGGCCCTCCTGCTCACATACATGAACACGTGAGGCGCTCGCTTCCAAGCCTCGTATATGGCATTGACAAACGGCGAGATACTCGACAGAGGGGCGGGGCCCGTTGCCGTTGTGATGTAGAGATCTTCAGTGTACGGCTCGAACCACGCGTGCGATATCAAGAGATCGCCCGGCGAGAGCTCGCAGCCCACAAGCGCCTTGTTGAGGCTCTCTATTAAGCTCCTCTTGAGCGCCTCCAGTCTGGGCCACCTTAACGCGCCCACTACTTCATTGAACTTCGCGGGATTCCCGACTGCCTCCATGAAGTCCTTCTCACGTTTCCATAACGCCACGTAGTCCGGCGGCTTTCTCGCCAGCAGATCTCTGAACCTAGGGTCCCGCATGAACACCGAGATGAAGTAATGGTCTGTGATCTTCCAGGCCTCATCACTATCGATGTTGCCCGTAATGAAGCGCGCCAGATCGCAGAGGTACTGGCAGATCGCCCCCTCGCCGAGACCGCCGGCGCACTTTGTTGCGTTGTCCATTACCACGCTCCGCGCGATCTCTGTAAATAGCACGGTCTTGTGATGCAGATACACGTGCCTGTACAGATTGTATCTCGTGATTAAGTAGCCCTCGATATTCACTCTTGCCTTCTCATTAAACTGAAACCTGCCGTCCTCGATCTCCAAGTTCTCTACTATCCTCTCGAGGTCTATGTGCGTGAAACTGGAGCCCACAGTCGCGCCGGTGAAGTACATGTCGCGCATTATGTAGTCGAGCTTGTCGGCATCAAAGCTGCCCGAGAGAATACTGCCGAGAAGCCGATACCTGCGGCCCCGCCCGAGCAGCAGGTCTCTCACAGTCTCGGGATCGTAGCCGAGCCTTGTTAGTCTGTCAGACATTCTCTCGACTACCAGCCTGGATACAGCTTCGTGCAGCCTGCCCGTGCTGGCGTCTAAGCGCGCAGGACTGGCACTGACACAGCCCATCTTGACGGCCGCGCGCACCACGTCCTCGGCCAGCACCTCAAACGTGTGAGAGAAGGGGAGGTGGCCTATGTCGTGGAGCAGCGCGGCGACCCGCAAGTGCCTCAGTATTGCGTCGTCGCGCTCGCCGAGCTGCTGAAGCGCCCTCTCGCCTATTAGAGATGCGGCGTGCATCACGCCGAGGCTATGATCAAAGCGCGTGTGCAGCGCAGTCGGGTAGACGAGATACACAAAGCCGAGCTGCTTCACGTACCTAAGTCTCTGCACGAGCGGCTCGCCGTCAATTAACGCGACCTCCTCATCGGTGAGCTTGATGAAGCCGTGCACAGGATCTCGGACGACCTTTCTGTACTGCAGCATTGCAGCATTTAACGTGCCATTAATAATAGTGGGAGCTGCCCTCAGGGCCCGCGCAGCCGCGGCGAGAGCTATCGCGCGAGTGATAAATAGAGCCACGCGCCGGGGCGCGTGAGAGTGGCCGTCGTTGGCGCCGGAGTTGCAGGGCTCTCATTTGCTGCGAGATTTGGCGACACTGACGTCTTTGAGGAACACGCCGAGGTCGGCCTCCCGGCGCACTGCACGGGCCTCGTCAGCGAGGCCGCGCTCAGACTGGTCGAGGCCCCGGGAGATGTAGTACTAAACTCCTACGACGAGCTGTTGATTACAGATCTCGAGGGCAGGTCTGTGCACTTTAAATTGAGGAGGCGCGCGTATCTCATAGACAGGCCGGGCCTTGACAGGCGGCTCGCTGAGAGGGCGCGCCGGCTATACCTCAACAAGAGAGTCGCAATGATATCTAGGGGGTACGTTTATACCTCGGGCGGCGACAGATACGGGCCCTACGACTACATAGTGATAGCCGAGGGCTCGGCCAGGAGACTCTCCAGCGTTTACGGGCATGTCGTCGGGCTGGCAGGAGTGCAGGTCGATGTCAAGAGCGACTTCGAGCTGCCGGGAATCGCGGTAGTCTACAATAGAAAGCTCTCCCGGGCCTACTTCTCCTGGATTGTAGGACTAGACCGGGGGCTTTACCGCGTCGGCCTTGCCGACACGTGCTGCGTGGTGGAGAGGCTCGGCAAGCTCGTCAAAATAATCCGCGGGAAGGCCGTCAGGGCGCCGTTCGGAGGCACGGTTCTGGCCGGCCCTCCGCTGAGGCGCCTGGTATTTGGGCGCGTGATTTTGATCGGCAGCGCGGCCGGCCTCGTCAAGCCGCTGAGCGGGGGCGGCGTCGCGCTCGCGGCGCAGAGCGGCAGGGCGGCGGCAGAGGCGCTGGCGCGCGACACGCCGAGTCTCTACGAGCGCGCGACCACGCCGCTAAGATTGAAGCTGCGCCTGGCGTTCGAGGCCTTCAGGGCTCTGTACGGCATGAGACTCATTGACGTGCTGCTCCACAGACTGGACGGGGAGAGTTTTGTCGCCGTTGACTATGACGATCACGTGAAGACTCTCGCCGCCGCGGCGCTAATGGGCAAAAGGTCTCTCGCAGCGGGCACGGAGGCTCTAGTGAGGTACCTTCTCGCGCTGGCAGAAGGCGCGCAGAGGGTGGGCAATACTTAAAATAGTACTCGCCGCGTGTAAAATGGCAATAGGCGTCAGCCTCGGCGGCCGTGCTGCGGTCGCGCTGCGAGCGAGCGAGCCTGCAGGCGCCGGAAGAGCGGCCGGCGCGGTTGGCGCGCATGACGAGTAGGCAGGCCCCCCGCAGCGCGATTGCAGCACTGTACGCGCGGTTAATGGAGCGCGGCATAACACTAGAGGAGCTCGTAAACGCGTTAAAATTCGGCAACACTGAAGAGCTGGAGCAATTGAAAGAGATTGCCGACAGGGTTTACCATACAGGAGGCGACGAGAGGCGCGTGGTTTATCTCATAGTGCCAGACAGGCATGCCGGCGGGCTCGTCGCCCGGACTGACGACCCGCTATCTAGCTTCGGCCTCTACTGGACTCTCTACATTATGAGGTACTACTCCAGCGTACTTGCCCAGGAGGACGTGCAGAGGCGCGCGCAGCGGATTTACGACATGCTGGAGGCCGCGCTGGAGTACTGCGGCCTCGATGCGGGGCCTATAGAGAGCGCGCGAGTTAAGAGCTACGCAGAGCGCCTTGCGAGCTTCGGCGCGAGCCCTGAAGTACTGATCGATGCCGACATCTTTAGCACGGTGGACTGCGCCTCTCGCGACAAGTTCTTCGAGTCTCTCGAGCGCGTAGCTAGACTGTTCGCGCCGGGCATTACGTCCTACGCGGCAGTGATCGAGGCGCAGCTCAAAAAGGCGCTGGAGGAGTGGAAGTCCGGAGAGAGGTCCCCGGGTGCGGCCGAGGTGATCAGGGACCTTCTGCTCACGCTGGCAGAACTCGGCTTCCGCCCCCAGGCGTATGTTTACTACAAGACGGCCAGGGAGCTGGGCGTGCCCCTGACTCTCAGCGTTGAGGTGTCGGACAGCGTGACGCGCGTCGCGAGAGAGTTAAAAGCGTTAATCTATCTTGCCGAGAGCGCAGCCTCCGCCGAGCTTCTCGAGGAGTACGCTGACGCGGCACGCCGCGCGCGCGAATTGACGGCCGAGACTCTCACGGCGATGATGAGCGAGTGCATTGGGAGGTGCATTATTGAGCAGATCAACGCGGTTAGGGAGAGAATCGGGCGGGACAAGATCGTGGACATGGAGCTCGGCTGGACTCTCTCCGTGACAATCTGCACCGACCCTAGCGATTTCGAGACCGAGGAGGTGGTGCTGGCCGCGCTCGCGCCATTCACGCTCGCGTACCCCCACGACCGCGTAGAGTGGGGCGTTAGGTGGAGGTTTGTGCGGTACGAGTTCCGCATATCGGAGAGGGCGGCGGCGCTCGCAAAAGAGCTGCTGAGGCACGCGCTCGCGCTCGGCGCGGCAGCAGAAGACGTGGAGCGGTGGCTCGAGAAGCCGGGCGTCTGCAGCGAGCTCGCTAGATCCCCAACGCCAGAGACTCTCAGGAGGCTGCTGAGCTCTCACCCGCTGGCAGGCGCCTCTACTAGCGCGTGACCGCGATGTTATTCATCTCGCGCAGCAGACTGGCGCCAGGGCCCTGGAAGAACTCGTAGACGGGCTCGAGGAGCTTTATGAGCTCCTCGGCCGCCGCCGCCTTCAAGTCCGCCGGGTGTATTCTGCCGTCCCTGTACAGAGCCTCCAGCTCCTCGTAGCTCCACACGTCGATATCGCCGCCGTATTGCGGCGGGCGCTTAATTACTAGCGGCGCCTTTCTTCTCTCTCTGAATGCTGAGAGTCTCAACAGCTCCAGCACGGGGTTGTACTCAGTCTCCCGGGGCGGGCAGTACGCCCCGTATATCTTGCGTCTCACCTCCTCGGGTGCGTCGTGCACGAAAATCGCGCTCTGCGGCACGCTCTTTGACATTTTAATCTCGCTTAGCTCCTCCCTTCCGCTCGGCTTGGATGTTATGTTCAGCGCCGGGATCAGCCTGTGGTGAATTGCCACGGGCTTTATCCTCTTGCCGCCGACCTCCATCGGGAAGAGCTTGATTTTGCCCGCCACGTGCCTTGCCAGTATATGCGCCCTCCGCTGGTCAATGCCTCCGTGAGGTAGATGGGCAGCGAGTGCGAAAATATCAGCAATCTGGAGCGGCGGGTAGACCAAGTACGCCAGCGGTATTGACTCGCCCATTTTCCTGCCGAGTATTGTCAAGCTGTGTTTCACTTGAGATAGGGTCAGGTATCTCGTTATGTCCAGCAGCAAGAGCCAGTACTCATCGTTCTTGCTGTACAGCTCTGAGCCTAGAATGAACCTTGTCATGCCGGGGTCGCCGCCTAAAATCTCGATTATTTTCTTAAATGTTTCAATGTAGTACGTCACCGCAACGCGTCTTATCGTGTCCAAGTCCCCTCCCAGCTTGTTATTAAGCCAGGAGTGTATGTCTGCAAGGAATACCTGAGTTCTAATACCCGCCTTCTGCAGGTCAACCACCTTTGCCATGCTCACAATGCCTGTGCCTATGTGTATGAAGCCGCTGATCTCAAAGCCTATGTAATGATTGAGTTTGTGGCCGGTGAGGAGCAGCTCTCTAAGCTCGTCGACTGTTAGTACTTCCTCTGTGGGGTAGCGCAATATTAGCTCCATTCTCTCGTCGACATCCACGCCTCACTACCCGGGCCAGCTTAAAGCTTAGATCGCGGCGGGCAGAGATCTGACGCTGCTTGATCTGCCGCGAGGCCAGCCCCCTCTCGTAAGCGCCCCTGGCTCGCGATCTCGCGGTCATAGCCGCACTGCATAGACCCCGTACCCGCGGTCGACCCTGTACACGCTGAAGCCAACGCGCCTCAACCTCTCAATAACGCCCCTGTACGGGTCGAGGCCCCTATACTTAGCGCCGCTGTGAAGTACGCCCACAGCGTCTGGGCCGCCGGCGGTAGCGGGATCGCCGCGACACGCGAGAGGGCCCTCCGGCGCCGGGAGCGGCGGGGAGGTGGGGAGCATTCATAAAAGGGACATGCGCGAATTCTTTTTTCATGGGCGCCGCGGACTACCTCCTGCTAATGTTGCTGGCGCTCCTGATACTGGCCTTTTTAACGCACGTTCTGCGGAGAAGGGCGGCCATCGGAGCGAGGGAGAGAGTTGCCGAGCTATATACCGTGGTGCGCTGCGACGACGGCATAAGGAAGAGAAAGTACCAGGAGGGCGATTTTGTCGGGAAGCAGACGCAGGAGTGCGCTGGCGGCCTCATCGTTGGAATATTCAAGGAGGTGCCGCGGCAGCCCTGAGGGGCAGCGGTTAGGCATTTTAACGCGCTCCCGGCGCAGCCCCGATGGAGCTATTCAAACGGGCCACGTCTGTGGCCGAGGCGATCAAGCTTGGAGAGGGGCGTGTAACGCTGAGGGGGTGGGTTTACCGCAAGCGGGCGCTCAGGGAGAAGGTCTTCATCCTACTGCGGGACTCCACAGGCGTGATTCAGCTGGTGCTCCCGCGCGATAAGTTCAGAGTTGCAGGGGATCTCAATATTGAGTCGTCCATTGTCGTCACGGGGGTCCTGGTCAGGGATTCCAGAGCGCCCGGCAGCGTCGAGCTTCACGTCGAGAGCGTCGACTGGGCCTGCGCCGGAGAGCCGTACCCGATAAACGAGGACGCTGTTAAGGCCGACAGCGAGTATTTACTTGACATGAGGCACCTGTGGGTGAGGGGCAGGAAGATGCAGGCAATACTCAAGGTGAGGCACACCGTGTTCGGCGCAGTTCACGAGTACTTCAGGAGCCGCGGGTTCTACGAGGTGCAGGCGCCGATGTTCGTCACAGCTGCGGTCGAGGGCGGCGCGACGCTCTTCAGGGTGGATTACTTCGGCAGGCACGTCTACCTAACGCAGAGCTCGCAGTTCTACCTAGAGGCTCTGATCTACAGCCTCGAGAGAGTGTACACGATGGCGCCGAGCTTCAGGGCAGAGCCCTCCAGAACGAGGAGGCACCTGACGGAGTTCTGGCACGCAGAGGCGGAGATGGCGTGGGCCGGCGTTGAGGACGCGGTGCGCGTGAGCGAGGAGCTGGTTGGCCACGTCATTGAGAGGGTGCTGGGCGAGAGGCAGGACGAGCTCAAGATGCTCGGCCGCGCAATGGAGAGCCTGGAGAGGGCCAGGCCGCCGTTCTACCGCATTAGCTATGACGAGGCTGTCGAGATACTGCAGAGAAGGGGCCTCGCCATCAAGTGGGGGGATGACCTGGGGGCAGACGAGGAGAGGGCGCTGACGCTCGAGTTCGACAGGCCGGTGGTGCTCTACGGATTCCCCGAGAGGGTCAAGGCGTTCTACCACAGGAACGACCCGAGGAGGCCCGAGGCGACCCTCAGCTTCGACGTCCTAATGCCCGAGGGTTACGGCGAGGTCGTTGGCGGCGGCGAGAGGATATACGACGCGCGGGAGCTCGTGGAGAAGATTGTGAGGTTCGGCATGAATCCCGAGGACTACCAGTGGTACATCGACTTGAGGAGGTACGGCTCGGTGCCTCACGCGGGCTTCGGCCTCGGCGTTGACAGGCTTGTAATGTGGATAGTGGGCGCGGATCACATAAGGGACGTCGTGCCGTTCCCGCGCGACGTGAGGAGGGTCAGGCCGTGAGAGAGCGCGCCGCGGCACCCCGGGAGCACTTTTAAAGTCCCGCGGCGCCGGCAGGCGTGGTAATGCTCGACTTGCTGTCAAACGCGCTGATAATGATAAAAAACGCAGAGAGGGTCGGCAAGAGGCAGGTGACCATATGGCCCGTCAACAAGCTTGTATATCACGTGCTGAGAGTTATGCAGCGTTACGGCTACGTCGGCGAGATAGAGTACGTCGATGACGGGAGGGGCGGCAAGTACATAGTGCAGCTGCTCGGCAGGATAAATGAGGTGGGGCCGATAAAGCCAAGATTCCCTGTCAAGTACAGGGAGATAGTCGAGTGGGAGCAGAAGTTCCTGCCGGCCAGGAACATCGGCATTCTGGTATTATCGACAAGCCAGGGAGTGATGTCGCACATAGAGGCCAAGGAGAGAAGGATAGGGGGAGTTTTGCTGGCCTACGTTTACTGACCAGTGCGGCTGCCGCCGGCTTGAGCCAGCCTATTCGCACCTCCGACACTGCTGAGCGGCTAGGGCTTGGCTTGCGACAGAAACTTGTGGTCAAGGAGCTTGGGGGCATGGGGCAGGGCTGGGCGGGCTCGACGACGGGGTCGACTAGACTAACAGGAGGGTTGATGCCCCCGGCCCTCAAGAGGTCAGCAGGATAGTTGACGGTCTGGCAGAGAGAATAGACGTACTGCAGACCGCCCTCCTGAAAGGTATGCAAGCTCTTAATAGAGCTTGCGAGGGGGCGCAAGCCCGGAGCGAGCAGCGCGCCTGCACTTAAATACGGGCGCGCGAGAGCCCGCGTGGATCCCGCCGTTATCGAGGCGCGCTATCAGCGCGCCGTGTTTCGCGGCAGCGAGGCAACCCTCCAGAGAGACTTCATGCTCAGGTACGGCGCGTCGTGGCGGGAGCTGTGGAAGGCCTCCGACGGGGCCTCGGAGGCCGACCTGAAGGCCGCAGAGGAGTACTCCGGCGATCTAGCGAGGCTCGTCGAGTCCAGAATAGACGACGAGCAAGTCGCCGCGCTCTACGCGGCGTACGGCCGCAATCTCGCGGTGGAGGGCGAGCTGGAGCTGGGCATGGAGCTGCTTGGCTGCCGCAGTGCAGTCGAGAGACTGGTGAGATGGGGCCTTGCAATTCACTACAGCGACGACGTCGTGGCCGCGCCGCCCTATCTGGCGAGGCTGCTGCTCGAGATCTCGCAGCGCGCCAGAGCGGTCGACATTGACGTGTGGAGCGAGCTGAGGTCCTGCTCCGACGGCGGCACGCTGGCATTTCTGGAGGGCATGCTGGCCAGGGATTTCAACGAGAGCCTCCACGAGGCATTCTACGGCAGGGCTCCAGCCGAGGTGAGAGTCGGGAACCTCGCGGTTTACCGGAGCGGCGTGGGCCTCGTGGTAAACCCGGCGCGCTCTGCCGGCGAGATCTTGAGCGCGCTGCTCCAGCTGAAGCAGAGGAGGGCGAGCGCGCTGGCCAGGGCGCTGTCGCTCCACGGCGAGTACGAGTTCAGCAGGGACTACAGGTGCGGGATGAACTACCTATCTGTCGACGGCTCCGCGGAGAGGAGCGGCGTTATTGCAATATGCCCGTGGCTTTCTTACTCCCGCAAGCTGTGGAGACTCAGGAACCTTGTTATCGTGGTCAGGGGCAGGAGGCCCCGCGAGCCGCCCAGGCTGAAGTGCGGCGTGGTTTTCATCGAGGGCGGGGAGGCTGAGATCGCGCGGCCCTCCGCGCCCTCGAAGCTATTCGATCACGTGCTTGACCTGCTCTACAGCGCCGGATTCTCTGTCGCTGAGTAGCGCGGTTACAGCACGAGATACGTCCCGCTCTCCAGCTCGCGGATCTCGAATCTGTCGGCGTCTATGTGCCTCAGCAGCGTCGATGACATTACTGCAACCGCGCCGCCGCCCCTCGCGAGATAGAGCGCGTAGTACTTCCTGTTCTGACTGTCTTTGTAGTACGCGTGCACGTGCACCCTGACGCCCGGGAGCTCTAACACCACGAGATTGAGGGCTGACTTTACGTACTTGAGCGCCTCCTCGATTGCTCTCTCCGGCGCGTGCCAGCGCCTAGCAAGGAACAGCGTAAGCACGAAGCTGTCGGTGTGGAGTTCTGGGCTGCTGACGCCTGCCAGCGGGGCCAGCGCGCGCTTGTCCACGGACCCGTTGTGCGCTACAAACAAGGTCCTTCCGTCATCGGCGTGGACCATGTAGGGATGCGCGTGAAGCACTCCCACCGGCTCTCCCTCGGACGCGTCTCTCGCGTGGGCTAGCACGACGTCGCCCGCGGGAATGCACGTCGGGTCCTCCCACGCCGGGATGCTGGACCTGTAGTAAAAGACGCGCGGCCCCTGCACGACAGCAAAACCCCAGCCGTCCCCGTGTCGCCTCTCCGGGTCGGGACTGTAGGGGTCGTACCTAGCTGCCAGTTTGAGCGCACGACATAAGTCAACAGGGCCCCTGGACGCGTAGAGCCTGCACACGAGGTTACTGTCTCCTGTACGACCTTATTACGATCATGGTGACCGTGGACCGCACTCCCTTGATCCTTCTTATCCTCCCGCTCACGACATTCTTCAGTGCTTCAAGGCTTGGCACCTCCACTCTAACCGCGATGTCGTACGGGCCGTACGTGAAGTAAGCCGCCCTCACCTCCGGTATGGCAGTAACCTCCTCCATTACCTTGTCCTCGAGGCCTACATCAACGTTAAGAAAGACCATCGCCTCCATGGACGGCGCGGCTAGGAGGCCCTGCTCCGCGACTCTAGGTATCTCTTCACGAGCACCGCCGTGGAGAGGTCGACCTTGTGCTTTTCCGAGGCGCCGGTGTTCGTGTTTGTGAACTCCACAACATACTCTGCCTCCTCTCCCTTGTAAATCTTTATCACGGTGTCCGGCTTGCATATTACAGTGAGCGACGAGGGCCCCCTCTCGACTACAGAGCAGTCAGTGTACTTGAACACCATCGACTCCGCGGGGCTCCTCACGAGCGGTCCTACCGGGACCTCTTCATAGTAATACATCTTCCTGCGTCTGCTCACGTGTAACAGCAGGCGGCAGTATTTAAGCCGTGCTGCGTCGGGCAGCGTCGCTCACGCCGGCTCGGCCGGCGGCATCGCCCGTCTGCGCCAGTCGTCGACAACCTCTAGGGCGATGAAGGTCTCGGTGCGCTGTATGTCAGGGTTTGACGCGAGGTACGTGACGAGGAAGGCGGAGAGCTGCTTTATGTCCCTCGCCCAGACCTTGAAGAGCAAGTCGTAGGGCCCGGTTATTACATATGCCTCCTCAACAAACGGCATTCCCCTCTCGCCGTTGCACTCCGAGAGTACTCTCTCGGCGACCTCGAGCTGCAGCGGCTTGGCCTCTCGCGCCGAGGGGCCTCTGCGCACGCTGACCAGCACGAAGGCGAGCACTCTGTACCCGAGCGCGGACGGATTCACAACTGCCTTGTACCCGAGAATCACACCACCCTCTTCCAGTTTCTTTATTCTGGCCGCGATGGTAGTCTTTGGTCTGTTCAGCTTCCTGCCGAGCTCGCTCAGCGCCCTCCTGCCGTGGATCTGCAGCAGAAGTACGAGCTTGCGGTCTAGCTCGTCCATAGCGGAGAGCAAGAGCCAAAATTTATATTCGCGGCGTGCCTCGCGTCAAGATGTCCGAGAGGCAGAAGGCCGCGGCGGCGCAGGAAAAGGTAGCCATATCGAAGAGAGACTCGTGGGCGCTGAAGAAGTGGTTCAGCGTTTACGCCCCGCACTACCTCGGCGGCGTCTTCCTCGCCGAGGTTCCCGCGTCCGAGCCGCAGAAGCTGCTCATGAGGACGCTCGAGGTGTCTCTCTACGACATAACCAAGGACATATCCCACCTGCCGGTTAAGCTGCGCCTCCAGATAAAGGAGGTGGACGGAGTGAGGGCCTCGACCAGGTTCAAGGGGCTCGAGCTGACCAGTGACTACATCAAGTCTCTCGTCAGGCGCGGCACAAGCAAGGTCGCTGCAATCATGGATGTGAGGACGAGGGACGGCTGGCACATGAGGGTCACCATCATGGCAATAACCGTCCACGGAGTGGGCGCCGCGCAGAAGTCGGCTATAAGAAAGAGAATAATACACGTCGTTACGTCTCGCGCCGCGGAGTCGGACATCGGGCAGTTCCTCCGGGAGGTACTAGATGGCACGCTCGCTGCGGACGCCTTCGTCGCGGCCAAGAAAATAGCGCCGATCAGGAAGGTCGAGGTGGCGAAAATAAAGGTGCTCATGCACCCGCCCGAGGAGGGAGCGCGCCCGGCCGCCCGCGAGGCGGTCGCCCAGGCAGGCGCCAGCGCGGAGACGCAGTAGCCGGAGCTACCGCCGCCCTCCCTTTATGCTTTGTATGTACCGGTACGCCGTGCCGTGCTTTCTGCCCTCAATGAGCATCTCGATAGCTCTCCGCGCAACCTCCACGTCCTCCAGCCTGCCGAGAATTGCTACATGGCGGTCGCCGACAATTACGGACACGCTCGCCAGGCGCTCTATAGTGCGCTTCACGCGCCCCTCCTCGCCAATTATCCTCCCCTTTATTCTTCTCAGGCGATTCGGCTTGTTTACGTACTCCTTCAGGTCTATCACGGCGAGCGTGTAGTTCTCGTCCTCAAGGAGCAGTGCCTGCTCCGGCGCGAAGCCAAGCGCCACCGCTCTTGCCATCTCCCGCAGTTTCAGCACCGCGTCGACCGTCGCACCGGATCTGGGGGTTATTCTTATGCTCACGTCCCTCGCGTCGAACTCCACGCTGACATCCCCGTAGCGCCCGCTGACCAGCTCCACGAATCTCGCCGCGGCCTCCGCCCGCTTCTTGTCTACTGGCTGGATTATAGTCCCGCGCGCATGCTCGGACAGCACGCCGCCTCCGGCGGGCTGTCTAAAAAGCTTCGCGCGGGCGCCCGCCGCGCAAGTTTTTAGCGGCGGGCGGGATCTTGCCGTGGCGGGCCGCAGGACAGAGAAGGACAGCGACTACTTCAGGGTAGTGGACGACGCGATAAACTCGTACACGTGGGCGGCGGTGGTGAAGCTCCAGGAGCGCGGCATCATAGATGACGTGCTGGGGCCCGTCGGGCAGGGCAAGGAGGCCAAGCTCGTGCTGGCGAGAAGGCGCGACGGGACGCACGCCGCGCTCAAGATATTCTACCCGGTTCCCGTGAAGTTCGTCAAGAGCCGCTACGGCTACGTACTCGGCGATCCCAGATTTAGAGGCCTCAAGGTACGCAACTACCTCCACCTAGTTCAAGTCTGGTGCAGGAAGGAGTTCGGAAACCTCTCGCGGGCGTTCAGGGCAGGAGCCCGCGTGCCCGAGCCGTACGGATTCTACAGGAACGTGCTGGCAATGAGGTTCGTGGGCAGCGGCACCACGCCGGCGCCGCTGCTGGCAGACGTGGGGCTCGAGGGACTGGACGACCCCGACAGCGTGCTGTATGAGATAGTCAAGAGCGTCGAGAGGGTCTACATTCTGGGAGGCCTCGTGCACGGCGACCTGAGCCCCTTTAACGTCCTCTATGACGGCGAGAGCCCGTGGATAATTGACTGGGGGTCCGCCGTGAGGCGGGGGCACCCGAGGGAGCTGGACTACTTGAGGCGCGACGTCGAGAGAATTCTCGAGTTCTTCGGCAGCTCGATAGAGCCGCAGAGGCTGCTCAAGAGGCTCGTCGAGAGGGGATCGTGGCGCGGGCCCATTGACGTGGACGAAGAGGGCTGGCTCTTAATAGGCGGGAGGAGGATTGTCGATGACTAGGCCGCTGCTAGCTGCGCAGGCGCTGCCCGGCCCGGGCTAGAGCCCCTGAGGGAGCTGCCTGCCGGGAAATGCTTTTAAATATTCCGCGAGAAATGTCAGTGCGGTTCTGCCCGAGGGACGGCGCGCTGCTGATACCCCAGCGCAGGGGTGATGTAATCCTGCTGAGGTGCCCCAGGTGCGGTTACGAGGTGAAATCTACCGAGGGGCTGAGAGAAGGCTACCGGCAGAAGTCCGGAGTGTCTGAGGATAAGAGGCGGGGCGTCATAATAGCCAAGGAGGAGAGGGTTGAAATTGACCAGGAGCAGCGGGAGGAGCTCAGGAGGCAGCTACTGGAGAACTTGCAGGAGACCGATAGGGAGGGCGAGTAGCGGTTCCTCCCCGCCCCGAACGGAGCGGTGCTCGCCGAGGGCTCTCGGGCGCTGCTGCCCGAGGAGTTGACGGCTCTGTGCCGCGCGCCGCCACCACAAGACTGCAGTTTTCCGGGACACGCGCGTCACGCCGGCAAGCTCGGCTACACTTCCTGGCGAGTTTAGGCGTGCCCCACCCCGTTGCCTCCGCGCGCGAGCCCGCGCGGTGGGCGGCGCCCCGCCATCTCTGCGCCCGCTCGCGAATTTTCACCGCCCCGGGCAGATAGTCAGCCTGGTCCAGGCTCTGTCACCGCTCGCCAGCCGGTCTTCATCACGCCAGATTGCGGCCGATGTGGAAAGTTTAAAAGAGCCCGGCGCGTGGCTTGTAATGGCCAAGTACTTGAGAGCCGAGCTGATAGACGTGATTGAGACCGTGGACGCCCACGGCCAGGCCGTCGGCATAATGCTCATAGGGGCAGAGGAGTGGGGCGACAGGGCGGTGCCGATAATCATCGGGCCGGCGGAGACCCTGTCAATAAAGAAGGGACTCGGCGAGATAGACTTCCCGCGCCCGCTCAGTCACGACTTATTCGTCGAGATTATAGAGGCCCTCGGCGGCGCGATAGAGAAGATCACGATAGACGCCTTGATTTCAAGCACCTACACGGCGACAGTCTACGTGAAGGACAGGGAGGGCAAGGTTCACGCATTTGACGCCAGGCCCAGCGATGCCGTCGCGCTCGCGGTCAGGACAAACGCGCCCATTTACATAGCCGACACGCTTGAGAAGTACGCCGAGGACATACACAAGTACGTGGCGCCGCCCAGCGGGAAGGTCATAGACTGAGGGCCCTTTCGATCACTTGAATTGCCCTCACTATGTCGTCCAGCGTGTTCTTAACGGTCAGAATGTCCTCCGGCTCGCCGACCTGACACTCCACCTCCACGACCCACCTGCCCCCGACGCACTCGTGCCGGATTGACACGCCGCTGGGCACGTCAACGTCGTCCGGCTTGACGGCATTTATGAACTTGCAGTCAAGCCGCGTCACTATCCTGCTCTTTAATTTCTTCATACACTCTCAGGAAGTCTGTGTATTTATTCGTCGGGACGTAGACCACTAGGTGCGTCGGCAGCTCGAGAACCTGCCCGAGCTCGGCGAGGGCCCGCGCCGCGGCTCCCGCCGAGCCCCTCCTCCCCGGCGGGGGCACCAAGGCTATTGCAAACCCTCTGGCCGTCTCGTACTTCACCGCCACCCAGTCTACTAGCCTCAAGCAGTAGGACAGGTATGGCGGTATTTTATGTAAATAAAATGGATTCTGGACTGTTATGACGCCATCTCTCAGCCTCCTAAGCGTGCTGTAGAGCGCCTCGGCGAGGCCCGAGACGTACACATCGACGTCCCTGTCCACAAATCCCGCGAGGTCTGCCTCTACTCTCACTGCAACGTCCGCCGGCCTGTAGGCCGGCGAGTAGGGCCTGACCGCCTTGTCCAGTATTGCCGTGTGGAAGCCCTCGCTTGCAACGACGCCGAGAGCCCAGTCGAGCAGATCTATTGCCTCCTCCCTCGTCATCTCGGCCGCGGGCTTGGAGTCCTCAGCCTCCCGCCCTGTGATGCCGGGCAGTACTGGCAGCGTCGAGAGCGACAGGGCCTTTCTGGCGGGGAGCCTGTCCATGAAGGGAAAGACTACAGAGAGCCTCTCGTCCCCGCGCGCTAGCTCCCGGGGGAGCGCGCAGCCGTACTCGCAGTAGTCAACGCTCCACGCGTAGTGGCCTACGTGAAGGGCCCGGCGCACCTCCTCGTCCACGGGCACCAGCGTGTGTATCACGGACGCAGCGTGGTGGCTCAGCGACGTGGGCTCTGATGCGTGCGCGTCGCCGTCAATGCCGACCTCGCGCTCGGTTATGTACATGCCCTCGCACTTAAAGCCGACGCAGACGCCGCCCTCGGGGGGCCAGTCAACGACGGCCACCTGCGCAGTCTCGCCGAGAGCGGAGAGCAGCGCGTAAGCCGCCAGGTAGGCGTCTACAGTCCTCCTGGCGTAAATGACGAGGGGGTTCTGCTTGAGGTACTCCAGCACTCTGTCGACGTGGTTTATTACAAAGCTCTTGAGGCTCACGGCGAGCGGCCGGCTCTAGCCGGCCAGATGCGACAGCGCCTCGGGATTGTAAACAAAGTCGCCCGGCAGCCTGCCGGCCCTCTTGTAGTACTTGACCAGCCTGTGAATCTTAGACTCCACGAGCTGCAGGCCCCTGCGCGACGCCGCGTCCTTCGGGTGCTCCTCTAGGTGCTTTCTTATTCTCAGCGCCCTCTTGATCAGGTAGAGGAGGTCCTCAGGGACCTCGTACTTGATGCCGCGCTCGTCGAGTATCTGTGTTATGCTCTTGCCGGTCACCGCCTTGACGAGGGGAATTCCGTACTGGTCCCTGAGTATGATGCCTATCTGCGACGGGGTGAAGCCGCGCCGCGCGAGCTCGACCACTAGCTGCTCTACCTCCTCCGGGGTGTACTGTATCCACATAGGCGCCGTCGGGTGGGGCGGCCTCGTCGAGCTGGACCTGCCTTTCTTGTGCCGCGATCTGTGAGGCACGGCCCTCCGCGAGCCCGCTTTTAAAAATGGTGCTGCCGGCGGGAGAGTAGAACGCGCGGAGGCGCCGGCCTTTAATGCTGTGGAATGCGTAAAAACGGGGAGGGGCGGGAGCGCGTGGGCGGGCCGCCGTCATGGCCCTGGGACCTGCCGCTGGTAAGCTTATATGGCGCGGGCGTCACGGGCCTTATGTACGACGTGCCGTTTGTCGCAACCCCTGAGGTCGTCGCGCGCAGAATGCTGCAGCTCGCCAGGGTGAGACCCGGCGAGGTCGTCTACGATCTGGGCTCCGGCGACGGGAGGATTGTCATAATTGCAGTGAGAGAGTTCGGCGCGAGGGCCGTCGGCATCGAGATACGCAGGGATCTCTACGAGCACTCCGTGGCCCGCGTACGCGACCTGGGCCTCGCGGACAGAGCAGCGATAATCCACGCGAACTTCTTCAACGTCGACGTGTCGAACGCCGACGTGGTGACGATGTACCTCCTCACCAGCGTTAACGAGAAGCTGAAGCCGAAGCTAGAGCGGGAGTTGAAGCCAGGCGTGAGGGTCGTGAGCCACGACTTCGAGGTCCCTGGGTGGCGCCCGATAGTCGTCGAGGAGGTGTACGAGGACTGGCGCAGTCATAAGGTGTACCTCTACAAGATGCCGGGCAGGGAGGTGCCCGTGCCGGGGAGGGCCGTGCTGGTCGACGACGACCGGCTCAGAAAGGTCGCGTCGCTTATTGACGGGAGCACGTCGCTGGAGGAAATAGCAGTCAAGCTCGGCGTGACTCTCAGGTCCGTGAGGGAGGCCGTCGAGCGCCTGAGGGAGCTCGGCGCGGTCAAGGAAGTCCGCGTGATAAAATAGCGACGTGAATGAGGGAGGTAGTAGAGCTGTACAGGAGAGTGGGCGGCTTTCAGGCGCTGCACGTCGCCGAGGCGTATGACGCGCTCAGGGAGGCCATAGACAGCGCCGACCTCCGCTTCCTCTCCTTTACCGCTAACCTAGCCGCCACGGGGCTCAGGGAAATAATAGCGGAGGCGCTGGGGCGGGGGCTCTTCAACGTCGTGGTCACCACAGCCGGCGCGCTCGACCACGACATTGCCAGGGCAATGGGGGCCAGATACATTCCCGCGTCGTTTGACATGGACGACGCAGAGCTCGCCGGCCGCGGGTACCACCGCCTGGGCAACATCCTGATAAGGCGCGAGGACTACGGGCCGCTCGTTGAGAGATTCGTGCTGGGGCTGTGCGAGAGGCTGGCGGGGAGGGACTTGGCCACGTACGAGCTGGCGGAGGAGCTGGGCAGGGAAATGCCGGGAGACTCAATTCTGGGAGCTGCCGCGAGGGCCGGCGCGAGGGTCTTCGTGCCAGGCATAGTCGACGGCGCCGTGGGAACCGCGCTGCTGACGTGCAACGACGTGCTGCGCGCCAAGTCGGCGGGCTCCAGAGTGTCAATAAACGTGCTCAAGGACGAGGAGAGGCTGAGGGACATGGTCTTCGAGAGCAGGAAAATGGCCGCGCTGATAGTCGGCGGCGGCATAAGCAAGCACCACGTCATCTGGTGGGCGCAGTTCAAGGGCGGCCTGGACTACGCCGTTTACATAACGACGGCAGTTGAGTACGACGGCTCTCTAAGCGGCGCGAGGCCGAGAGAGGCAGTGAGCTGGGGCAAGATAAAGCCGGGCGCGAGATCCGTTCACGTCTACGCAGACGCGACGCTCGTGCTGCCGGTGCTGCTCCGCGCGCTGCTATGACGCTCGGGCTGCTCGCCGCCGCCGTTGCCGCTGCCGCCGGGATTTTATTCGGCATGTGGTGGGTGCCCTACCAGAGGGCCAGGGGTATTACAACGCGCGACGTGCACAAGGGAATTGATGCAGTGCCGCGCTCCGGGGGGCTCGTCGCCGTGGTGGCCGCCACGGCAGGATACTGCGTCGCGAGCGCGGGAGTGGAGGGCGCGATTCCCGTGCTCGTCGCGTCTCTCTGCGCCGGGCTTCTCGGCTTTATCGACGACATAAGGGGCGTTAACGAGTACGTCAGGGTGCTCGTCCCGACCCTCGTGGCGCTCGTCGTTGCCAGGTCTGCGGTCAAGGCCGGGGGCGCCCTCATGCTGACAATTCCGCTGGCGGCGTGCTTCTCCGGAACGGCTGCGTTGTTCGCCGTCCTCGCAATACCCATTATGGCAAATGCGTTCAACATGCTCGACCCCGTCAACGGCTTCCTCCCCGCCGCCAGCGCGATAGCCGGCTGCGCCGTGGCGGCCGTCGCCGCGCTGCGGGGCCAGGCAGACGCCGCGTGCCTCCTCCTCGTGCACGTCGCGGCGTCGGCGGCGCTGTACGCGTTCAACCGCTACCCGGCGAGGGCCCTGAACGGGAACGCCGGGAGCTACTTCCTCGGGGCCAGCCTCTCGGCTGTGGCCGTGTTCTACGACCTCGTCGCCTACATGGTGCTGGCCGCGCTCCCGTTTGTAATCAACGGGGCGCTGATAGTCTTCTCGTCGCGGGGAGTGCGCGGCAGAGAGAAAATTGAAAGGCCGACCCTGCTGGCAGGCGGCGCCGTGGTGCAGAACTGCAACTCCGGCGTGATCTCGCTCGTGAGGGTTCTCGTGGCTGACAGGCCGATGGGCGAGTACGAGATATTCAAGTCGCTGACGGCGCTCGTGGCGCTCTCCTCCTGCCTGACAGTGGCCCTCGCGGCGGCCCTCAAGCTCGCGGGCGCGGCAGTATGAGGCGGGCGCTGGCGCTGCTGCTGCTCTCCTACGCAGCTCTCGTGGCGCTGTTCGCGCTGGGAGGGGCGGCGCTGCCGGTCTTGCGTGCCCCCCTCCCGGCCCTCCAGGGCCGCGTGACAGTGGGAGACGCCGCGATAATAGCGCTCACGCTGGCGTACGGGCTTTTGGTGTACGCCGCGGGCAGGCTCGTGCTGAGGGGCTCCTGCAGGGGCTCAGGGAGTGCAGGCGGCGCCTGAGAGTATCAAGTCGACCGCCTCGCTGAATCCGATGCCGCTCGGCCCCTCGACAACGACGCGCGCCGCGCTCTTGGCCGCCGGCGAGGCGTTCCCCACCGCTATGCCCCACGCTACTCTCAGCATGCCGGCGTCAACATCGCTGTCGCCCACCGCCGCGACTTTGTGGCACGGAATCCCGAGCCTCTTGCACAGCCACAGCACGGCGTAGCCCTTGTCAACGCCCCCGGGCCTCACGTGAATTGCGTAGCCGCTGAACTCAACGACGTAGCCGGGCCCGACGGCCGCCCTGACCCTCTCCAGCGCGTTGCTTGCCAGCGGTATGTACGCCAGGTCGTACCTCCTGCACCTGTTCTGCGGGCTCGGGGCCACGGCGCCCGTCGCGAGGACGGCCCTGTCGACCCCGCTCATATCGCCCGAGCACAGCTCGTGGACCTTGCCGTCGAGGTAGACGAAGCAGCCGTTCTCTGCAATCACGTCCCTTATTCCAAGGTAGCGCGCGACCGTGAGCGCGAAGTCCAGGCCGTTCGCCGTGGCGAGCACGATCCTGATGCCCGCATCTCTCGCGCGCCTCAGTGCCGCGAGCGCCTCGAGGGAGAGCTCGTACGTGTTGCGGCTGAGAGTCAGCGTCCCGTCCAGGTCGACTACCAGGAGCGTGCAGTTCACTCGCGGCGCCGCGCGCTCACCTTTTAACGCTTGGCCCGCAGGCGCGGAAAGCTTATAAAGTTCCCCTCCCGGGGAGCCTGGCCGCCGTAGCTCAGCCCGGTCAGAGCGGCGGTGGGCCGCGGCGGGTCCCGAGACAGCCCCCTAGCGGCCCCGCGCTGCCGGCCATAAATTGGGGTCTCAGCGAGTCTCGCGATGCCAGCAATAGACGTTGACAGGGCCGAGGCGGTCGCGGCCGCAGTGAGGGGGCTGCAGATTAGGCGCGAGAGCTACTCGGACCAGCGCTTCTACCCCCCGCCCGACGACCCGCTTGAGAGCCAGCTCGCGTACTTCGTCGCGATGGTCGCGATCGACCACAGGACCGGCCTCTGGGAGCCGTTCGAGGGGGTGATAGACGGCGAGTTCTACCACGGAGCGGACGCGCTTTACAGGCTGGGGAGAATTGCTTACGACAAGGGGCTCTTCACCGCAGAGAGGCTCGCCAGGATGACGCCGGCCGAGGCCGAGGCCTTGCTGTCAATTGGCGGGAGGAGAGTGTGGGACTTTAATGCGAGAGTCCTCCTACTGCGCGACGCGGGCAGGAAGGCGCTGCTCTCCGGCGGGTTCGAGAGGCTGGTCCCCCTCGACTCCATCAAGAGGCTGAGGGAGGCGCTGAGGGGCCTGAGGGCCTACGAGGATCCCGTCGGCAAGAAGGCACTGCTGCTCGCAAAGTTTCTCGACGGGAGGGGGCTGGCCGAATTCAAGGACGCAGACGAGGCCGACGTGCCGGTCGACAACCACCTGACGAGAGTTGCCTACAGGCTTGGGATAGTCGACATAAACTACGACTTTCTTGAGAGCGGCGTCGAGGTCTCGCTGGAGGAGGACGTGAGGCTGAGGGAGCTGGTCAAGAGGGCGTGGAGGCTCGTCGCGGAGCTCGCCGGAGCTCACCCCTTCGCTCTCGACGATTACCTGTGGAACTTCGGGCGCAGGGTCTGCACGCGTGCGTCGCCGGGGTGCGCCGCGTGTCCCTTCAGGCAGGCGTGCAAGGCGCACTCTCTCTCAAGGTACCCGCCGGAGCACGCGCACTTCTTGACCTGGTACTACTGAGATTCGCAATACTCCGCGACGTCCGGCGCGCCCCAGCCCGCCGGGGCTCGTCTCAGCCCCTCCAGCGCCTTTGCGCGTCTAGCTCTCGCGCTGCCGGCACTATGCCGCGCGCCGCCGGCGCGCCCCTCGATCTGCCCGCGGCCGTGGGGCCTGCAGGCAATGGTGCTATGCAAAGCCAAACTAACCGACGCTCACGAACATGACACAAAGCCTTATAGTGTGCCGGCCGTGCAGTTTAGTGGTCGGGTCAGCCGTCGCCTCAGTTGTTAACAAGGCACTAGAGGCCGTCTTGAAAAAGGTTGGCGAGGGCAAGAGGCTGTCCACAGAGGACCTTGTCGTGTTAATGCTCGGGTTATTTCGAGAGATGGGCAGTGAGATAGCTGAAGTTAGGAGGGAAATTGCAGACGTAAGGAGGGAAGTTGCAGATGTCAGAAAGGAAGTCGCCGATCTACGAAACGACACAAATAGGAGGATAGATGAAATAAACAAGAGGATTGACTCGCTAAACGATTCGCTAAGCAAGAGGATAGACGAGATCCGAGACGCGCTGAGCGGGAGGATCGACGAGACGAACAGTAGGATCGACGCGCTCTACAGCCTGCTGGGGAAGATGTACGAGGCGCTGGTAAGGGAGGCAGCGGCGCAGAAGCAATAAGGAGGGGACAGGTTGCGCTGGCGGGGCGGCCCTGAGAGCTGCAAGTCTTTGGCAGGCGTGCAGGCAGTGGGCAGGATCGATCCTGGCGCGCTCCAGCAGCCTAGGGCGGGCCCAGGTATATCGTTGCGCCGTTAAATATTGCGGCGGCGCAGCCTGGACGCGTTAAGTTCACCGCACTGCCGGCCACGCACTCCCGCGGCAGCACCGCGCCGGGACACGGGGCGTAGGAGCCCTCAATGAGTACTACCCTGCCGTCCGTGATGTTGAAGACCCAGGCAGTCGCCGCTGCGCGAGCCACCCCAGAGCCCCTCGCCGCGGACAGCGTCACGTTAACGTAGATGTTCCCGTCCCTGTTGCCCACGCAGACGGCCGCCGCGGCGCTGTCGAACCCGTAAAAAGTGCCCGGGACGAGCAGATCCTTCCTCACGCTAACGACCCCGGGCACTGACGCGCACAGCACGGCATCCCTTATCTGCGAGGCCACGAAGTCTGCCGCGGACTGCGCGGCCGCCTGGGCGTCGTCCTCGAGCACGCCCTGCGCTATCATGTTCACGACTGCAGCGATGACCGCCAGCGCGGCCGCGACAGCCATGAATAGAACTGCCGACGCGAGCGAGACTGCCCCCCTCACCTCAGCCACACAGTAGCGTTCTGGATCACGATGTATACATTCGTGTCGCCGCTCCCGAGAATGGCCGGGGCGCCGGGCACCACGAGCTTGGGGTCCCGGCAGCTGAAAGGCCCCACCAGCCTTAAGCCGGACATCTCGTAGGTCACGTAGGCCGGGGTGCCAGCGCCGGAGAGGCGCACCGTGGCGTTAATGATATACACATAGGCCTCGCCCTTGCCGCTCACGATGAAGACTCTCGGGTACGCCCTGATGCCGCTCTCGAGAGCCTCCACCGCCATTAACGTGTCCGGCGGCCGTGCCGTCAAGCCCGCGCTGAGACCGCGCAGCAGCCTCCGCTCCCCGACGAGATAGGTCGCGTTGTACCACAGCTCCGCAGAATTCCAGCGGAACGTCTGCAGAGGCCCGCAACCAAGCAGCTGGAGAGTATACGTCCGGTTGACGGGGCCAAAGCTCCCGTAGACAAACCTCGGCAGGTTGAAGTACTTCCGCGCGCCGGCCATCCCGAAATCTGCCTCTAAGCTGTCGGCAAAGGCCAAAACGTACCCGGCCGCGGTTCTGTACTCCAGCGGAGCCAGAGAGGAGTGAAGCATGCCGATTACATACGGCAGAGCCGCGAACACTATCAGGAGAGTGAACGCGGTGAGGATCAAAACCTCAAGCGACGTCATGTCGTCGAGTAGGGGCCGACGGGGTTCTCCGAAAAGTCCAGGAAAATGTACGGCCTAGGCCACGTAAACGGGATGAGGGCCGCGCTAAAACCGGCGGAGCCGTAAACGTGCGTAAAAGACTGCAGAGGCCTGCCGCCGAGCGCAGGCGCCACGTTTGGATAAGACCTAAGCCACCAGCTCCCAACATCCGTGCCCGTAGAGATCTGGTACAGCACCGGCTGCGGGGAGATAGAAAGCGCGTACATCTGCGGCGTGCCGGACCCCACGCGCTCCCATATATGCATGTCGAAACAGAAGCCGTTAAAGTGCCACAGAAAGGCGGGATCACTTCCAGTATACTGTATGCCCACAATTCTTCTGCCTTCATAACAGTTCCAGGGTGGATAGTCAGTGCCGTTCTGGAGAGCAACGCTCATAGGGCCGGAGTGCCACACCGCCACGGTGTAGCCGTCGGGGTAGGTCGAGAGGCTTGGAGGCGACGCGAACTCCAAGGCGCCGCCAGACGGCGTGGGGCTGTACCAGTCGAAAAACGACGAAGGCGGTGAGTTAGTTCCAGTCCCGCACAGCGCCACGAGAACCGCCTTGTTGGTTAATTGCTGCGACGTTGAGAGCTTCAGCCACAGCATATTCGCAGGATCCCTGTAGACAGCTAGAGAAGCCCACCTGCCGCCGAGAAATGCATGACCGTTAGGCACCGTGGAGGGTTGATATGGCAGTAAAACGTAGTAACGTCTAAGCGTCACGTTGCCCGGGAAGTACACGCGGACGTATCTGGGATCCGGGCACGGACTGTCTGTATAGGTAAGCATCTCCGCCTGCCACGGGACTAGGTACTGGCGCCAGTCATCAACGGCTGAGGCGGTGACCACCCTCACGACGGAGCCCGGCGGCACCAGAAGGACAGTCCATCTATCCCTCCCGTCGGTGACGTGAAAGAGCCCGGCGAACTTGGCGTCGTCGGGGCTTATGCCTGTGATCAAAGGTCCGTCTTGGCGCCACGGCACGACGAATGCCGCCGTGCCGTCGCCCTCGTTTATCAAGTAGTAGGCATTTGTGCCCGCGCTCAAGACGTACAGCCTGGGCCTCGCGGCAGACACGGCGGCCTTTGTGCCGAACACATTCACTATGAGCGCGTGGCTCGCCCATGCCGGCACCGTAAACGTCACGTCGTATACGGCGGTGTCGACGCCGCGGGAGTAGCCCCGGTACTCGATTAAGTTGGCCTCACACAGCGGCGACGGGCACGTGGAGTTCACGTAGCTACTGCCCAAGCTGTAGAAGAGAGTGAGCGAGGCGGCGAGGGAGCCCCTCGGCACTGACGAATTCACCACAATCCTGTACCGGTAGGCGATCTGGTTGGCGCCGTCCCTCACCGCCTCTGCCTCCAACACGCTGACGTTGAGGGAGATGCTTCTCCGTATTACCAAGTCCCTCACGCCCGCCAGGCCTATGCTGCCGGTCAGGTTTATGCTAGACATAGCTGAGGCCGAGCGTTCCGCGACGACATCCACACGGCTGGGCCTAACGGCGGGCGCGCCAGAGATGAAGCCAAACATGACAGCCGGGGGAGGGTCAACCCACGGCCTCACCCTCACGTAGGCATACCTCGCGCTCTCAGTCCAGGGCTGATCGCTTGCTGGGCTGTCCACAATGGCACTCCCTAGAACTACGTAGAACTGCCAAGTGGTGCCCCACGGATTGCCCTGAAGGGTCTTTGTCCCTAAGACCCTCAGAGGCCTCGTGGTGTTGTAGGAAAACACCTGATACCTCACAACGCTTGTCGACGCGGCAAGCGAGAAGAGGTACCACGACGTCTGGAAATAAACAGTACCCGAGTCATCCCAAGTCCGGCCGTTCCAGACGCCGTTTGGGTGGCCCCTCCAGCTCGACCACACCAAGACCGGCCACACGGCTTGGACGCCTAGAAAGTTCGCACATATGGGATGCGTCGAGGCGGGATCGGAGGAGTAGAAATAAAGATCCAGCCTAGCCGGGCGCACGGTATTTGTGGCTGCGGGCCTAACTAGGGCCTCAACCATGAAGCCCGCCCAGTTAGATGGGAGAGCCACAGGTCCTGTGTATAAGTTGAAAGCCCAGTTCTTCGTGCCGCCGTCATAGGTGGCGTACACCTCCGCAACCCTCCCGAAGCCCGCGTCGTAAACAACGCTCTTGCCCGCGGACAAGACGCCGCCTGTCACCGGGTGATCCGGGTAGCAAGAGCTGGTCGTGCTTACCGTCGACTGAGCCCACTGAACTATATCGCTGGCATCCCAGAAAAGCCAACCTGAATATTGGCTGGGGCGGGGGCCGCTGTATTCGACGGTCTGCGCAAAAACTGCCTTGGGGTTGTTATTTATGTCAAAGTTCAGCGGTACCTGTTCTGTTTCCACGCTGCCGCCCGCGCAGGGACCGGACTTGATGACGGGTAGAGAGTCGCCTACGTAGTTCGGCGTGAGGACCGCCAGCAACTCCAGGGCCTTGCCGCCCTGCAGCACAGGCTCGCTAGCGCCTATCTCAGACCTGCTTGGTATCCGCACGTGCAGGAGACAAAGCGGGCATTTCGCCATCTCTGCCCACCAGGGGAGCTGCCACATTCTGCACGTCTGGCTGTCTACTAAGAATACAAAGAGGCTCCGCTCTGGGTTCGCGTTTCTCAGCTTCCGCAGCAACTCGCCGAGCGCGACGTGGTAGATCTCGCCCACGGCGCCGGGCTCGGAGACGTGCGCCCCGTAGGTGACCGCGTAGTAGCCGTCGTAGTCGGGGGCCTGCCAGACCGCGACGATCCGGTATAGGTCAGCGCCTTGGATGCTCATGTAGCCGTTTCTGAGCGGCTCGATGTTCCACCTACCGAGCGGCGCGGCCAGCGGGTAGGGGCCCAGCGTGCCGTTGAAGCCGTAGTAGCGCACGCGGACGCTGAAGTCCAGCTGGGCGCCGAGAGGGAGGAAGTTCTCCTTGACCACCGCCAGAGACCTGTTGAGGTAGAGGTACGTGGCGTTGTAGGTCAGCCACCTTGAGGCCTTGGCGGGGCTCGCGTAGAGGCCGGACGAGAGCGCGCCCGCCGATATCTGCGAGGCGGCCTTGAGCGCCGCCTGCAGCGCGTGGGAGTCCGCCAGGTCGACGGCCTCCGGCCATGCCTTGGCGTATATGCCGTAGCCCGTCCTGACGCTGGACGAGAACTGGCCCATGTTAAGCGCCATCTGAGCGGCTATTACGGCCGCAACGGCCACCGCCACTACCAACGCGGTCAGCAATATGAGCTGGCCCCTCACGGCCTTTCAAGAGACAGCGCCATCCTCACCCTAGTGCCGTCGCTCAGTAATGCAGAGACCGCTGCGGCGCTGACGCTCCCGGCGCGGTAGCCATTGGGCCTCGCCACGCTCACAAGCTTGGCGCTCCAGTCGGCGCACACCCTGCAGGCAGGCGGCCGCACGTCGTCTAGATACACGGTAAAGTTGTAGTAATACCTCGCGGGGATTGTCGCGTCGAGCGTCGCCCTTATGTCCACGCTTCGGTCGCCGCACACGGCCCGCTCCACCACAGCCATGAAGCTCGGGTCTGAAGAGAGGCGCAGAAGCACGAAGTACGCATTCGCGGTGACCTCACGCTCTGAGGCTATGTACGTGGGCGACGGCAGTGCGGCCGACAGCGCGTAGAAAATGCAGCCCACCACGATGGCGGAGAGGCCGAGCTCAATAACCCACCTCACGGCCTCCTGTACAGGACCAGCCGCAGCTGGTACGTTGTCGTCTGCCCGTCCGCGATCCTCGTGGCAACCGCGCTCTGCAGCTCCGGCTCCCGCGGCGTCCAGCGGTGCCACGTGCCGATTCTGATGGCCGATCGGGGCTGCGCCGGCGCAAGCGGCACCAGCAACATGACCGAGAGCGGGGCGGAGTCTTTCTTGCCCTGGCTCTCGCGCTCGACCCACGCTACAGCAAAAATAGCGTTAGCTGGCGGCTCGACCCAGCACGCAGCGCACCTCGCGTTTTTGGTGCACGACTGGCAGGCATCTACCTTAACATTGCCTCCGCCGGCGCCGGGGTCGAGCACGGCACCGTTAACAAGCGTCACGAACCCGGCGCCAGTGTATACATCGAGCTCCCTAATCCCCAGGGCCGGAGTGCTGCCAGTGCCGCAGCTCACCGTGTGGTCGTGGAGGAGCCAGAGCTTGCCGTCCGGGCCGTACATGCCGTACGCTAAACTCCGCGAAGTCGTGTTGAAGACAAAGAGATCAGACGCCCTTGGGTAATCTACCTTCTGCGCTATTAACGCCAAACCGGCCGTGTCGCCCAGCCCGGCGTACGCAGATGGAGGCAGCGGCACCTCTGCTTGCCACACGCCGTTTGCATAGGTCAGGCTCAGGTCGTACGAGAAGACGTCGCATCCAACATTCACTTCGCAACGCATGCCGGTAACCACCACCCTGCCGCCGGCGGTAGACCTGACAAACACCCTGCCCCGCGGCACGTTGCTGCACACGGGGTCTCTCCGCGTAATGTCGACGCCCGCAACCCTCACGTTCGGACAAATGGTTAGGTTAACAAGCGGCTTTATTACCAGCTCTATATCGTACTTATCCCAGTCCCCGCCGAAGAAATTCCTGAGAATGCGGGCGTAGTCGAAATGCGCGGACGTGCTGGCCGGTCTCAAGACGCCGAAGCCTACAAGGATTGCCCTCTCTATCCCGGTCTCGTCGACAAACGCCTTCTGGTTGATCGCGCACAGGGGCCCGGCGGGCCCCGCGTCCGCGAGGGCCTGCAGGAGGGAGAGCTTCGTCTCGTCTATCTGCGGCTGGTAGAGAGGGCGCGGCGCGGAGAGCGCGAGATCCGCGACGGCCCACCTGCCCCCATCCCTCGCGAAAACCCTGCCGTTGACGAGCACAACGCGATCAAGCGCCTGCTGCGCCAGGTTCATCAGCTGCGGCTGCTGGGGCGGGGTGTACGCGGCAGGCCCTTGCAGGGGTGTCGCGTAGATCAGCGCGAACGCCACGAAGCCGACGAGAATGCAGGAGACGAGGGCGGCCTCTACTACCTCCCACGCCATGGCTCACACGCGCGGGGGCACGCAGACAGCGCAATGCGCGGTAGCCGTCTCGCGCAGCCGGGCGCGCGCACTCCCACGCTCCTACATGCCGGGGAGTATTAACACTTTGCGTTGCACCGGCGCGCGGCTAACGGCGCCGCAGTTATAACTGCCGCGCGGGAGGCACGCGTGGAGGCCGTCGCCAGGAGGCTGAGGGACGTGATAGACCTCCTCGAGAGCGCCCTGGAGGGCAGAGACTGGGATCTCGTCGAGGAGGCGCTGGACGAGCTCAGGGATCTTGCCGACGAGCTCGAGGAGGGCTAGCGCTAAGATTTTTCTGCAGCCGGGCGTGCAGCGTCATGGGCCTGAATCTCTGGGACGTCGCGGCGCACGCGCTGGCGCAGACGCCGCTGGTGGCCGTGGCGGTGGCGGCGCTCTACGCGCTGTTCAGACGCGAGTTCCACAAGCTGAGGGAGGAGGTCGCCAGGCTGAGGGGAGAGGTCGCGAAAGTTGGCGAGAGCGTGAGGCAGCTCGCGAGAGTCTTCCACGCCTACGGCACCGCGCTCGTGCACGCCCTCTCGAGCAGGGGCGTGCTGACGGGCGCTGAGGCAGTAATTCTCACGGGCCTCCTGGACCTAGTGCCGCCCGCGAGGACCAAGTACTACACCGAGGAGGCGAGGAGGAGGCTTGTGGAGCTCCTCAGGATGGGCGCGGAGGGCAGGCTTGGCCCGGCCGAGATGACCCCCTCCCCGCCCTTTAGGGCGGGGTTTCCATCGTGGGGGTCTCGACCGTTACCCCCTCTTTGGGGGTTATTGGTTTTACTCCGTTACTTGTTACTATGTAGCTCAGTATCTTCCTTGGTATTGGTACTTCGTAACCTACCCTCCTTGCAATGTTTCTTGCTGCGTTTATGTCGGCGTTAATTTTTATACCCGTTACTGGGCATACATATAGTCCACGCTTAACCCTACCGTTCTCGTGCTCCGCATTGCATATGGAGCACTGCTTGCTTGTTCCGTGCTCGCTCACCACGTTGAGTTTGATTCCGTACTCTTGCAGCACCTCGCCGAGCCATTTTATTACCTTAGCGTACCACCAAATGTTCGTGTTGTACTCATTACCGTTGTCCTGGCTCACCAGGTATGGGTAACCAACGAATACCTCATCAACGCCCATTTCGTGGAGTGTCTCTGTCAGGAACCTAACTGCCGTCCTATAGTAGTGCCTAAGTCTTTCCCTCCTCTTGTAAACTGCGTGCATGTAGAGTGCGTGGTACTTCTTCCATAGCTCAAAACCACGGTGTTTGAGCCAATCCCTAATTGCCTGATACGTCCTGATTTCACGCTTCCACCAGTAGTACTCGGCCTTAATTGTTGAGCCCTTAATCAAGATAGCCGCATTGGTATGACTAAACGCCACCGCGAACAAGTTGTTCAAGCCAACGTCGATAAAGGCCTTGTTGTTGCCTTTAGGCTTCTCAATTTGTATTTTCTCGTGGATGCCCCTCACGTAGCCTTTCGGGTTAGATCTGGCGGGTTTCTCCCCAACGGTGATTGGCACATAGGCGAACCACCTGCCACCCTCGTACTTTATCACTAGCGTGCCCTGCTTTCCACTCCACTTGATTCTGCCAGCATACCTAATCCTCAAACCCCAGTCCTTTAGGACTAGGTAGCCCTCGCCGTTGTTGATCGGCTCAATGTAGTACCTGTCATTCCTCACGAGGACTCTCAGCTCCCTCCTGCCCAGTAACCTGTCCTTCCAGAAGCCTGGTGGCGATGGCTTACCCATGAATTTCGGTAGCTCGCCTTGTTTATACAGCCTAGACAACTCAAAGAACGATTTCCACATCCAATTATTTAGGTTAATCACCTGGCCAGCATTCACACCCAACACACTCTTATACCTGTGGTAGAACTCATGCTCTGTACCCTTGAAATCAATCGCACTACTCTCCCTATGCTGAACCAGCCTGGCGTGGTTCAATTCGTTCCACAGCTTGGCAGCGGTATCGGCTATTCTTCGCAATTTCCTCTCTTGAGAGCCGTTGGGCAACAACCTAAGCCTAACAGTCCTCTTGTTTTCGTCCCCCAAAGCGCGCTTTCTCTTACCCTTCGATTTGGGAGATTCAGTGCCCGGGGCGGCGAGAACAGTGGGGTATCGCCCCACCGGCTCATCCGGGGAGGGAGGGGGCACCGCCCCGGGCACCGATCGCCCTGGCAAGGCCGGGTCTCATAAGCTTTTCGCCGCAGATGGGGCGACCCCGCCCTGAAGGGCGAGGCTTGTCGTGCTGGTCAGGGAGCTGGAGCACATAGCCAGGCTGATATATGCAGAGTGGAGGGAGACGGGGAGGGAGGACCTTGCGGACTTCTACTGGCGCCTGCGCGCGGCCCTCGACATAGTTAAGGGGAGGCTCGTGGCGGAGGGGAAGCTGCCGCCCGGCGAGCTATTCTCGCGCGACTACGAGACGACGTAAATGCCGGGGGCCAGCCGCTGGCCCCCGCGGTAGAGCTCGAGGCCCATGGCCCTGGCGAGAAGCCTGGCCGCCGGGCCCGGCCAGTCGCAGGACACGACGTAGGTCTTCAGGCGCCACGGGGGCCTCCTCAGGCACGTTATCACCGCCTCCGCGCCGTACTTGCGGTACGCCTCCTCGCGCTCGGCATCGTCTGCCGCCTTGGCGAAGACGTGGGCCATCCCGAAGCGCTCGAACAGCCAGCTGTAGCCCTCGTAGAGCTCCTCCGCGCTCTCGACGAGAGAGCCCGCGAAGACAGTCACCCTCCTCCCGAGCGCGAAGCCGAGCGGGCAGTAGTCCCAGTCAATGCCGACCGCCTCCTCCCTCACGGCGGCCTGCAGCGCCGCCTCAGTCCCGCTCTTCGACAGAAGGACTAGAAGCGCCGAGTGCACGTCGCCCGGCTTCAGCGCCCGGCCGTCCCTCAGCGACGCCAGGGCCCTCTCCAGCGCCCTGCCCACGAGCGCCTCCTCCTCGGTGCAGCTGGTGCCGCGCGGGAGCCCGAGGTATCTGTGGGCCGCCGAGCACATCGCGCCGCGCGTCAGCCACTCGCAGAGCACGCGCCTGCGGCGCGGGTAATTAATATAGTTTGGCGCCGAGGGCGGCGCGGGTGGCAAGGAGGGTCGTGCTGCTCGGCGTCGGCGGCGTCGGGAAGACGACACTGATATACAGAATTCTGGGCGCCGCGGCGCAGCCGCGCGCCACGCTGAGGCCCGGCGTGTACAGGATTTACGCGCGCGGGGAGGCAATTGACGTAATAGACGTGCCGGGGCAGCGCGCCGCCGAGGTGGCGTGGGCCGCCAGGAGGGCGGGGCCGATAGACAGGGCGCTGCTGGTCTACGACGTGACGCGCCCCGAGACTCTAAATGCTCTGGAGGAGGTCGCCGGGCTCTTCTGCTCCGGCGGCTGCCCGGCCAGGGAGGTGGTGGTCGTCGGGAACAAGCGGGACCTCGCCGAGGAGCTGGGGTACATGGTGGAGAACATGTCGCTGCCGTACCCGACGAAGTACATATCGGCGCTCAAGGACCCGCCCGAGGTTCTGCTTGAGCTCCTCCTCTAGCCGCCCTGCCTTGCGTTAGCCCCCGCGCACTGCAACGCAAGATATTTGAACTCTCCCAGCTCCTGCATCACATGCGCGGCCTGACGAGCATGGAGATAGCGATAATCGTCGGCATAATACTGGTGATAGCGGTCGCGGTGGGCTGGTGGCTCTACACGACGGCAGGCGCAGCCATGACCGGCCAGCCGAGGCTCAACGTGGTCACCGCCGAGGTCACGGCCGACGACAAGATGCTCACGCTGGTGATGGTCAATCCCGGGCCCGTCGACGCGCAGATAGCCGCGGTGGAGCTGGCCGGCGTGTCGCAGACGCCATCGTGTACAGTCGGTAAGCAAACTAGTAACATCATAAAGGTCGGCGCGAATGCCACGTGCACTGCGACTTTCAGCGGCCTCACGCCGGCGCCCGGCACGTCGCTGAGCGGCCGCGTGATACTCGCCGGCGGCCAGAGCTTCCCGTTCACTGCAATAGTCAAGCCGGGCAGCACGCAGACCGAGCAGCAAGGCTAGGGGCGGCGGGAAAGCCCCTGTTTTTATATGCTCTCCCCCGACCGGCTCCTCCTGCCTAACGTCAGCGCGCACCTGCATGACATCGACTCCGGCGGCGGCTTCCTCGTCCGCGCGCTAAACGCCAGGCCCGGAGACTTCCACGGCACGCTGGCGTCGGGGAGGGCCGTTGAGGTGCAGCCCCACGCGCCGGCGGGCAGGGAGCGGCCGGGGCTGCGCGCTGCAGCCAGCAGTCGTGCCGGACGTGAGCGGCGTTGAGCGCGGGGGCCGGAATGACTAGGAGTCCCGCGGCTCGCTGGCTCGCGCGCGCCGTGGCGCTCGCCGCGCTCCTGCTGGCCGCACTGGCGGCCCTCGCCAGCGCCCACCTAATCCCGGCGGAGTCCGGCGATATATTCTACAGGGCGGCTCCCGGCTCGGTCGGCGCGATCGGCGCCGACGGGAGGGAGCTCTGGTCGCAGGGCGCCGCCTACCCGCTGATCGCAGCCGACAGGGCGGGCAGGTGCATCGCGGTCGCCAACAGGCCGTACGTATACGACGTGAGGGCCTGGAGGCACGAGGCGCAGGTGTCGGCGCCGGTCCAGCTCAGGCTCTCCGACGAGCTCGTCAGCGCGCTGAGGCAGTACGGAGTCCAGCTGCCGCAGACCGTGACGGTAGTAATGAACCTCTCGCTGCCGCTTCCCCCCGTCGTCTTCGCGTCGGTTTACAAGACGTCAGTGCTGTCGCTCCACGCGCCCAGCGGCTACCCGCTGTGGGCCCTCAACCTCGGCCCGCGCGCCAACGTGACAGCGCTCGCGACGGACTGCGAGCTCGTCGCCGCCGGCACCGCGGCGGGTGACGTGTACGTAGTCCGCGGCGGCGCCGTCGAGGCCGCCGTCAGGCTCGGCTCGCCAGTCACGGCCGTGGCGGTCGGGGCGGGCGCGATTTACGCCGGCACCGAGGGCGGCGGGATTTACGCAGTGACGGCGGCAGGAACCACAAAAATTGCCGAGTGCGGCGGCGCCGTCTACGGGCTGTACGTGAGCGCCGGCGAAATGCCGGTCGCGCTCTGCTTCGAGAAGCGAGAGAGGCCGTACCTCCGCGTTTACCCCCACGGCATCACGCTGCAAGACCCCGTCCTCGTTGCCTACAGCACAGACGCGCCGAGGCTGGCGTTCGCGGCGAGCCAGGACGGCAGGTGGCTCTTCGTCGGCACCGCGGACGGGGTGGTGGCCATCAGGGAAGGCAGGATTGCGTGGCGGCGGCCACTGC
>JAJHRB010000004.1 GCA_020833025.1 Thermoproteaceae archaeon | reverse complement strand
CCGCCGTCGCCTACGACGCGCTCAAGACGGCAGTCGAGCACGCGCTCGGCAAGATAAGGGAGGGCAAGAGGCTTTCCACCGAGGACGTCTTTCTGCTCTACCTCGGCACAATCGCGGGCGAGCTGAGGGAGCTGAGGGCAGAGATAACCAGGCTTGACCGGCGCATAGACGAGACGAACAGGAGAATAGACGACTTAACGAAGTCGCTGTCGGCGAGGATAGATGACCTGGCGAGGAGGATAGACGCCGTCCGGGACGCTCTCTCCGCCAGAATAGACGCCGTGCAGGCAACCCTGCTGGAGACGCAGAAGAGCCTCTCTGCCAGAATAGATGTTGTTCAGACCACTCTGCTGGAGATACAAAAGTCGGTAGTGGAGCTGGTCAGGAAGAGCGGCCAGGCATGACAATTCATGACAAGCCTCGCCCTTCAGGGTGAGGATAGGTTTATAAAACCCAGCCTTGCTGGTTGGCTAGTGCCCGGGTTGGTGCCCCCGAAAGGGGGTTCGGTTTTGGATGAGCCGGTGGGGCGATACCCCACTGTTTTCACCAACCCGGGCAACGGCGTAAAACCATTAACCCCCGTGGAGGGGGTAACAGTCGAGACCCCCGCGATGGAAACCCCGCCCTTTAGGGCGGGGAGGGGGTCATAGACTAGCACCGCGGAGGGACCGAGAAGTGCCAGCACAATTGCGAGAGGGCGGCCCGTGCGGGGACTGGGGCTGAGGGCCTGAGACAGAATCTCGAGAGGGAGTTGAATCTGCTTAGAGCGCGCAAAGCCCGAGAGGCGTTGAGGCGGCACGAGACCGGGCGCGGCTCTGCGCTTGAGCTGCCTGGCGCTAGGCACGAGGGCCGGCTGCCGGGGCGGGGCCGCCCTCACGGGAACACCCCGGGCGCGTGTTTCTCAAAGACGGCGCGGAGCTTCCTCTCGTAGTCCGCTATGTAGTGCTCGAACAGCACCCGCTCCCTCACGGAGCGGCCCTGCAGTAGGTCTATGTCCGCGGGGTCCACCCCGCGGTCGAGGAGCCACTGGGCGTTGAACTTCTGCAGGAGCCTCGGCTCCAGCCACGGCAGGCCGGCCCCCTCCCTGGCCTCTCTGAGCTGCTGATAGAGGGTGTCCTCGCGGCATGGGAAGAAGCCTATTGGTGTTCAAGCCCAGGTGCTTGCAGAACTTCTCCCGCCAGGGCAGATATCCCGCGGAGATACCTGAAACAGATCTAGGAGCTCGCACGTTTTTCATCCCCTTCTCTCGGATTTGATCGTCCGCCGCATTGGCTTCTCCGGCAGTCTTGCCGGATTACACGCAAACAATGTCCGGCGTTACGTCCCGCCCAAGATTTCTTCTCGATGTTTGTATAGACGGGAGTGGAGTTACATAGCACGTTTTGTAGCCCGGTAAGAAAGCGGGTTTTGGTCTCTGAGCCCGCGAGGGGCGTTTTTCAGCCCAGAGGTATCAACCGCCCCATCTGGGCGCGCGGTCAGCGCCCTCTCCGCTGCATGGCAGATAGCGGGGAGGTGCACCATCCCGCCGCCATCCCGAGAGATGCAGAAGCGCTTGGCTTTATTCGCCAGTACTTCACAGCCTCTCTAAAGGCATTGCTCGTGACGAGCCTCGCGTCGACCCGCCTGCGCGCAGCGCCATGGAAGCCCCCTCACAGCGCCCTCTCTGCCGCGCGCTTGCTCCGCCGATACTGCGTGCGCCCTCACCTCGTCGACGCCGCTGGACGCGATGAGCCCGCTCTCCTGTCGTTGGAGTTCGGCGCGTGCGCGTAGACGTGAGTGTGGAAGTCGCCGCCGAACTCGCGCTTCAGAAGCCGGGCGACTCCCCCACACCCTGCCCGCGACCGCGGCCGGCTCGCCGCCTGTGATCGCGGCGCCCTCCGAGGCGTAATCGCGGCCCGCCCTCACGATATCGTCGCCGCCGGCAGGGCGCCGTTCACGTAAATGACGTCCCTGCCGAGTCTGTCCGCGCCCATCGGGCAGTAGAAACAGCCCAGCAGGCACGGCCCCGTTATGAACACGAAGCTCTTGGCGCCGAGCAGGCAGAGCTCGCACCCCCGCGGCATGCCGCCGTGCGCCAGGCGTATGCTGCCATAATACGCGCGCTGCCCGGGTGCAAGATTTTAAGCGTACTAAGTCTTGAGTAGCATGGCCGAAGAGGAGAGAGCCGTTGAGAGGGCATACGTGGAGGAGCGGGAGGGGAGGCAGGTGCTGGTATTGAGGTGGAACACCGGAAAGACCTCGGCGGGCAGGCTATTTGGGAGGTACGGCGAGGGGGGCAGGCCCGACTTCTTCAGGCTGCTCTTCGGGGCTCTGGCGGGATCGCTGAGGGAGAGGCTTGGCCCTCGCGGCGAGGAGGTATTCAACAGGATAAGGGACTCGGCAGAGTTCAGGAAGACCAGCAAGGAAATATTCGAGGACATGAAAAGCTGGTTTTTCAGCGAGATAGCGCCAAAGTACGGGCTGGACAAGGGTGATATATTCATGGTCATAACAGAAATAGAGGTCGACCTGACAAGCGGCGCGCTGAGGTGGAACAGGGAGAGAACAGAATTCTACTACTGGGTGCGGAGCGATAGGTGCCAGCAGCTTGCCGGCGCCGATGTCGGTGAGAGAATGAGGCAGCTGGAGGAGGAGAATAGGAAGTTAAGAGAGGAGAACGAGAGACTGAGGGGGGAGGTCGAGAGGCTCCGCAAGGAGCTCGCGGACATCAAGGAGAGGCTGGCCGGCCTGATTAGGCCCTAGGCGCCCTCTTCCACCGCCTCTGCAATTCTCCGCACGCCCTCGACGATTCTTTCTGGCGTCTCAGCGACGAACGATATCCTAACTGCCGCCTTGTAGTAATCGCTGAAGTACGCGCCGGGCACGACCGCAACTCCGTACTTCTCCAGGAGCGTCTCGGCGAACCTCTCGCCGCTCTCCACGTAAGCCGACAGATCGACAAATATGAACATGGAGCCGGAGGGGACCGCAAATCTGGCCTCCGGCAGGTACTGCCTGAGCGCCTGCACGGCGACATCGCGCCGCCTGCGGTACGCGTCGACGACCTCTCTAATGTACCTCATTCTGACGTCAGAGCGCAGGTAAATTGCAACGAGCCTCTGGGCGAAGGACGGCGGGCAGTACACCACCTCCTCGCTCACGAGCTTTATCTTGCGCACGGCCTCGGGGGGGCCGTAGACGTAGCCAAGCCTCCAGCCGGGTATTGCCGGGTCCTTGGAGAACGTGTTGATAGAGATCGTTAGCTCCGGCGCGAGCTTGTACATGAAGACGTGACCCCCATCGTATATCAGCGTCTTGTAGGCCTCGTCGGTGATAACCCAGAAGTCGTAATCCCTCGCCAGATCGGCCACGGCCTTGGCGACATCCTCGCGCAGCGCTCTGCCAGTTGGATTGTCTGGCGTGACCAAGATCACTGCCTTTGTCTTCCTGCTGACGGCGGACTTCAGCGCCTCGGGATCGGGCTGGAAGCCGCCCTCCAGGCTCGCCCTCACCTTCCTGACGGCCGCGCCGAAGTAGTCGAGCAGGGGCTTGTAGCCGAAGTAAGTCGGGTCGATTAGGACGACCTCGTTGCCCGGCTCCAGAATCGCGGCAAGCGTAGAGAACATCGCTCCCTGCCCGCCTGCCGTCAGGACTATCTGCTCCGGCGGCACGTCAATGCCGCCGAGTCTCTTGAGATCCTCAGATATCGCATCTCTCACCTCGTAAAGGCCCTGTGACGGCGTGTAGCCGTATAGCTCCATGGAGTCCTCGGCCAGCAGCCCCATCAGAATCTCGCGAATCTCCCGCGGCGGCGGTATGCTAGGCTGCCCCGTCGAGAGCAGAATTATGTCCTTGCGCTCCTGCTTTAGCCTCTCACGCAGCGCGTCTATTTTCCTCGTCGGGGATTCTCGCAGCAGCTCGACTCTCGGCGAGAACCCTCTCATTGCGGTGCCCGTGAGCGCGATTATTTAAGAGCTCCCCGTGCAACTCCGGCCGGCGAGTCACGTCCTGTCCCGCACGTCTGACCTCGGGGGCGGGCTTTATAACGCGCGGAGCTCACGGCGCTAGTGATGTAGTGTGCCGCTGCTGACGCTATGACGAGGAACCCTCGCCTGAGCCGCGTGCGGTCAGCGCGCTGGAGGGGCACAGCGAGCTGAGGGGGCACGAGCGGCAGTTCGGGGCCCTCGCCGTGCAGATCTCGCGCCCGAATTTAATCAGCTTCAGGTGGAGCTCGAAGTACCTGCCCGGCGGCAGGCTCTCCATGAGCCTTCTGCTCACCTCGTCGTAGACACGCCCCACGCCCAGGCGGCGCGCGACTCTCGCGATGTGCGTGTCTACGGGAAATGCCGGGAGTCCGAGACACGCTAAGATCACGTCTGCAGTCTTCTTGCCAACTCCAGGCAGCCCGAGCAGCAGCCTTCTCGCCCTCTCTGCCCCCATCGCGGCGAGCTTTTCTGGCGTCAGCTGCGCGCGGAGGAACTCCGATGCGAGCGCCTTGAGGCAGCGCGCCCTCTTCCTGTGCATGCCGGCGGGCCTTATTAGCTCGGCGAGCTCGCCCTCCTGGAGCCCGAGGACCGCCTCTGGCGTTATTGGCCCGAGCCTCTCCCTGAGTCTCTCGTACGCCCTGCGCGCATTCTTGTCGGACGTGTTCTGGCTCAGCACAACGGCCACGAGCAGCTCGAAGAGACTGCCGCCGCACAGCGAGGCGATTGCAAAGTCCTCGCGCCCGACGGCCACCGTCCTGTCAATTATCTCGAGCACGCGCCGGAGGTCCGGCACTGGCGCGGGCTAAGCCTTTGCATTATATACGCGCGGCGCCCGGGAGTCGTGGACGACGTGAAGTTCGGCGTGAGGAAGTCGGAGCTGGATAGGTTTGCCGAGAGAATCGGCTTGAGGCCGGAGGAGCTGGCAGCTGCCCTCAAAGCGGAGGTCGTTAAGACCGGCTCGGGGTTCCGCTATGTCATAAGCATGCGAAATTTCCTCTACTTCGTCGTGGCCAGGCTCTATGACTGTCTCAGAGAGAGGCGCTGGAGTGCTAGAGAGATCTCGCTCGAGGAGTTCGAGCTGGCCCTCAATGAGGCGCTGAGCGAGCTCGCGGGCGCGAGCGGGTACGCCAAGCTAGCCGAGGTCATGGATCTTGTCACGCGGAGGCTGGGCATCGGCGGGGAGGAGTTCTCGCGAAAGCTCCAGGAACTGCTGCAGGCGAGGAGGGGGCACTACGTGCTGCTCGAGGGCGGGGACGTCAAGGTCCGCGTTGGCTCTAGAAAATACGGCTACATAAAGAGAGTGGGCGGCGCGGCCTAATACCGCGCGCTAGAAGGCATAGTACCGGTAGTATACCGTGCGGCCAGTTATTGGGCAGGGCCGGGCGCTGCGTGGGGTGCGAGATTCCCAAGTGGCCCGTGGCCAGCGAGAGCTTCAAGCTCGGGGGCAGGTCGTGGCTTAAGGCGGTTGACTCTGCCGTCAAGCTGGCGTCAGAGCTGCCGATAGTCGTGCTCATCGGCAGGGCTGGCATGGGGAAGACGCAGGTAATGTACGAAGTGTGCGGGAGAGTTGAGTGCGTGTATGTCGACGCGAGTGAGATTACCGAGAGGAGCGCCGCGCAGATCTTCGCATCAATTGCGTGGAGGCTCGTCTCGAGATACGCCAGCTCTGCGCCCAGAAGCCGGGTAGTCGAGGCCTACCGGAAGTTCGGCTACGAGGGGATTCTCTCGCTGGCCCGCGCAGATCCCTCCTGGACTTTGAAGGCGGCGCTCGAGCTGGCCCCCCGCAGGGTCGTAATTGCGCTCGACGAGCTGCTCCCCTCGGCCGAGGACCCGAGGTTCTTCGACGTGGCCTACGTGATTCACAGGCTGAGGAACGCGCGTCTCGCAAATGCGTCATTCTTGATATCCATGCTGCCCGAGGTTTACGAGAAAATCGTCGAGAGCATCCCGCCGGTGGGGAACATGCTCGTGCACGTGACAGTTCAGCTGCCCGACGTCATACCCGAGGACGAGGTCGAGGAGATAGTGTCGGCGTACTGTCCGGAGAAGGCGCGGCTCGCGCGCAAGATTCTGGGCGAGAGACCGGACATCACAGTGAGAGAGCTCCTCCTCAGGCTGGCCGGAGTGCTGGAGCCGGACTACGTCGAGGTTACCCCCGCGTAGCGGCGGCTAGAGCCTGATGATATTGTACCTCCCCACTACTTTTAACATTGTCGTGCACTCTGCCATCTCCCTCACTGCGCCGTCTAAACCCTCCGAGCTCTCCAGCTCTGCGAGGAAGAAATAATCCCACGGAGAGAGTCTCGTGGGCCTTGAGTATATCAGCGTCATGTTAATTCCCCGCCTCGCTATCGGCCCCAGCGCTCTGTACAGCGCGCCGGCGACGTTCGGCACGGCGAATACGAGTGCGACTCTCTCTCCGGCGCCCTCCGCGCGGCTTGAGAGCACGGCGAACCTTGTGTAACTCTCGCCGTCCTCAACACCGCATACCTTGTCCGCGTAGCGCTCGAGCGCCCTCGGCGAGGCGATAACGGCGCAGCCCTCGCCGCACCTCTCGAATTCCTCCACTGCCTTTGACGTCGACGGCGTGTAGACGACCTCCGCGCCGAGTGTCGAGAGAACTCTCCTGGCCTGAGCCGCGGCGTGCGGGTGCGTGTACACGACGCGCGGCGTGCCCTTTCTCGCCATGCAGAGCACAATGCGTATTTCGTACATTGCAATTATCCTCGCGCTGTACACTGCCAGCGCGTCCACGGTCTCGCCGACTGGCCCCTCGAGACTGTTTATGAACGGCACGACGCCGTAATCGGCAGCGCCGCGCTCCACCTCGCGGAACACGTCAGTTATGGAGGCGCAGGGAACGCGCTCGCTGTGGGGGAATACGGCTGCCGCGGCCTCCCAGGTAAACGAGCGCTCCGGGCCCAAATACGCCACTACTGGCTTGCTCTTTCTCGAGACCTCTCGCGCTATGACCGGCGCGAGCGCGCCGTCTATAAGAGGCGGGACGTTGTACTTCGCGCGCTCCCTCAAGAGGGCGTAGAGCTGGAGCTCCAGCTCGTAAACCCCGGCATTGTGGACAGCTCCAGCTCGCTTTTTGTGCTTTCTCGCGCAGTTGCATGTGCGAGAAAGGCTTAAAATGAGGCGGCACCGCTAGCCGCGTCTGAGACTGCCGTCGAAGATGAGCTGAACCCGGTCAGACCAGTGACGAGGGCTGCGCTGCAGAGCGCTTATTCCACGCGCACTCCGGCAAGCCGGCGTGATGAGGGGTTCGATGGCGCGATCCATGACCGGGGAAGAGACGCGCTGAAAATGACAACAGGGCACCTCTCGCGCCGCCAGACACGCGCCGGGCGCCGTTGCGCGACTGGCGCCCGCAGTGGCCGGCCCCAGGCCCCGCGTAACGGCGCCGCGCTTTTCCGGGCCGCAATACCGCGCTTAGGGACGGCTGCCGGCGCCCCCTCCTGACCCCAGTCTTGAGGTATGCAGGCCATCTCTCCAAGCCCCAGGCACGCACCTGCGGCGAGAGCCCCCGGAGCCCTGGCGCAGGCGGCGCCGCGCTCGAAAGCCTTTTGTGCGAGCGCCGAGACCGCTTGGCAAATGCGCGCAGAGTGCGGTGGCTGCGCGCACGCCGTGAGGGAGTGCCGCGCGTCTGACGCGCCGCTAATATACAGCGTCGAGCTTAGCTCATTCAAGCCGCACGACATCTACAGCCCAGAGATCTTGAAGTTTCTGTGCGCTTACTGCGGCGATAGCTCCTACGTGTATCTCGCATGCAATGACGTGGTGGGGTACATAATCACGTGCATCGAGGGGGGCGCCGCCCACGTCATATCGCTGGCCGTGAGGCCCGAGTACAGGAGGAGGGGCATTGGGCGCGCGCTTCTGTGCACCGCGCTCAACCTGCTCGCGCGCGGGAGGGTGTCCGAAGTGTTCCTCGAGGTGAGGGTGTCAAACGAGCCCGCGCTCAGGCTTTACACGTCGGCCGGCTTCACGATCTCTGAAGTGCTGAGGGGTTACTACGGCGACGGCGAGGATGGGTACAGGCTCAGGCTCCGCGACAGGGAGGCCGCGCGCCGCTTCTGCACAGGGAGGCGCGCTGCATGTTAAAAACGCGCGTTGTGCGCAGGCAGCGTGTGTCTTGACTTGCAGTACGAGGCGGTCTTGCGCCTAAAGCGCGGGCGCGCGCTCCTCATCGCAGACACGCACATCGGGCTGGAGCTAGAGCTCAAGAGAGAGCGGGGAGTGAACGTGGCGAGCCAGACGGAGAGAATTGCAAGGAGGGTGGTAGAGCTTGCCGACTCCCTCAATGCGACTCTCGTCGTCATTCTCGGCGATGTCAAGCACGAGCTTCGCTCGCCTAGGGACAGCGCGGGCGAGGTCAGGGCGTTCCTGTCGGCAGTGGCCAGGAGAGTTCCGGTGCTGCTGACTCCAGGAAATCACGACACGCTGCTGCGCGAGATAGCCGAAGGCATAGAGGGAGTCATTACCGCGCCGGCCCGCGGGATTCTGCTCGACGATAAATACCTGCTGCTCCACGGGCACGCAAAGCCGCGCAGGGAGGACTTGGAGAGAGCGGGCGTAGTAATAATGGGGCACACGCACCCTGCAGTGATGATAAGAGACGACATAGGGTATTACGTAAAGGTGCCAGCGCTGCTCAAAATTCACGCCCAGCGGAGGGCGCTTTGCGAGAGTCTCTACGGCGATCCGTGCGAGGACGGCGTGGTCAAGATTATCGTGCTCCCCGCGTTCCACCCGCTGCTGGCGGGAGTCGACGTGAGAGAGCTGCCGCGCGCGTCGCTAGAGGGAAAGTCTATTCTCAAGTACGTTGAGTGGAGACACGAGCTCGCGGAGGTGTACCTACCCGACATGACATTCCTGGGAACGCTGGCCGACCTTCAGGAGTGGTGAGAGCCAAGTCGCTGTGAGATAGGCTCTTCACCGCTCAGTCGCTGCCCGCTCCGCTCACCCGACCGCCCCTGCCCGGCTGCTTAAAGGCCTTGTCCCGGCATCTCTTGCCGGGCTTTTCCCGCTCCCTGCGGCCGCGGCGCCTCCCGGCCCTGAGGGGGCGCCACCGCCTCGCCCGGCTACCTCCGGAGGTCAGGAGGCGTCCTGCGGCCCCGAGTTGCTCCGGGAGTGGTCGTGGTTAGAGGGAGGCCCGAGCTCGCCCTTGTCCTCTTCAAGCGCTTCAAGAATCTTGAGTAGGCCTACTGCCTTCTCGACCTCATTGAAACTCTCGTCAAGCCTTACGAGCCCGAGCCTAACGCACCTCACTTTATTCAAGTTCTTCTCCACCTCGCTCGACGTGTAGACAATGGCCTTCCTCTTGTCGTAGTAAATTTTCTTCATGACGCCGAGTCCCACCAAGAAGCCCTCGCCGTCCTCGAGCCCGACTAGAAGCCCCCTTTCAAAGTCCGCCGGGAGGCACGCCACCTTAAACCCGCCTATCTTCCTGACGGCAAACGAGTCGCTGTTGACAATTGCGTATACTCTGTCCTTGTACTGGAACGCCTTTAAGATGGGAACGCCCAGAGCCCTCCCGAGCATTCTCTTTAGCTCATCTGATATTTCAATACCGCCGAACATTAGTAGATTGCACAGAGGCGTTTTGTTGAGGTGTATTACCAGCTCGACGGGCGGGAAGATGAATCTGCCGTACCCCATCTCTCTGTGCGCCTTCCTGTCCTCCCTGCTTTTGGTCCTGGCGTGCGGCGGCGGCGGCACTACCACCACATTGCTGTAGCCGTCCAGAATTGGCGCGAGCTCGCCCTCAACCTGTATTGCGACTATCAGGTTCGGCTTTATTCTATCTATCAAGGCACGCTTGTAAAGAACCGCGCTCTTGTCGAGAACCCATCCGTCGGTGTTGACTATCACTGTGTCTGCCCCCCACTCGTTAATTGCATACTCGACGGCTCTCGCGATTTTCTCCACCGCGCTCTGCCAGATGCGCTCGAGACTCGTGGTCTGGAGGAACACGCTCCTCTCGGCCAGGAGCTGGCGCAAGTGCGTGATGTATCTCGTCAGCCTGGCGAGAGAGACTGTAGTTGGCGGGCCTAAATCATTCTGGCCCACGTCCGCGTCAACTATTGCAACACTGAGGCCGCGCGCGAGCGCCTTGTTGCCGAGCAGCGCGGCCATTGTTGACTTGCCGACGTCGACCATCCCCACGACCATTATAACTCCCCTGAGGTCGAGCGACGAGGTCTTCTCGTCCCAGCGGTCAAGCACTTCCTCGCCCGGCGCGGCTCTCTCAAGCACGGCGCCCGGGCCCAGTATGAACTCCACCTCGGAGTCCGCGAGAGCCTTTATTGCCAGCCTCCTTGCCTTCAGCACCGTGAAGCTCTGCCCCTCCGTGTAAACCACGCCTGTTGCATAAATTCGGCCCTGCCTGACAGTAACTTTCGCGGGACCCTCTATACGATAAATCTCGCCGCTTTTCAGCACGCGGGCGGTCATTGTGAGGAGGGTGCGGGGCCTCTTTTAAGTCTGAAACAGACCGCCCGACCTCGCGCCCTCCTCTAGGGCTTATTTTTTAACTGCCACGCGCGGAGCTCGCGTGAAACTCTCCGAGCTGCTGCAACGAGAGCCTGTTAACATACCCAGGCTGGTGAGGGAGCGCGTGAGGAAGCTTGGCGTGGAGGAAATAGTGAGGGCAGTAAACAAGGCCCTGCGGGGGCTCGACGACGTGGTTCTTGACACGCTGAGCGGGCTGATGATCGGGAGGCCCGTTGCCCTCGTCGGCACGGTGGGTCTGGGCAAGAGCACTCTGGCAAAGGTGATTGCCGAGACCCTGGCCCTGAGCGACCCGCCGTATGTCATGGTCGCGTGCCACTCGCACATGACGGCAGTGGACCTGACGGGCGACATCGATATAGCGGTGGCGCTGCAGACAGGCCTCGACCACCCGCTTGCGTACATACCGGGACCTCTGGTGACGGCACACGGGTCTGCGTTGATACTTGACGAGATCAACCGCCTCAATCCGTATGCCCAGGCCGCGCTTCTGCAGGCAATACAGGAGCACTACGTCTACGTCAGGGGATTCAGAATAAGGACCGACTTTGCACTTATAGCCACAGCAAACCCGAGCGAGTACGAGGGAGTCTACGAGCTCTCAGAGGCCCTAGCCGACAGGTTCAAGTTTGTCGAGGTCAAGCTGCCTGACAGGGAGATACTGCGGTCGGTACTGATCTGGAAGGCCAAGGAATACCTCGGGGACCTCGAGGCCGAGATACCGCCGAGGCTCGTCGACATGCTGGTGAAGTTCACCTACGAGGCGGAGAGAGCCGGGTACCCCCAGTCCGTGAGGTCTCTCAGTTATGCGCTCGCCGACGCCGTGGCGCGGGCGTGGTCGCAGCACAGGAGCGCGGGCGTGAGGGACTTGAAACTGGCACTGGCAGCTAACCTGCCTCACACTTCCGAGGTGAAGAATGTGCTGGTTAATTTATTCGAGAAGGCAGCGGTAAGCGCGTGATGGACGAGGTAGCAGACCTGCTGCTGCGAATTTACGAGTGCCTGGGCGGCCAGGCCTCAGTGCGCAGCCTCGTATACGCGGCGGCCGACGTGCGGGCCAGGGCGCAGCTGGGCGGCCTGAGCTGGGAAAAGCTCGTCGACATAATAGCGCAGAACTTGGCTGGAGCCCTCCGCGCGAGCCCCGGCGCTGCCAGGAAAATTGTGGAAGACGCCATTGCGTGCGCCAAGCGCAGCCCGAGCGCGGAGCCTGCCGTCATGGCGTGGGGCTCCGTCGGCAGCGAGAGGGCCCCCACGCTCGCGCACATTGTCAACAGACACGTGCGCATTGACGCGTCCCCGCGTGCGAAGCTAGAGGTCATAAAGAGACTCAACTTGCCCAGAGAGGCCCTCGAGGAGGCGAGGAGCCCCATCGCCGCTAGGAGCGAGGGGGTCGCGCACGTGAAGTCTGCAGTGCGGCTGGTCAAGCGGTACCGCCCCAGCGCCCCTCCTTCCGATATCGATCTGCTGATGACGGCAATGTCCTTCATGAAAAAGAGGCTCATGGGAAGGCCGCTGTCGGATGACGACATTCACCTGCGCGAGTACACGCACATTATAGACAAGCCCGTCTACATTGCGCTTGACGTCTCCGGGAGCATGAAGGAGTACGTCGGCAGCGCGACCAAGCTCAGAGTTGCCAAAAATGCAATTGCTAGATACATACGCCAGATGGCTTACCTGCGCGGCTTCGTGGCGCTGGCCCTCTTCAACGTCGATGCCGACTTTATGTGGACCCCCCACGCCGCCCACACTTACTCGAGAGAGATGATCGAGATACTGCGCTACGTCTACGCAATGGGGGGCACGGAGCTAGCCTCGGCGCTGGAGTTGTTGCACGCGCACGGCGCGACGAGAGACGTGGTGATCATAAGCGACGGGCGCACCAGCGACGCCGACAGAGTGCTGCAGATCGCGAGGAAGTTCAGGAGGCTTCACGTCGTCGCGACCGAGAGGAGCGGCTTTCTAAGGCAGCTCGCTAGGCTCACCGGCGGCAGATACCGCGAGCTCGCGCCTGGCCTCGACTTACTCAGCTTATACGGCTAGCGCGACGGGGCCGTAAAAATGCTGAGAGGCGGCGGGACTCGATGACTCGCTGCTCGGCGCTTGAGCTGGCCTGCTGCTTTCCATTCCTGAGGAGAGTATCGGAGTTTCTGAAGAGGCAGGGCGCCACGCTGGAGAGCGAGCTCTCCGACGAGGCTAAAGTTCGCGAGGCTGTGGAGTTCCTCAGGGCGTTGCTCGAGCGGGGCGCGCCAGGCGCCGCGGCCGCGCGCTGCGAGTGCAGCGATCCCGGAAGGGCGGTGGTCGTCGCGAGGCTGGCGCTTTACATCGCGGCAGCGGGCGGCCCCCACTTGCTCAAAAAGTTCGCGGTGGTGAGCGGCAAGGCATTCTCCCAGACTATTAGAAGCGCGCTCCGCGATCAGTGCTGTATTTACGGCGAGGAGTGCTGCAGGTTTGAGATTGCGAGAGATCTCGGTGTTTCCGCCGCGTGCACCAAGGACGTCTTCCGGGGCCGTGGCTTCTCGCGGGCGGACGAGCTTCCAGTTGCGGTACGCTGGACGTCGTACCTCAAGTTCGCGCCGCAGAGCCCGCAATGGGCCATGATAAACAGGCCTGTCGTGAGGGGCTGGGTTCTCATCCCCGACGGCGATTTCACGAGACTCCTCGAGGGGGCCTACGAGGAGCGCATTATCGAGCTCGCGCGCGAGAACGAGCTGGCGGTCGGCTGGATTGCCAGACACGCAGTCCCGCGCCTCGTGCCCGAGCTCGAGGAGCTGGCTAGGAAGCACGGGCGGCCGGCGCTAAGGCTGGACGCGGTTAAGGCCGGCGAGGACCCCCCCTGCATGCGCGCGCTCGTGGAGGCGCTCAAGGCCGGCGAGAACCTCCCGCACGCGGCCAGATTCGCGCTCGCGGCTTACCTGGTCAGGCGCGGCTGGGACGTCGAGAGAGTAGTCGACCTGTTCCGCTCCGCCCCCGACTTCAACGAGAGGGTCACCAGGTACCAGGTAATGCACATAGCGGGGCAGGCCGGAGGCAGGAAGCAGTACATGGTGCCGGGCTGCCAGACAATGCTGTCCTGGGGGCTGTGCCCGAACGGCCTCGCGTGCGGCGTGAGGAACCCGCTGCTCTACGCGCGGAGGGGGAGCAGGCAGGGATCTGGCGAGCAGAGAACTCAGGTGGGCGCGGCCGCGCCCTGAGCTGTCTAGCTGGCCGCCACGGCGGTTAGGAGCGCGTAGGCATCTCTCAGTATCTGACCGAGGCTCCTGCGCGCGCTCAAGCGCTTGAGCAAGACCGCGCGCCCGCCCTCGAGCTTCACGTAGCCGCCCTCGGCCAGCCTCCTTGCAATCAGCTGCGCCACCCCCTCTCCCAGCCAGAACTCGACCATTCTGTAGGTCTTCCAGTACCGGAGCCTCACGGCACCGCCCTCTCTGAGCGAGAGCTCCTCGAGCATTAGCAGCGCCAGCCTTGTGAGGACGTCCTTGCTAGCACCTCTCATACTCCCCGGTCTCCAGGTCTATTCTTATGCACTCTGCAGTCACAGATCCCTGAAATAGAGGGATGCCGGCCAGCGCGCACGCGGTTGCCAGCAGCAGGTCGGGCCTCTCGGCCACGATTGCCAGAGGCGCCTTGCCTCTGACTGCCGCGCTCCACAGTACGTAAGGCCCGACTGTCGAGCCCCTCAAGTAGGGCAGCGCGACAACGCTCCCGGCTGCGTCAACGCCGGCAAGCCTCCCCGTCTCGGGATCTAAGTCACCGAGCAGCGAGACTGGAAAGCCCAGTCTGACAACCCTCGCGGCAACGCGCCCCCTGCCTCTGATGAGCGGCTTGAGGCGCGCGCGCGGCCGGGCGCTGCTATGCATAGGCCAGTTTAATGCAGTCCTCGCGCCTGCAGAGAGAGACCCTAATGCCGTGAAGCCTGCTGATGTAAAACGCCGCCTTGGCAGAGTCCGTCGCGATGGACTTGAGGCGCCGCGCGTGCGGGCTCACGACGAGACACGAGCCGGCGAGAATCACGACGTTGAGCCGCAACGCGGCCCTGGCCTGCCTCTCGACGAGCTTGTACGCAGCCGGCGACGTGGAGACGTACACGGGCCTTCTCGCGGGCCCCCGCCTCGCCACCTCGTTAATGACCCAGAGCACGGTCTCCACGTCGGCGAGAGGGCACCCTACATACACTGCATCTGGCACTCCTGCGCACCTCAGAAGCCTCTGCACGTCGCTGCCCTCGATTTCAATGCGCTCGCCGGGGTCGGCCGCCCTCGCGTACTCAGCCCAGTTGGGCGTCGCGCCCTCGATGACGGCGAAGACAATGGACGAGTATGTCGAGAGCGCGGCTGCGAACTCCCGCCTGCTGGCCTCGTCGGGAAGCCGGATCCCGCTGACGTAGGGCACTCCGTGCCCGAGCCTCTCGCCTATCAGCGCTCCGACGATCCCTGCCTCCAGGGGGTCCCTCGGCTTGAACGCGACCCTCACTAGTGCGGTCGGCCGCCGGCCCTCGGGCGTGTAGAGCTGCGTCCTCGGGGCAAAGCCTGCAATCGCTGACAGCAGCGCGAGAGGCCCCGGGACCTTGTCAGTCCAGGCGTCCTTGAATGTGTTTATGTAGGCGGCAGCGCTTGACTCTGCCCATGCGTGCGCGGTTCTCGGCCTGACGAGCACGAACTCGTAGGGAGCGCACGATAGGACAACGCTGACGCCCAGCGCCCTGAGCGCCGCAATGATTTCCCTCTGCGCCTCTGCCGTTCTCCTGTCGACCTCAAGGACGCCGCCTGTATCAACTGCCGCTGGATTCGCCGTGGTGAAGACGGAGACTCTCGCGCCCAGCGACGCCAGGCGCTTGAGGAACTCAACGCCGTGATCGCCTATCGTGAGGTAGGACACGCCAGAGACGTGTGCCGTGTCTATCGGCACGACCTCGCCGCCTGACACCGCGTCCGCGACCTTTAGGACGGCCTCTCTCGCGTACTCGCGCGCCTCACGCAAGCCCACGAGCCCGCTAGGCCTCGGGTATTTTTGCGCGCTCAAAAAGCAGGGAGTCGGCGTCTAGCGGCCTCGTTGCATCTATGCCGACCTTGTGCGTGAGCCCCTCCTCATTAAGCGCTGAGGGGTCCAGGCTCGACCCTCTCGCGTAAGGTATTACAAAAATGCCGCGATCGGCTCTCAGCCTGGTTGACACGGCCCACTCGACCGCCACCGGGTCGTCCGGGTCTATATCGCCGTCGACGGCGATGGCGATCTTGAGGCTGGGGTGCGCCGCGAACGCCGCCAGGAGCGCGTTCTTTGCATCGCCCTCAGACGACTTCTCGAGGGATATCACGGCAGTGAGCCAGCCGGCGCCGCCCCTAGTCAGCCTGACCTTCCTCACCCCGGGGGCCACCGACTTCACAGCCCTCCAGATTCTGGCCTCTCTGTCGAATCCCATGAGCAGTGCGTGCTCTGCCCCGGCGGGGAGCAAGTAGTGGACGTACGCGTCTTCGCGCAGCACGTATATCTTCTCGACCCTAATTGTCGGCTGCGCCCTCACTCTGTCGTACGTGCCCAGCACGTCCACAAATGGGCCCTCCTCGGCGAGATCCCTCGTGATGAACCCCTCGATTATGATGGAGGCCATGAATGGAGCGACAGCGCCGTTGTCAAGCTCGATTACCTTGAGCCCGCCCGCGAGCCGCGCTGCAACCTCCAGCTCGAAGACTCCCAGAGGCGGCGACGATGCCGCGGCCACGAGCACGAGCGGGTGAGTCCCCCACGCAATGGCGACGGGAGTCTCGCCTCCTGCCCTCATGTTCATTTCGTGAATGTAGTACAGGTGCCGCGGCACTAGTCTCACGACGGCCCTCCTCGCGCCCACCGGCGACACTCTGTGAATTGACGCGTTCATGAGATTGCCAGGCCCCCTGCCCACCACCACTGACGCCGTTATGTAGGGCCGCGCCTCTCTCTCGTAGTATCGCACCATTGGCAGCTCGGCGAGCGACTCAAGCTCTCTGTACAGGTCCCTCCACGACGCGACGGCCTCGAGCTTCATCGGGCTCTCCATCGCGGAGAGCAGCTTGGTGTAGGCATCCTCGTCGCTGGAGGCACCGAGATATAAGTACAGCTTCTTCCTGGCGTCCAGCAAGTTCCCGACGCCTGTGAATCTCTCGCGGACTCTCCTGAACACCGGCGTCCACCTGCCCTCGGACTCTCTCAGCGCTCTGGCGATTGAGAACTCGCCGTAGGGGGGATCGTAGTACCGGGCATTTTCTAGCGAGTTGACGAGCGCGGCCAAGGCCATGCTGGCGGTCTTGGTTTGGCGCAAAAAGGGGGAGGTGCCCTTTCCCGCGGACTCTCTCAGGACATCTCGAGGAGTATCTCCACCGCGGCTACCGTCCTCTCTCTGCCCTCCTGTGCGCGCACCTTGTCGCTCAGCAGCTTGACGTCCTTTATCTGCACCTTGCCTGGCAGGAATCTGTCCCTCACCATCACTGCGGCCGACACGGCCTTGGAGATCGCCGCGCCGCGTGCCTTTAGCGTCACGCGCCTGACGCCGGCATTGAACGCCATTACCGTCGCGATTATGTAGTTTGTTGTCGGCTTCTTGCCCACTAGTATTGTCTGCTCTAGCGCTGCCGCCATGGGTGCCCCGTGCAGCTCAGTATTTTTAACAATTCCGCCCGATATTAACTATGAGCGGCGCCGCCGTCGAGCAAGCGCTGCGCGAGGCCGCCTCTAACGCGCGGCGGGGCATTCTCATGTCGCTGCATAAGAGCGGCGCGCTGACGCTGGCGAGACTCTGCAACGCCCTCAACATGCCCCCCCACGCGGTCGTGGCAGAGGTGTCAGCGCTGGAGCGCCTCGGGCTCGTCAGGCGGGAGGACTCGTTGGTCTACCTAACGGAAACCGGTCGAAGAGCAGTCTACATTCTCCTAAACGCGGGGCGCCCCGGCTCCCGCAAACTCCTCTTGCCGCTTAAAATTGAGTCGCTTGCGGCGTGGCTCTCGGTCTCGCCTCACTCGAGCGCAATATCGCTCATGCTGCTCCTAGGCTGGATTGCGTCGCTCATAATCGGGGCGCTCTACAAGCCGCCTCTCGTGCTCATTGGCGTCATATACGCCGGGTGTTACCTGACGCCCCCGGTAGATCCAGGCCCCTATCTCTCCCTCGCCGCGTCTCTCGCCTCGGCACTCGGAATCCTTCTCATAATTCACCTGCTCTCGCGCAGGAGAATAGCGCCGCCGAGGGCAGTACTGGGAGTCTACCCCCTGGCGCTATACCCCGCGGCTCACTTAATGGCAGTCGAGCTCGCGCGGGCGCTCAACGCGCCTTACTTGGTTACCGCGTCCCAGATAGCGTCCTCGGTGGTGCCGCTCCTCACGGCGTTTACCCACGCGTCATTTCACGCGCTCGAGACCGGCAGCAGTTACGAGCGCACGCTGCTGTACTCGCTATTTGCGTTCTTCGTCGCGCCGGCACTGTTCTACTCCCTGCCCGTTCGCTGATGGTGTACCAGCCGGCCGAGGACACGTACCTCACGCTCGGGGCCCTCGAGGGGGCGGCAGGCGATATCTGTGTCGACGTGGGCTCCGGCTCGTGCGCCCTCGCGGCGGCGCTCGCCGGTAAGTGCAGGCAGGTTGTGGCAATTGACGTGGACGCCAACGCGTGCAAGTCCTGCCCCGACCACGTCGATGTGGTGTGCGGCAACGCGCTGGACGCCGTGAGGCGCGCGGACACTGTCGTGTCGAACCCGCCCTACCTGCCGCCCGAGGAGCCGCTGGACCCGGCGGTTCACGACACGGGCATGATACAGAGGCTTCTCAGGTGGGTATCCGCAGAGAGGCCGCGTACTGTGATCATCACCTTCAGCTCTCTGGGGCGCGCGGATTTGATTATCGACGCGCTGAAGGCTCAGTGCGTCATAGTGAGGGCCGCCGCGCTTCACATGTTCTTCGAGAGTATATTTACTGTGACGGCGCACTGCCGCCGCGACCCTCAGAGCTCGTCGAGGCAGACCGCTTTCTTGGCCCTCGCCGAGAGCGTTGCGGCCTCGCAGAATCGCATCGTGTAGACTATGTCCTCACGGCTGACGACCTCTCCCCCCCTGCCGGCCGCCGCCATTAAGAACTCTCTGTCCTGCGCCAAAAGGGGGTCCGCCGCCCCCACCGCTAGCTCGCGCGACTCCCCGCGGGCGTGGAGGCAGACGCGCTCTCTCACGAAATCTACTGTCAGCGTCCCGCTGCCTCCGACAATCTCGAGCCTCCTGTCAGTATAGAGCACGAGCCAGCTGGCCTCAAACGCTGCAATCAGACTCCCGTAGTCTGCCAGAATTTGCGCGTGCTCCTCGCGCTGGCCTCCAGGCGCGATGGCCTGCGCGCGCACGCACTCTGCCCTCGCCCCTGTGATGTAGGTCACCAGGTCCGCGTCGTGTATTGCCAGGTCCTTGATGACGCCGGCATCAACGCTGCGCTCCCTGCCGCTTGAGGTTCTCCTCGCGAGGGCGGCGAGTGCGCCCCCCACGCCGGCCAGCGCGTCTCTTGAGTACCTCACGCCCTGGTGGAATCTCAGGAGGTATCCTGTCGTCACGAGAGTCTTGCCGGCAATGTCCAGCAGCCTGTATGTGTCGTCCAGCGTTGCGGTGAACGGCTTCTCCACCAGTGTCGGAATTCCACGCGATAGAAACAGGGCGGCGTGTGCAAAGTGAAGAGACGTGGGAGTGGCTATTATTGCCGCGTCTACGTCCAGATCCTGCGCGCACTCAATGCCCCTTAGGGGCCGCGCGCCGTAAACTCTCTCGGCCCATTTTAATCTCTCCCCGTCCTTGTCTATTGCGAGTATCTCACTAACAAGGCCTTCCGCCCTTAGCTCTGCCAGCGCCCGCACGTGGTTCGCGCCCCACCTGCCGACTCCCACGACGGCAACTCTCATGGCTCTCGCCGGCGCGCCTGGCCTAGAGATATGCAATATACCTGGCGATGGCCGGGTGCGGCGGCCTCCTGTGTATTACAATTTCTTTGAAGCTGTGCCGCGCCCGCACGAGGATCCTGATGAACTCCCTAAGCTGGCCTACGTGCAGCTTGAGGATCCTCACTCCCTCAAGCTCCTCGGCCTCGCCGTTAACCTGGTTCATAGTGAGATCCGGCAGCAGCACTTGCCTCACCTCCCGCGCGATGTCGCTATCCAGCCTGTGAGCCCAGAGCTTCTCCACAACAACTCTGCCGTATTTCATGTCGGAAATCATGCTCTCGAGCCTCCTGATATCGACGTCCAGAGCAAGGGAGAGGTAGGGCACCTCGCCCCTTGAGAAGTACTTGTGCGTCGGGACCTCAAATGATATCACCTCAACTCCGTCTACTACCTCGTTTACAATTCTCGTGGCCCTCAGATACTCTACGGGCAGCGCGGCCACGCCTGACTGCGCTGGCGGGATTTTAAGCTGGCACTACTATAGGGAATGCCAGGCCTATTAGAATTCCGGCGGTAACAGCCGCGCTCATTGCGCTCATGAACGCCAAGAGCCCGACGCCAGAGCCGCGCGCGAATATTACACTGAGCGCGGCCGTCAGGGCCGCGATTGCCATGATGGACAGACTCGGCAGCAAGCACGCCGGCAGTAACACGGCCGCGGCCCCCGCCGCCGAGGCTGCAAAATTCTCTAGCGCGGATCTGGCCGCGCGGTAAAACGCGCGGCTATGCAGGAGGGTCCAGTCTCGCGCCCTCCTGAACGATAACTTGTAGGTCAGCTCGCCGATGCTCTTCATCTGGTGGGCGAACTCCGCAACAAAGGAGGTGAGGGAATTGATTGACGCGACAATTATGATGAGCGGGGACAGCAATCTCATGTCCATCCCGCGCCCCTGTAGGATCAGTGATGCCGAGAGAGTGCCGGCGGCGATCAGCCCGTCTAGTATCCCGAGGGCCAGGTACCTCACGTTGATTCAAGTTCGGGCGTGTAGTCGCCGACGACGACCTCGTCTATTGAGTGGACAACCCCGCCGATCTTCTCCAGGGCGCGCTCTAGCCCCTCGAAGTTTATGCCCTCCCCCTCGACCACTATAATCAGGCCGAGTACGTCGACGTCGACGTCGTCCACTGTCACTCTGACGGCCCTCACGCCCTCTACTCTCTGGAGCTCCCTGGCCACGTCAATTATGGTCACGCCCTTTGTTGGTATTGCCGCGTCAATTACTACGCGGCGCAGGCTCATGGCCAGTGAATTAGCGCGCCCCTTAAAATCTTCTAACCCCGGCGCTGCCCCTCAGCTGCCGCCTGCAGTAGCTGCCTGCTGCCCCTCCGCGCTCCCCGCCCCCCTCTCGCCCCTCTTTTTCCAGAACGGCGGGTAGGTACCGCGCCTCATAATCACGCGGTCCGTCCTGACGACAATACCCCTTTCCATTTTCTTGGCCTCCTCGCTGTCGACCGCGGCGCGCCCCAAGGCGATGAGCTCGCCCTTGAGAGTGAAGAGCGCGACGAGATCGCCGGCCGAGAACGGATGCTCGAGCCTAACTATGCCAGGGGCTGCCAGCGGCGCCCCGTTGCAGACTGCGTCAACTGCCCCGTCTCTTACCCATATCTTGGGCAGGTGGCGTGTTATTTCCTCAACCGGCAGCAGCACTCGGCGCAGATAGCTGTCGTCGCCGTACTTCCTCCAGGTTGTGTACGCATCGGCGATATCCTGGAGCGTGACGGCCTCGTTCTCGCTGAAGCACGAGACGGCCACCCTCCTCAGCTCTCTCATGTTGGCGCCAACGCCCAGCACCTCGCCTATGTCGTGGATTAGCTTCCTCGCGTAGGTTCCTGACTCTACGTGCATCCTCAACACGGCGTACCTGCCGTCCAGCTCTAGCAGCTCTAGCGAGTACACGCGGCGCACTCTGAGCTTCCTCCTCACGGAGGACCTCAGCGGCGGCTTCTGGTATATCGCGCCCTGGAACTCCCGTATCACGGCCCTCAGCCTCTCCCCGTCAATATCTCCGTGAAACTTCGCTACCGCCACGTAGACCTTGTCCGCCCTCGAGAGAGCAATTAGGGCCTTCGTGCTCTCCGCTATTGCTACCGGCAGCACGCCGGAGACCTTGGGATCCAGAGTCCCCGCGTGCCCCGCCCTGTTAACGCCCAGGATCTTTTTTACCCACGCGGCGACTTCGTGGCTGCTGGGACCCCGGGGCTTGTCGAGTACGACCATGGAGTACGTAATGTACTCCTCGGTGCCGCGCTTGTGCGGCGGCTTGCCCCACTCCGGATTCGTGAGCTCCTGAGCTCTCACAAACACCTCCCTGCCGCCACAGCCCGGCGGGGCCCGCACGCAGGCCCTCTACCAGCATCACTTAAAGCTGCTCGCGGCGCCCGCGCGCCGGCTTAAATTCCCCTCTTGGGAATGTCGAGTGCCGCCAGCTCTCCGAGCTTCGGCTTAACTCTCTGCTTCATGTACTCGACGAGCCCCGCGTCCTCTAGCGCCTTCAGGACCTCGTCGTCTGAAGCCCCCCTCCTGATTTCAACTCTCCTATCTGTTGGCTCAATGTGATTCACGTTCACGCGCCTCCGCTTGACTCCTGTCAAAGACTTGGGCCCGGTTATGAGCACGTAATTCTCGTCCACTATGTCAACCACCACGCCCTTCCTCCCGGCCTCCCTCCCCACCAGCTTGACGACTACTCTGCCCACGTCAATGACCTTGGCCATCGGGAAAAAGGGGAGGGGGTTACTTAAAGCTATGCGCGACAATGTTACTACTTCTTCTTCTTCTCCTCCTTTTTCGCTTCCTTCTTTGCCTCTTTTGCCTCTTTCTTCTCCTTCTTAGCGGACATGCGAGCCGGCTGCGCTGCGGCTTAAAAAAAATTATAGCTTAAGCTCGCCGCGGGCAGCAGCGCTTAAAGCCGCGACGTGAGTTTCCAGTGTTTACATGCCCTGTGCTCTGCCCGGCAGAGTGCTGCAAGTTCGAGGGGCTTGAGGACATGCCGGTAGTGCTTGAGGACGAGATAGACGTGTTGACGAGAGAGGCGAGGAGAATTGGCGCGAGGCTGCACTTCACTCCGGCGGGCGAGTACAATGGGGTGAGGCTGTACAGGTGGATTATTCGCGGCGCGTGCCCGTTCAACCGCAACGGCAGGTGCACCATTCATGAAATTAAGCCGCTCGCGTGCAAGATATTCCCGCTCGCGGTAAACTTGAAGACGGGGGACGTCTACCTGTCTGAGAAGTGCCTGTGGGTCAGGCTAAATGGGCCGCGCCCGCTCGACGAGTTTCCGGCCGAGAAGGAGGCCCTCAAGAGGCTGCTGGTGAGGCTGGGAGCACTCCGCTGATAGGATTTACGGGCGCGCGGGCATGCGCGGCGCGATAGAGTTCATCGTGGACGGCGATGAGTACAGCGATGACGAGAGGCTGGGCATAGCGGCAGGCCTTTCAATTACCTTTAGGCGGGTGCTTGTCTACGCCGAGCCCTCGGCCGGGGCCCTCCAGGCCGCTAGAAATGCCGTGTGGGGAGCCCTGTTAATCTCGCCATGCCCCCCGGAGCTCCCGTGCTTTGGCGACGTTGAGGCTGCTGCCGACTACTCCGAGGCGCACTTAACGCCCGCCGGGTACAGAGGGCCGAGGCCTGTCACGTCGAGGCGCAGAGTCTCGACGTTTAACAAGCACTACCTGCGCCCGTGGAGGTGGGCCTCGGGGGGCGAGAACGTCACAGTGGGCCACTATCTCCTCCCGCTGATGGCGTGTATCTACGCGGCCGTGAGGCTTCTCGACGCCGCTCCCGTGGTGGTCTCGGACGTGAGGCTGGAGCCGCGCGCGAAGCCGCCCCCAGACTACATGGTCATTCCGACGTGGCACGCGCCCGGAGAGATCGCCGAGATAGTGGACGTCTACCTGCCGCCGCTTAAGGCGAGCGCGATAGCGCTCGGCATGCTCGCCGGCGGCTACAGGGCAGGGCCCGTGATTACAGTGGCGAGAGCGCGGGACAGGCTGGTGGAGCGCGTTGCGGAGCTGGGGGGTTATGCCGTCGTGCTAGACGAGCCAGGGGATGCGTGCCGACTCCTCGAGAGTCGTGTTGTCGGCTACGCCCCCAGGAGGGGGACTTACGAGGTGGACCCGCTGCTCTGCGATAGGTGCGGCGAGTGCTTGAAGTCGGGATGCCCCGCGCTGGTCCCGTCGCCGAGCGGCGCGCCGCAGATACTGCCGGCGTGCACGGGGTGCGGCGCTTGCGCAATACTGTGCGCTCGCGGTGCCATAAGGCAGAGGGCCGGGGCTTGAGGCGCGGAAAAGTTTATTGCTCCGGCCCGAGATAGCCCAGCCCCGGCGCGCCGGGAGCCGTGGCCGGCCGCCACTCCAGCCGGTAGTCTAGCCCGGCCAAGGATAGCGGGCTCCCGCCCTCAGGCGGGCCTTTCGAGCCCGTGACCCGGGTTCAAATCCCGGCCGGGGCACCAACTCCATCACGACCGGCATTTTGAAAGGGCCTCGCGTTTTAAACGCGCCCCAAAATGCCGGCGCCCTGCAAGCTCGGCGGCCGGTGAGAGTGAGGACTGGCCTGACGAGCTCGTTCAGAGAGTGCGGGGCGCGAGGCCCGGCGCAGGCAGCCGCGCTGCTAGTGCCGTGATTTAAACGTGTCCAATTTTTGGACACGTATGAGGAAGATAGGGGTCTGCGAGAGGGCGCTCGCGCGCCTGCTTCTGGCAATATACAAGTTCCACGCCGCGCACGGCAGATGGCCCTACATGAGAGAGCTCTTGCGCCAGCTCGGCGAGTGGGGCTACGGGCAAGACGCGCTGGAAGAGGCCGTCAGGCGCGGCCTTGTGGAGCGGTACGAGGGCAGGTGCCACGCGAGGCGCCCGTGCGTGTACAACAGGCTAACGGACAGGGGACTTGCAGTCGTGCAGGCGCTGGAGCTGGCGTAGCGGCCTCTCTATCGTGTCCAAAAATTGGACACGTTTGGCCGGCGCGGGAGAGGCAGGACTCCCGCGCCGCCGAAATGGCTAATAAGCAACGCCCCGCACGCCCCGTGCCTGCCGGCACTCAACTGGACTACAGGGCCCTGGGGCTCAAGGTGGGCCTCGAGATTCACGTCCAGCTGAGCACGCCTCGCAAGCTCTTCTGCCACTGCCCGCCTCTCTTGAGGGACGACGAGCCCCACTTCAGGGTGGAGAGGAGCCTCAACATCTCGCTGAGCGAGCTGGGCGCCGTGGACCCGGCCGTCGTGTGGGAGGTGAGGAAGAGGAGGCGGGCCGTCTACGAGGGATACCGCGACACGACGTGTCTCGTCGAGCTGGACGAGGAGCCCCCGCACATGCCCGACGAGGAGGCGCTCGTGACGGCCGTTGCGGTGGCCAAGATGTTCAACGCGAAGCTCTTCGACGAGATGCACGTCATGCGCAAGATTGTGGTGGACGGGTCGAACGTCTCGGGATTCCAGCGGACCGTGCTCGTGGCCTACGGCGGCAGGAAGAAGATCCTCGGATACGATGTAGGGGTGCAGACAATTGCGCTCGAGGAGGACGCCGCCAGGAAGATCGCCGAGGAGGGGAGGACGGTGGTGTACAGGCTGGACAGGCTCGGCATACCGCTGGTGGAGATAGCGACGGAGCCCATGACTTACAGCCCGCAGCAGATCGAGGAGGTCGCGTGGATAGTAGGGTACAGCGTCAAGATAACTGGGAGGGCCAGGAGAGGCGCGGGAACCGTCAGGCAGGACGTCAACGTCTCGATAGCCGGGGGCGCGAAGACTGAAATAAAGGGCGTGCCGGACCTGTCCCTCATACCGAGGGTCATAGAGTACGAGGTGATGAGGCAGCTAAACCTGCTCAGGATGGCAGAGGAGCTCAGGAGAAGGGGCGTGAGGGGGCTCGAGCCGTCCACCGTTGACGTGACTGCCGCCTTCGCGAACACCAAGTCGAGGCTCATATCCAGCGCGCTCAAGGCCGGCGGGCAGGTAATTGCCGTCAAGACCCCCGGCTTTCAGGGGCTCCTCGGCCTTGAGGTACAGCCGGGCAGGCGCTTCGGCGCCGAGCTCGCCGACTACGTGAGGGCGTGGACGGAGCTGGGAGGCCTCGTGCACAGCGACGAGCTGCCGGGCTACGGAATCGCGGCGGACGAGGTCAGGCGTGTCGAGGCAATGGCGGGTACGGGCTGCTTCGTCCTGCTGGCAGGCATTGACAGGAGAGAGCTCGAGGAGGCGGCAGCGGTTATCGTGCAGAGACTCAACGCGGCCGTGAACGGGGTGCCTGAAGAGACCCGCGGCGCCAATCCCGACGGCACGACGAGATTCCTCAGGCCGAGGCCCGGCGCCGCCAGAATGTACCCGGAGACCGACCTGCCGCCGGTCAAGATCACGATTGAGATAATCAGGAGGGCCGAGGAGATCGCCAGAGTGAGCCTGGAGGACAAGCTGGACAAGCTGGCGGCGATGGGCCTCAGCAAGGACGTGGCGCTGCAGCTGGTCAGGTCCCCGCATTTAGAGAAGTTTGAGGAGTACGTGTTGAGGTACAGGTCGGTCCCGCCGCCGCTAGTAGCGCGAGTGCTCATCAACATTGCGAGGGCCCTGGCGCGGGAGGGCGTTGAGATAACCGAGGAGAAGGTAGCGTCAGTGCTGGAGGCTCTCGACAAGGGAGTCATCACGAAGGAGGCCGTGGAGGACGTGCTTAGGAACATGAAGCCGGGCGAGACGGCAGAGGAGGCGGCAAAGCGCCTGGGCTTGACGAGGCTCCCCTACGAGAAGGTCAGGGAGATAGTGAGGGAGGCCGTGCAGAGGGTCGGGTCCGTGAACGCGCTGAGAGAGGTCATGCGGGCCTACAGGGGGAGAGTTGACGTTGAGGATGTCAAGCGTGCCCTCTCCGAGCTGCATGTACGGCCTTGACATGTTACGATAGCTCGGTCTCGCGACGACACGTTTATTAAGGAGCCGCTGACTTGCGCACTCAATGACTAGAATCTATATTGCGACTGATGTGCTAGGCTTCTTCGCCCTAGACGAGTCAGGAAATCTAGTTGACAAGGAGCTGTACGAGCGGGATCTCGAGCTGGTAGCGAGCAGGGTGATAGAGCTGGAGAAGTCAAATCCCGTGCCAGAGCTTCTGAATCTCATCGAGAGACTGAAACAGAGGGCCGAGAGAGTAGTAGTCGAGGATCCCGAGCTTGCCCGCAAGCTCGTCCTAGCTGTCAAGGGCGTGGAGGTGCACGCGGAAAGCCCGTGCAGGGCCGTCGTGGCGTTCAGGCAGAGGTTCGCCGAGTACCTGCAGCAGCTCGGCATGGAGTGGGGCGAGTACAGGAAGTTCCTGCTCGACGTGAGCGAGCTGGTCACGAGGCGCAAGCTCAGGCAGGCTGTTGAGAAGAGAGACCTTTACGTAGCGCAGGCAATCAGCGCGCTTGACGACGTGGACAAGATAATGAATTTAATCGCGTCGAGAATTAGAGAGTGGTACGGGCTTCACTTTCCTGAGCTCGAGGAGCTCGCCAAGGACAACAGGGAATACGTGAGAGTGGTGTACTTCATTGGCCACAGATCCAAGATAACGCAGGAGAGCTTGAAGAGGGCCATCCCCGACATTCAGGAAGAGAGAGCGAGGAAGATAGCGGAGGCTGCAGCGAAGAGCGTGGGCGCGGAGATGACAGAGTGGGACCTCGAGCAGATTAAGACCTACGCCGACGTGTTCGTCAAGCTGGAGGAGTTCAGAGAGGCCCTCGCCGGCTACATTGACGAGGCCATGAGGGAGGTCGCGCCGAACGTAAGAGAGCTCGTCGGCCCGCTGCTGGGCGCGAGACTGGTAAAGCTGGCTGGCGGCCTCATGAGACTGGCGTTCCTGCCGGCGTCCACGATACAGGTGCTCGGCGCCGAGAAGGCGCTATTCAGAGCACTGCGCACTGGCAGCAAGCCGCCTAAGCACGGCGTGATATTCCAGTACCCGGAGATCTTCAGGTCGCCCAGATGGCAGAGGGGCAAGATAGCGAGAGCCCTCGCAGCGAAGCTGGCTATAGCGGCAAAGGCAGACGCGTTCACGGGGAACTTCATAGCGCCGAGACTGAAGGAGGAGCTCCTGAAGCGCATTCAGGAGGTGAAGACTCTCTACGCCAAGCCGCCGCCCAGAGCCCCGCAGCCGGCGGCGAGGGCCAGGGCGCCGCCCCCGCCGGCCGCAAAGCCGCAAGAGCCCGGAAAGACGCCGCCGCCCCCGCCCTCAAGACGGAGGCCGGGCCGCTAGCCCCCGCGCCAACGCTTTTTAATGCGCGAGCGCCGCCCTGCGGTGGCGTGCGCAAGGTGGGAGAGACTCGCGGCGTGGGCCGAGCGCGAGGGCAACAGTCGCAAGGCTCTCGAATTCAAGGAGAAGCTCGTCGAGTGCGTGGTCTACACGGCGCAGGAGAGAGTCAGGAGGGGGAAGCTCGACGAGGCCGAGGAGATACTGAAGTACGGCAGGGAGGCTGCTAAGAGGCTTGTAATTGAGGAGCTCGAGTTTCACGTGTCGCTTATCGAGAGGGAAATAGCCAGAGTGCGCGAGCTGAGGCGCGCGCGAGCCAGCGCCGGTAAGTAATCAAACGACGTAAATGCCGTCAAGGACTCTCCTAAGCCGCGCGAGCTTTCTCCCGCCCGCCCCTCTCACTACCGCGTACCTTCCGAGACCGACGGCGAGAAGGTCGACCACAACCCCGCCAATTTCCCTCCCGACGAGAACAAGGTACCCCCGCTCTCTGAACAACTTCCAGTACTGGTAGAGCTTGTTGAGCGCGCTGTCTCTCTGCGCCTGTATCGGCAGGGCGCCCTCCAGAAGGGGCCTCAGGTCGGCCGGCGTGTAGAGGTAGTAGAACGGCGGCCTGTCAACTCTCACTACCTCAGCGAGAACTCCCTCGGCGCCTCTCACTGTGGTTATCTGTATCACGCTCCTCATGAGCTTCCTGCTGAGCGCTGTTATGTACCGCGTCCTCCTCTTGCTGTCAAATACTGGAATGGCGGGCGTGTACACTCCCTCTCCTTTGACAGCTGCCGGCACGGCAGTGCCGAAGAGTCTGATGAACTCAACGCGATACCCCAATATCTCTAGCATCTCGGCGGTTAGAAATGCCGAGGCCTTCCTTATGCTGGCGCGCCCCGGCCTGTACCTCCTCACGTTTGCTCCGTATACTCTCTCTATCAGGGGGGCTAGGTAGCTCACGGCCCCCTCGACGTCAAGCCCCCTCTCCCTCATCTCCTGCACAATCCTGCGCAGGAGCCACTCCGGCGCATCCTCAACGCCCAGGAGCTTCCTCACGGCTTCTCTGACCTCCCTCAGCATCGGCCTGCAGCCTCAAATTCTCGTGCGATAATAACTTTAACGTGGAAGTCGCAATTGTCGGCAGCCTGCCCCCGGCGCTTGCCGCCCCGCCGCCCTATCTGGTGGTCGGCGGGTTTCGCATTGTCGAGCTCGTCGCGCTCGCGCTGTGCGACGCGGGCAAGGTCGTCGTTTACGTTGAGGAGGCCGTGGACTTGCCGCTCATACTCGAGGGCTGCAGGTTCGAGATCAGGAATGGAGTGCCGCCGGACGTCCCCAGAATTCACGTCGGCTGCGCGCCGTATCTCCTCAAGTCAAAGAGTCTCGTGTGCGGGGAGCACAGCGCGGACTTTGGCGGGAGCAGGCTGGTGGTGGAGCCGCTGGCCTCGCTCGCAGACGCTATAGAGCGCAACGTTGAGTTCATGAGCCTCGCTCTTGCGAGACTGCGAGAGCTCGGGGTAGAGCTCGTGAGGGGGGACGTCCGCGGGATCGCCCGGGGCAGTGTTTACGTCCGCGGCCGCGTTTACGAGTACGCGGTGGTCGAGGGCCCGGCCGTCATCGGGCCGGAGTCCGCGGCCCTCCCCCTCACTCACGTGAGGCCCAGCACGGCGCTTTACTACAACTCCAGGGTGAGGGGCGAGGTGAAGAACGCGCTCCTGGACGCTTACACTCGTAAGCAGCACTCGGGATACCTCGGCGACAGCTACGTCTCGCCCTTTGTCAATCTCGGCGCCGGGACGACGGTCTCGAACTTGAAGAACACTCTGGGGCCAGTGAGGCCTTCCTACTCGCAGAGGGCGTACAGGAAGCTCGGCGCGATTTTCGGGGACTTTGCCAAGACCGCGATAGGCACGCTGATATACTGTGGCAAGTACATCGGCCCGCTCTCTCACGTCTACGGGCTCGTCGACAGAGACGTACCGCCCCTCAGCATTTACAAGAACGGCGTGATCGTGCCGATGGACAGGGATAGGGCGAGGGAGTACGTCCGCCGCGACCTCGAGCGCTTCGGCAGAGGCGACCTCTTTGAGTACTACACCTCGAGACTCCTGGGCGGCCGCCTCAGCCCCGCGGGCTGAGGACGCTGCGGGCCGGCGCGAGCCGGCGGCATCCAGCGACGGCCGGCAGGCGCTAGGACTCGAGAAGTCTCTTTTTCAGGTGCTCCCGCTCTGCCTCTAGCAGTCTCTCTGTCACAGCGTCAAGACTGGCGCCGTCTACCTCCAGTAATATTCTCTCGACGTCGCCCACGGGCACTCTCGCCGCCAGCGCGTAGAGCGCAAGCCAGCCGTGTCTCCTAATGAGCTCTGCTGTCCTCGCGAGCTCTTCAGCGCGCCTCTTGAGCTCGCGCTCTGTGCTGTCGCCGCGGGCGGAGCGCAGTGCTCCGAGATTGCGCCCGCCGCATCTCGCGCACTTCAGCTCTGACAGCTCCCCAACCCTCACTGCGTCGTGCCAGCCGCAGTCAAGACACGCCACGACCATCACGTGGTTCAGGAGTCGCGCCTTTGTGCTGTCTATGACGAGCCTCTTGAGCCTCTCGGGCGGTATTACCTCGAGCCTGTGAGAGACCCTCTCGTAGAGAACGCGCCCCAGATGCGTCGGGCCGCGGGCGCGCACAACGCATATCTCACCCCTCCTAATCCTCGCGAGCACCTCAAGCGCCCCCTCCACGTCCAGGTCCCTCTCCAGCGACTCCTTAAGAGCCTCGTCAAATACCGGCGTGCCGCCAAATGCCTCCACGAGCTTGGACATGCTGACGCTGTGCACGTCAGCGTCCTTGTCGACGGCGCCCATTCTCTTCGCAACGTGCAAGAGCCGCCACTTGAACGCGCCCGACTTTACCAGCGCCGCCTTTAAGAGCTCTAGCAGCTCCTCCGCGCTAATTGCGGCAAGTCTCTTAAGCTGCTCGCCGACGAGCTCTGCAGACACGCGCTCTGACGATTGAATGACAATGCCGTAGGGGTCCGGCTGGACTCCCACCGGCCTCTCAAAAATTCTTGCCAGCAGCTCTCCCAGCAGCCTTGCCAGCGTCCTGTTGACGAGCGTGCCGAAGGCCGCGTGGACTATCACGACATTCTCGCCGTACTGCTCCGCCACGACAGTCCTGTCGTCCGGGAGCGGGCCCTCGTGCTTGAGCACCTCCCCCACTGCGTACCTCGCGGTCTCCTCGCTCACGCCGTACTCCTCCGCTATCGCCTTGTGGTCCCCGCCGCGTGCCCTCCTCCTCAGCGCCCCCACTTCCTGCGCCACCTCGAGCGGCACCGGTATCTCCTCGCCGATCCAGCTCGGCACGGCGCCCGAGGGGTCCTGGACCTCCACAACTCTCACGCCCCTCCCGTCAACTCCGACTATGACCCACGGCCTCCCTCTAAAGATGAACTTGACGCCGGCGCTCCCGTACTCTGCAACAAACGACTCGTCGAGTGTGCCCACGAGCTCTCCCGTTCTCGCGTCAATCACGGCATACTGCCTCTCGTCGGGAATCATGGAGAGGTTCTCGTAGAAGTAGCGGTAGAAGCCTCGGGATCTAGGCCTCACGACCGTGTCGCTATCCTCGAAGTACAGCGCCAGTCTCGGGTGGAGCTCGCCCATGAACTTGACGATTCTCCTGAGCTCGTCAAGCGTCAGGTCGCGGTAGGGGTAAGCCCTCCTGATAACCTCGTAAAGCTCGGCGAGACTCCACCTGGGCTTTAATATTAGGAACGCGGCTATTTGGTTCACGAGAACGTCGTACGGCTTGCTGGGTACCTTGACGGGCTCCAGCAGGCCAGCACGAGCGCGCCTCGCGATGACCATTGCCTCCATTGTGTCGTTCACGTCCTCGCACACCACAACGCCTCTCGGCGTGGAGCTCAGCGAGTGCCCGCTCCGCCCCACCCTCTGCACCAGGCGCGTCACCTGATGTGGCGACATATACTGGACGACCAAGTCTATGTGCCCCACGTCGATTCCCAGCTCAAGGCTCGACGTGGCTACAATGGCCTTCAGCTCTCCGCGCCTCATGCGCTGCTCGACGGACACCCTGACGGCCTTCGATAGCGACGAGTGGTGAACTGCGACGGGCAGGTCGCCGAAGAGATACGACATGCGGAAGCTGAGGAGCTCTGCCATGCTCCTCGTATTGACGAATATCAGGGCAGAGCGGGCCCCCTCGACAAGCCTCCTCACCAGCCTGAGCCTGGCGACTACCTCCGGGTGGAGGCCGTGAGCCTCGGCGAGTCTCTTGTCCTCTTCAGCCGGCGCCGGCCTCACGACGTCCAGCTGCATCCTCCTGGCAACCCCGACCATAACTACCTTGAAGGGCCTCCCGGCCCCGACGAGAAATCTGGCAACCTCCTCGGGGCTTCCGACTGTTGCCGAGAGCCCGATTATCTGGAGGTCGCGCCCGACGTGGTACCTGAGCCTCTCGAGCGCCAGCGACAGCTGAACCCCCCTCTTGTCCTCGGCGAGCTCGTGGACCTCGTCCACGACAACCCACCTGAGCTCTCTCAGGTGGCCCAGCAGTCTCCTGCCTGTCATTACTGCCTGCAGCATCTCGGGCGTCGTGATCAGCACGTGCGGGGGCTGCCTGCTCTGACGCTGCCTCTCCGCCCTGTCTGTGTCTCCGTGCCTGACGTCTACTCTGAGGCCCGCTCTCTCGCCCCACCACTTAATCCTGTCGAGGAGGTCCCTGTTGAGGGCCCTGAGCGGCGTTATGTAGAGCGCGTATATGCCGGGCGCCTGGGCCCCGAGCTCGAGCATTCTCGAGAGCACTGGAAGCACCGCGGCCTCCGTCTTCCCGGTGCCAGTGGGCGCCACCACCAGTACGTTACTGCCGGCAAGTATCTCTGGTATTGCCAGCCTCTGGGGCTCCGTGGGCTCTCGGAACCCCCTCTCCTCCAGCGCGCGCCTCACCGCCGGGTGGAGCAGCTCGAAGACCACGCGCCGTGCGCGCAATGTTAATTAAAGGAGCGGGGTGCAGGGCATGTCGCGGCTCGCCCCCCTAGCCCTTGCGCTGCTCGCGGCGGCAGCACTAGCGGCCCTCGCCAACTACACGCTGCGCGGCCCCTCCGGCATGCTTGTCGTTACGGTTGAGCGGGACGCCGTCGTTGTGAACGGCTCTAAGGCTCCCATTCCTGCGGATCTGAGCGCATACGAGTGGCGCATCTGCGCACATGCTGTGTACGGGATATACTACTCTGGCGCCAGATACTGCACGTACGCGCCGCCGCAAGACTGCAGGTTCAGCGTAGACTGCACGGCCCAGTCGGAGTTCGTCGTCGTGGTCGTGAAGGACCCGAGAGCCCGCGTTGTGTGCAGGGGCAGACGCGGCGTCGTGGAGCCCGCCCGCAGGCAGGGCTACGTGGAGGTGTACAACACGAGCGGCATATCGATTGAGTGCGAGGCCTCGCCAGCCCTCTCCCTGCCGGTGGAGAGGGCGCCGCTGGCCGCGCTCGTGGGGATCACTGTCGCCGCGACGGCGCTTTTCGTCGCGACAAGCGCGCTCCTGCTGCGCAGGAGCGCCGCCGCGCGCGCTACGTAGTCCTCTCGCCGCACTTGCAGCTCTCGAGCAGGAACTTCGCAAGCGCGGTGAAGGCCCTGGCGCGGTGGGACACCCTGTTTTTAACGAGCCCTCCCAGCTCGGCGTACGTCCGCGACTCCCCCTCCGGTACGAATACAGGGTCGTAGCCGAACCCGGCGCTGCCCCGGGGCTCCCGCGCTATCCAGCCGCGCGCCTCGCCGATGAAGACGTGAACGCTCCCGCCGACGCAGACGGCGACGGCGCACCTGAACGCCGCCTCGCGATCGCGAGAGCCCTCGAGGAGTCTCAGGATGCCGCGCAGCCCTACTGTCCTGTACGCGTACTCGGCGTAGGGGCCTGGGAACCCGCCCAGGCTCTTGATGTAGAGCCCGGTGTCCTCCACAACAACGCAGTCGCCGTGCTGGCTGCAGAGAATCTCGGCGGCTCTTCTGGCGATGTTTGCAACATCGTCGTCCTGAACCTCAACCTTCTCCGCGCCCAGAGCCTCTACCTGAATGCCGTAAGGCCTGAGTATTTCTGCTATCTCGGCAAGTTTATGTGCGTTGCGCGTTGCGACACGTATCCTAACCCCGCGGCACGCCACAGCAGGCGCGCGGCGGCGGGTTATAGCCGTGACTCCCGCGGGCGCGGGGAGGCGCGAAAGGGCAGACCCTCAAGTCGCCAGGCTCTTCACGCGCGCAAGCAACGCGTGCTCGGGCGGCACGCCGACGAACTCTATCTCGCCGAGAGAGGCCCCCTCCGGCTGGATAACGACGGCGGGCACTCCCATCACGCCGTACATGTTGGCGAGGTCGGGATTCTCGTACGCGTCTATGACCACCGAGAGGACCCTCCCGCGGCTCTCGTAAGCAAACATGTTCGCTATTAGTGCCGCGTACGGGCAGTACGGGCAGCTAGGCGTCGTGAACGTGAGGATGTAAACGCGCCTCGATGCGGTGCGGGCCAGGGCCGCGAGCTCAGCCCTCGTCCTCTGCCTAAGCCCCGTCCTGCCAGTGCCCAGCCTCACTATGGTCTCCAGGAAGCCGCGCGCCTCCTCTCCCATGGGCGCTCCGAGATATCTGATAAAGCCGTCTTCGAAGTATATCGCGGGCACCCGGTAGGGCTCAACGCCGAACTTCTCGAACGCATCCGCACTCTTCTCGTAGATGTACTTGTTCACTCTGAGCATTCCCTGCGGCGCGAGCTGCGTGAATAGGTCGAGGAGCTCCTCAGTAGGTATGCACCAGTTAATGTCGCGGTTGGCGCACGTCCGGCTCGTGAAGAAGTGGAGCTCCACGGGATAGGTCATCTGCGCCAGCGACTCTCTTACTATGCTCTTGCTCTCATCGTCAACGTCCAAGTGGATGACCTCCTCGTGGCCTCCGTAGTAGCTCACGGGATGCCCCACGGGGCGCCTTAAAAAAGCTTGGGCGCCGTAATGGAATTACCGCCGCCCCCACCTCCTCCGGGACGCGCCAGCCCCCGACCTCCCGGCCCCTCTCTCCAGCACGTCAATTATCCTGTCCACGAGCTCTCCGTACTTCTCAACCCTCTCTCTTATGTCTTCCTGCGTCACTCCGGACTCGCGCGCCCATGCCGTGAGGTCGAGCACGAGGCCGATGCCGCTGACGTACCGCCAGTAGTCAAGCGTTAGCTCTCTCACCTCTCTTATTTTTGCCGGCGCGACTCTCTCCCGCCACGGTACTACCGCGTAAATGCCCCCCGTGTCGGGATCCTCGATAACGACGAGCCTCCCCCTCCGGCCCGCGATTTCGAGCAGCGTGCGCTGCACGCGGCTAGCTCTTTATGTGCTCGCAGCCCACAATATAAATTCCGTCAATCACTCCGAGACCGCCCTCGCGCCCGTGGGGGCACGGCCTCTCATCTCCCCTTAGCTCTACCGCCTGCTGAATGCTTGCAGCGAATTGACTTACTAGCTCTCTGTCAATTCCCTCGACCACCACATCCTCTTTCCCCCTCACCTCAACCCTTACGCCGTCCGGTACGTCCAGCGCAATCTTGGACTTTCTGCCGAGGAAGTTCTCTATCACTAGCTGCCTCCCCTGGAGCTTAACCAGCATTGGAAAGTGCGTGTATATTACCTTAAGCTTGTACCTCCAGCCTCTGGTCACGCCGAGGACCATATTCTTGATGAGCCCCTTGTAGGTGCCGAGGAGGGCGTACTCCCTCTTCCTGGCGTTGTAGACCTCGAGCACGACTTTGCCGTCTGCTACGCTAATGAGCACCGGCGTGTTCCTGAACTCCTTCACCAGCTCGCCGAGAGGCCCCCTCACCCTCACTCTGTAGTCGAACGGCCCTACTCTTTCCACGGACGCGATGACGCCGCTCGGTATTTCCACTTCCTCGCGCGCGTAGGGCACGCGCATTGCGCGGATGCAGCACAGCGCAAAAAAGCTTTTACCGGGTTACAACTGAAAGCCTCGCCCCTCATGGCGGGGCAAAGTTTAAAATACAGCGCTGTCTCGACGATGCGCGCCCCCGCGCGGGGATGCCCCGTCCGGGGCCAGCTGCAGGCGTGTGTCCCCGCGCGGTCCCTACATATCCCCGAGTCCCCGGGAGCCGCGGACGGGGGGCTCTCCGCGGCGAGGGATAGGGGTAACGGGCCGGAGGCCCGGCCCGCGGTCTACCGCTGGACGAGCGGAGCGGGGTGGGTGTCTCGACCCACCAGCCGTGAAGCTATGAGGGTGAAGGCGGTAAACCGCGAACCCGTGATCCGCCCGGGGGGAGCCCCCGCCCTTTAGGGCGGGGAGGAGGTCAGACGAGCGTTACGGGAATCCTGAGCGAGAGCCTCATTATCAGGTGGGAAGCCAGAGCCAGCTTTCTTCTCTTAACGCTGTCGTCTCTCTTGAGCGGCGCGCCGGGATTGAAGCCTGATATTGTCACCTCCCGCGCCCCCATGTAGTAAGCCAGGTACACAGCTCTGTCGCCGTCAGTAAAGCCGGAAATATTGTGCGTGCAGCCGACGGGCCACGTCTGCACGGTGTAAATCCAGGGCCTGGCCGGCAGCCTCCAGTAATTATCGCCGTGAGCGTGCACCACAACGAACCTCCCCATCTCGACGCCCTCAGGCTCGAAGTCTAGGTCTGTCACCACGACGTCAGGCCTGATCCCGCGCCTCTGGAGCCTCCTTGCCGTGTGGCCCTCGACGGCAACTGTCACCGAACCGCCGACTGCCTTCTCGAACGGCGGCATGAAGATCGCGGGAGAGCTCCAGTCGAGATCCCTCAGCGCGTCTATGGAGAGGCCTCCGAGCGACGCCGCGACTCTCGTCGCCGCCCCGTCCGCGTGGAATGAGAGCTCGGGGAGGAGCGAGCGGGCCATGGTAATTACGTAAAGCCACTCCAGCGGGTCGAACATCACCGGCTTGCAGTCGCCGGGGCCGTTCATCCCCGTAGGGTGACCTCAACGCCGCGCTCCTTAAGCAGCCGGACCACCTCGGCCCTAAGCGGGTTTCTAACGCCCTTGCGGAACACCACAGCGCGTTTCACGCTCTCTGTGTGCTTCTCGCGCGCGCGTAGGACGTCCTCCGCCGTCACGCTCGCATATCTCGGCACGACGTGCCCGATGTCGATCTCCCCCCTCAGTGCATCGCTGGCTGCGGTGGAGTAGTGGAGGTCGCCTATTACCATTGTCGGCACGCCGCCTCCCCGCTCTCTCCCCAGCGCCTCGCTCACTGCGCACATCAGCGCCTCCACGGCCCTCCTATCGCCCCACTCCCTCTCCGTGCTCCCCACCTCCACGAATGTGGCAGAGACGCTGGACGTGCTCGGCGGGTGGTGCGTCGCCTCGAAAGCGCACGCGAACGGCTCGGGCGCGAGCTTGCAGAGCGCCCTGAAGATTGCCGTCGCGAGGCGCGGGTTCGAGACTGAGACGTCAGGCCAGGGGCCCGGCGCGTGAACCGTCAGCATGGGCCTTGGGTTTGTCATCTCGTGCCTCGAGATAAAGACCGCGTGCGCGCCGAGAGAGACGAGCAGGTCCTCCGCGCCGAACTCCGTTGGCTCCCCCCTGTGAATCACTACGCGGTGCTCGCCGAGCCTCCGAATCTCGATCTCGCCGACAGTCTTGAGGAGGGGCATGGGCTGTGCCAGCTTGAGGAACGCGCGCGAGACAGGGTCTCCCAGCGACAGCACTATCACGTACACCAGACCTGCCGCCGGCCCGCTTTTTAAGCCGCCTGCGGCGCGACCTACGAACGCGCCGGGCGGCCCGGCGTGAGTGTCAAAGCGGCGAGCTGGCGGTGCATTTAGGAGCTGAGGGCATCGCCATAGAGTCAATGTACTCATTGCGTTCTCCCGCCGGCGGTACCTGTCAGCAGCTGTAGGCGCTCCTGCCGGCGGGCTGGGCCTCCAGGCCTGCCTCACCCGCGCCTGCCGGCCGCCATGGGCCCCGCCGGATGCAACGAGGAACTCCGTCTGGGCGCACGGCCGGCGCCCTCCCCGCCGCGCGGCGTTGTGAACAAGGAGCGGATCTACAGGGGCGCCACGGCGCGTATAGCCGCCGAGATAGGCGTGCCTGACGGCAGGCGTTACCGGATAGAGCTGAGGGGCCCCACGGCGGGGGCTCCGTACAGGCTCAGCAAGATAGTAGAGCGTGCTCGCCGTGAAGTTCGCCGGCTTGTCCCTTGAGGAGGCCGCGGTGGCAGCGCAGGCTAAGAGGGACAAGGTGCACCGGCTGATGAGAGAGCTCCAGAGGGCCGGCTATTGCGTCGACCCTGCGCCGGCCGACAGGCTGGCGCGGTGGCTGGAGGCCGACCGCAGGGCAGTGGAGCTCGCCGCGGCGAAGGCCCATGTGGAGATCGGCTGCAAATTTACATAAACTCCGGCGACAGTGGAGATGTGAGAGTAGCGATACTGGTGGACAACTACCTAACCCAGCCCTCCTCCCTCAGGCTGAAGCTCCTAGGCGAATGGGGCTTCTCGGCCTACGTCTACGACTGGAAAATACTCTACGACACCGGGCTCTCGGGAACTGCCCTGCTCAACAACATGAGGGCTCTCGGCATATCTCCCGACGATCCCGACGTCTTGGTGCTCAGCCACAGACATATAGACCACACCGGGGGGGTCAAGAAACTTCTCGACGCAAGGTCCAGGCCGCTGACAGTCGTGGCCCACGAGAATCTCTTCGCAAAGGCCTACGCCAGGTTCGAGGTGGGGGAGGTGGAGATAGGGGTGGACTTCACCCGCGACTTTCTTGAGTCCAAAGGCGTGAAGCTGGTCCTGGTGAGGAAGCCCTACGAGATCGCCGAAGGCGTATGGGCCTCGGGCGAGATACCGAGGAGCTGGGGGCCTTCGCACACCGGAGCCGCCTTGGATCTTGTGCCCGACGACATGGCTCTCTACATAAGGCACCCCGAGGGGCTCGTCGCCCTCACCGGCTGCGGCCACGCCGGAGTGGAGAACATAGTAGAATACGGCTTGAAGGTAGCAGGCGCCGACAGACTCCACGCAATTATCGGCGGGCTTCACTTCATAGGGTTGTCCGAGGCCAGAGTGAGGGAAGTCGCGGAGTACCTCAAGGCCAAGGGCCCCGGCCTGATCGTAGGCACTCACTGCACCGGCGTGTCCGGGATAGCCGCGTTACATGCGGCTTTGCCCGGAGCGGCCGAGGTGAGGGGAGCCGGCGCCGTCTTCGAGATATAGCTATTAGACGTCGAGAAAGCCAATTCGGCCATCTGGGAGCTGGATTGCCCGCCGGCCTGTTTCTAGCGCTAGTGTGCCGACGCCGGACAGATATGCCAAGCAGACAGGTGCAGAGTACGCAGGGCGGGCCAGTTCAGGGAGGAGAATCAACCAAGAACTCGGTGACGCCTAAACTCACCCTAGCCAGATGCAGTAACTACACTTGAAAACTTAAAAACGTAGAATACCTGCGACACAGCCGCCCAGACCGACCCGGCCACGGATGCGGGGAGTCTGCCGAGACCCGCAGCTTTGGAGTCGGCCGGGAGCCGGCGGAGAAACCCCGTGGCCCGGGTTCGAATCCCGGCCGGGCTACCAGCCCCTTGTCCTTCCTGCCGCGCTGTTTAACTCCCGGCGCGCCGGACGGCTCACCGCAATGCTAACAAGCTTGCACTGCCTCTTAGCTTGCTTTACATGCGAGCAAGCAGAAGTGAACGCCAGACTAGGCACTATCTGCGCATCAACGCTCATTGCGCCAGCGCGCCGTCCTACCACCCTGCGCCGGGGCCGCGCGGGAGTGCTCCTGCTGGCCTGCCACCCGACGGAGCAGACAATACAACTACGGCCTCGCGGCCCTCCTGCCGCCCCCCTCCCGGCGAGATCGTGAAACTGCAGCTGTCCGAAGTACTCCGCCTCTGCATAGGATGCACGCCCGTCCTTGCGGCAGATGTCGGCGCGCGGGGCTTCCAGAACTTCGACGCGGCAGTGGGCCTGTGTCTATTGAAGGGGTCCTGGTAGTGCGCGTGGGGCTGGGGCTCCGTCGGGCGGGGCCGGATGGCGCACATGCACGTCAACAGGACGCCGGCCGGGAATTTCACGGCGGTCGGCGTGCCCCTGTGGCAGGGCACGGCGCGGTGGGTGCAGTCCATTGACATCTACGGCTTCGGCCAGTACTGCATTCTGGCGTTAATGCCGCCGAGAATCTGCGAGATTCGGGTGACTGGACCGGCGAGAGGACGGCGTGCATATCGGTTTACGTCAACTCGCCGGGACAGAGCGGC
>JAJHRB010000003.1 GCA_020833025.1 Thermoproteaceae archaeon | reverse complement strand
CGACTGCATTCCTGCTGGACGTGTCGGACAAGGCCGTGCCGGGAACCTACCCGCTGGTAGTCGTCATAACCTGGAACCAGACCGACGTGCTGATACCCGGCGTCCAGTACGTCGAGATACCAATTGAGGTGAGGGGCGTGATAGAGCCGGTGGTTGCAGTTCCCCTGGCGCTGGCCGCGGCCATAGCGGCCGCCGGGGCGGCAATCTACTTGCGCAGGCGCCGTGGAGGCCTACGACGTTAGGTACGCCTGGAGGATAACGCCAATCCTAGGCTCTGCGGCTCTCCTCGTCATGTACGTATCGGGATCCGTAATGCCGAGCCTGCCGAGAATACAGGCCGACTTTAACGTCAGCGCGGCGGACGCGGCGTGGATCATGACCGCCTTCATGGTGGCGGGCGCCGTCGGCGCGTCTGTCTTCGGCGCTCTCGGCGACATCTACGGCAAGAAGAGGATGCTGCTCGTAGCGCTGGTTGTATACGCGCTCGCCACGACGGCCGCGGGATTTGCCCCCAACTTCGGGACGTTCGTCGCGTTGAGGGCCCTGCAGGGGCTCGGGGTCGCAATGTTCCCTCTCGCGTTTTCAATAATACGGGAGGAGTTCCCGCCGGAGATGGCCCCCCTCGCCCAGGGGGTCGTGAGCGCCATGTTCGGCGTCGGCATGATGGTAGCGCTGCAAGCAGGCGCTTACCTGTCGCAGAACTACGGGTGGAGGTCTGTGTTTTACACAGCGGCGCCGCTGGCGGCGCTGTGCACCGTGCTGATATGGCTCTGCGTCAGGGAGAGCAGGTACAGGGCATACCGCAGAGTCGACTACATCGGCGTTGGCCTCCTGTCGGCTGCCGTGGTGCCGCTCTTGATAGCGCTGACCAAGGGGCCCGACTGGGGCTGGGCGTCGCCAAAGACAGCGTCTCTCTTCGCGCTCTCGGCCGTGGCGGCGCTCGTCCTCGCGCTCCACGAGGCAACGACGAAAGAGCCGCTCATACCCAGAGAGCTGCTCGCGAGAAACGTCAGCGTGGCAAACGCGGCGATAGCCGTGGCGGGTCTCGGCATGATGCTAGGCGCCCAGCAGAGCGTGATATACCTGTTCGAGATGCCCGTCCCCTACGGCTACGGGCTGACGATCTTACAGACCGGAATGCTCATGTTGTTCCCGTCGGTAGTGTCTGCCGCGGCCTCCATGGTGGCCGGCAGGGCGATAGTCTTCGTGGGGACGAAGGTCATGTCGGTAATCGGCGTGGTGCTGGCAATTGCCGGCCTCCAGCTGACCGCAAGGTACCTCTACAGCGGGGTCTGGACGGTGCTGTCGTGCATAACCGTCGCGTACGTCGGCATCATGCTGCTCTTCGTCTCGCTGATCAACCTCCTCACGTTCTCCGCGCCTCGCGAGCTCCTGGGAGCCGCGACGTCGCTGAACACAGTCTTCCGCATTATCGGCTTCGCCGTGGGGTCGGCAATTGCGGGGACTGTGCTCACGCAGTACAAGACATACCTCTACTTCGAGACGCCGATGGGCCCGATTTACTACTCACTCCCGTCAAAAGACGCATATGTAGTTAACATGAACGCGAGCACCGCAGCGTTTATCGCAATGCTGCTGCCCGTGCTCGCCGCCCGGGAGGTCATAGGGGCGCGGTTCTGGCGCCAAAGAGCTTCCGCAGAACAGACTCCGCGACGCTAAGTATCGCCTCCTCCGAGCGCGGGGCTGAGACGAGCTGTTTGATTATCTCGACGGCAGCCTTGTACAGCAGGTTCAGGGTCTCGGCGTTTGTCATGCCGAGCTTATTCACCTCGAGAGGCCTCCTCCTCATCTCATCGTAGTCGAGGCCCAGGTACTCCGCAAGAACCCTCCGAATCGAGGGGGCCCTCGCCGTGTCGTAGGCCAGTATCGTCGCGGCGTACTGCGCCAGCCTCTCGGGGTCCTCCGGCGGGCTGCCGAAGACGTGAAGCCCGAGGTTTATCTGCGTGCCCTTCACCATGTCGATGTAACGGTGGACCTCCTCCACGACCTTCTCGGGGTCTCCGCCTTCGGGTATCCTGACGTGATTATCCTTCGCTTTCTTTACGATTTCCTCATACACAATCTTTGCCTTCTCAAACTCGCCCAGGGCCTTGTACTTGGCGTAGTCGTTGACAAGCCTCTCGAGCTCCTCGAGGCCCTCTGCCAGCGCCATCGGCGGGTACATGTGGTCCACTAGCACCGCGTAGGACCTCCTCTTCGCCATCACCCCCTCCATCGGGTTCGAGACGACGTAGACGTACAGGTGCGGGACGTCGTCAATCGAGATCTCCGGCCAGTCCCACGGCGCGAGCCCGACCCCCTTGCCCGGCCTGAACTCAAGGTACCCGTGGGTGCCGAAGTGTATTACCACGTCCGCGCCGAACACTCTCGTTATCCACCTGTAGACGGCGAGCCACTGGTGGGGCGGCGTAATGTTGGGATCGTGCAGTATCCTGCAGATCCTGCCGTCGCAGCCGGGGCCCGCGCAGCCGAACTTAGGCTGGGGCGTGATGAAGACGTTGCCGAATAGAAGGCCGGGCACGACGAACTTCCCCTCGTACACCATGCCGGCGAACTCTTTCGGCGCGCGGCCCTCAAGGACGTCGCGCGGGTGGCCCCAGTCTCTCTCGAGCCTCCTGCGGGCCTCCTCGGGGAGCTCCTCGAACCACTTGATGTACGTGTCGTAATCCACGAAGGCGGCGGCGCCGCCGCTCATCACTATGTCCTCAACGCTCGCGAAGCGGAAGTCGCTGTAGGCCTTTCTCGCTAGGAACATCTTGATGAGCTCCTGCCCCGTCTTCAGCAGGGCATCCCTCGGGCCGACGTCGTAGCCGAGCTCGGCGAGCCTGTGGAGCAGCCTGGCGATGGACTCCGGCACGTCCAGGCCGAGGCCGACGCCTATGTTCGCCTGCAGGTTCTTGCACGGCGGGTTTATCAGGACGATTGCAATCTTTCTCTGCGACGGGGGCTTCCTCGCCATCTTGATCCACCTCTTCACCCTCCTGGCCAGGTACCTGGCGTGCTCCAGGAACGGCTCGTACCTCTTGGTGCCGTCCGGCGCGGGCCTGGCGCCCGCGTAAAAGACGGGCTCTATCAGGCCGTCCACCTCGGGCATTATCACGCTGTAAACTTGCGTCAGATAGTCAACGCCCTGCGGGTCCTTAGCCCACTCGTCGACGGACCTATAGAAGCACGTTATTGGCGTTATCACCGGGACGTTCAGCCTCTTTAGCAGCGCGATGCCGGTCTCGGCGACCTTGAACCTGTCAGCCCTCCTGTGCCACTTGCCCCTGTCCAGCAGGAAGAAGAAGAGGAGGTTTATCACGGCGTTGACTACTCTCTCGCCCCTGTAGAAGAAGAACTCTCTGATGGCGTCCTCCGCCGAGGGCGCGCCGACACTCTCGTCGCGGAAGCCGTACGTGAACACAGGCACGACGGCCAGGTTCTCGGCCTCGAGCGCCTCTATCAGGGCGTTCACGTGGGCCAGGTTGCCGTAGAGCCAGTACGTCCTGTAGAACAGCACGCCGACGACTCCCTCCCTGCTCTGTATGTCGTAAACCCTGAGGTACTCCTCCAGCGACGTGAACGTGCCGAGCCTCGGGTGGTAGACGCCCATCCACGGGACCTCCCTCAGCGGCGGGACGTCCACGTTCATGCCGAGGGCTCTTGCCAGGAGCCTGACCAGCGCCCTGAAGTTGTCCTCGCCGCCTGTTATAAAGTAGCGCCGGGCCTCGAGCACGAGCTGCGGCGGCGCGTTTACGAGGTCGAAGAAGTAGTCCGTGGCAGATATCACCACCGCGCCGCGCTCCCTCGCCGCCTTTATTGCCTCGACGACGTCGTCGGAGAGCTGGTGCGAGTAGATGAAAATGGCGTCTGCCGACGCGATGAACTGCCTGTACCGCGGCGCGGTCACGTCGGTTGCCGCAACGCACTCAAGACCCAGCGTCTTACACTCCTCGCCCGCGGCTTTCTCCACAAGCGGGAGGGCAGCCCCGCCGTACCCGATTATGAATGCCAGCCTCTTCATTTCCTCACCCTGGCGAGGGCCTCCTCCACCCTCTTAACGGCCTCGCCCCACTGGGGGACGTCGGCGTGGGTGTACACGTCTATTGAGCCTCCCTGCACCTCGCCTGTCACGTCGGCCTCGAGCACCGCCTCGATCTCGCTGTAGATCTCGTTGAGCCTCTCAAGAGTCTCCGCGTCTGCCCTCCACAGCCCCCTCTGCGCCGCCTCTATGAACCGCCTGACTATCTCCTCCAGCGCGTAGATGTTGTTCTCCATGAACCACTTGCGCATCCTCTCGTCAAGCACGTACGTTCTCACGAGCTCGTCGTACACCCACTTGTCGACGAGCTTCGTCGTGGCGGACCAGCCGTAAAGGTGCAGTATCTTCCTCTGGATCTCGTTGGCCCCTCTATAGCCGTGCTTCATCATTTCAGAGATCCAGACGGGGTTCAGGAGCTTGGCCCTGACCACTCTCTCTATCTCCTCCCTCATTCCCCGCACTTCAATGTTCGAGAGGTCCCTGGTGTCGACGGTCACTATTTCTATGTCGCTCCTGCCCGTCAGCGCCTTGACGGCGTTGTAAAAGCCGCCATGGAAGGCGAAATAACAACAACAGCCAAATATGTCGTGCTCGTCGCTTATGTGGTTCCTGTTTATTACATCGACCTTGGAGAGCTGTGCCACGAACGCCTCGACGTTCATCTCTCCATACATTGCGCGCGTGTAGGCGTAGCTGCCCCACTGGAGCCACACCTTCATGAGGTCCTCGTCTGTCCTCCACGCCGAGGCCTCCACGGCGTAGTTGACGCCCGCGCCGTAGGCCCCCGGCGGCTCTCCGTACACCCTGGCCCTGGCCCTCTCCTCTGGCTTGTCAACGCCGGCGGCCTTTAGCTTCTCAAGCGTCTCCAAGTAGTGCTTCTTGACGAAGTTCATATCCAGAGGCTCGTCAAGCGCTATTACCTTTGACACCGCCTCGTCTATGAGGTAGGCGTAATTCGGCAGGGTGTCCCTGACAATCCCGCTTATTCTGGCCACAGCGTCAATTCTGGGTCTGCCCAGCTTCTCCAGCGGCACTACCTCAACGCCCCTAACGCTGCCGTCCTCGGCCCAGACTGGCTGGACGCCCATCAGCCACAGGATTTGCGACAGCTGCTCCCCATCTGCCTTGTAGGCGTCAATGGACCACAGGACCTCGCCGACGCTCTCGGGGTACCTCCCGTATCTCTCCCTGTAGTACCTTACGAGCCTCTCCGCCGACTCCACGCCGACTTTCCACGCGGCGGGAGTCGGGATCTGCGTCGGGTCGACCGCAAAGAAGTTCCTGCCAGTGGGCAGCACCTCAACCTTGCCCCGCGTCAGCGCGCCCGAGGGCCCCGGCTCCACGTAGCCTCCCTCGAGCCCCGCGAGGAGCCCGGCGGTCTCAGCTGGCCCGCTCGCCCTGATCCTGTCGACGATCTCGAGGGCGAGCTTAAGCGTCTCGACAAGCCTTCCCGCCTTCTCCGTCTTGATTGCGAGCATTGCGTGTGAAAGTTCCCGATTATTTAACATTTCCTCCCTCATACACTTTAATTCGCGCGCAGACTTCATACGGTGCAGCTCACGCGCAACACAGCAGCACCAGAAATGCCGGGTATGGAGCTCGCGAAAGCGCTTGCTGTCTCGGCGCCTGCAGTCCTCTTCGGGTTCGTGCTCGCGGAGCTGCTGACCGCTTACAGGAGGGCATCCTACAGGCTAGCGCTCGCCGTGAGGCCGCTGGTGAGCTTCGCGCACCTAAAGCCGCATGCCGCCCTCTCCTTCGCGCTTGCCTTCATCTCGCCGACGGCTGCCTACACGATGCTAAGGGACTTGAGAGACAGGGGGGAGATAGGCACGGGGGAGATGTACATAGCCATCATGCTGAACTCCTTCCCGGCTATTCTAATGCACTGGCCCTACCTGCTGCCGCCACTCCTCGGGCTCCTCGGCGCCGCCGGCCTGACCTACTTTCTCATTCTCGTGGGCGCGGGGCTCGCCAAGACAGCGTTCTTCGCCTTGCTGGGGAGGCTGCTGCTGCCCCCGCCCTCGCGCGCCCTCATGGCGGTGGCCGCCGGCGGGGAGTCGCCGCCGCTCTCGCGGGCTCTAACGGAGGCGCTGAGAAAGTCGTGGAGAAGAGCGCTGAGAGTGATTGCGAACATCGCGGCCACGATGGCAGCGGTCGAGCTCCTCGCGAGGCTGGGGGCGTTCTCGGCTCTCGCCGGGGCACTGGGAGGCATCGTGCCGCTGAGGCCAGAGGCCCTCGCCGTAATCGCCGCGCACATGGTAAACCCGATATCGGCGTATGCGACCGCCGCGGGTCTCTGCGCCGCAGGCGCGATGGGAGACAGAGAGGTCGTCGCCGCCCTCGTCCTCGGCAATGTCCTCTCCGCCGTGCCGCTGAGCCTAAGAGTTCTCCTACCTTACTTTGTGGGCATTTTCGGGGTGCGCGACGGAGTGAAAATATTATTGATACAACAAGGCGCACACGTGGCGTTCACGCTACTGGCGGCCCTCCCGCTACTGCTCTGACCTGCCCGGGGGCGGGGTTTGCCTATTGTAACGGCTTCCTGGCAACAACTATCGTCGAGGGCCACGCGCCGCCCACGACCGCCACGTCCTCGACGACAAACCCGGCCTCTCTGAGCCGCGACATTAGCTCCCCCACGCTGAAGAGCGAGAATCCCCTGCGGGCCATGGCTATCTGGAGCTCGAAGAGGGAGGCCCTCAGCCCCTGCGACTTGTGCGCGTGATTCGATATGAAGAGGCCCCCGCCGTTCAGCGCCGCGTGCACTTTCCTCAAGATTTCCGCGAGCCGCTCCCGGTAGCCGTAAAGGGAGTGCGAGGCGAGAACGACGTCGTAGCCGCTGCCTATGTCGTCTCTCGTGAAGTCGGCGGGCACGAAGTGCACCCTGTCGATCACGTCCCCGCCGTATCTGCTCACAATTTCCCTGGCCACCTCTAAAACCTCGGGGAGGTCGAGGACGTAGGCGTGCAGCTGGGGGAACAGCTTGACCAAGGCGACGGAGTAAAGCCCGTGGCCGCCCCCGAGGTCGAGGAGCCTCCTGGCCCTCTTGAGGTCCTCAATTTCCCTCAGCACCTCCACCACCCCGTGCAGGCCGCCTGCCAGCGCGCTCTCGGCCACGGCCAGCGTGAAGAGCCGCGGGTCGCGCCCGCCCGCCCCGACGGGCTTCCCGCGCAGCGCGTCGAGAAGGCGGGGCCACCTGTCCCTCAGGGACGACCTCATCAGGCGCAGGAGGTTCTTCATGCAGTAGGGCGAGCCCTCCGTGAGGTAGGCACTTGCAAGCGCTGAGTTTTCGTAGGCGCCGCCGCGTTTCTTGAGGAGGCCCAGCGCGGCTAGCGCGTCGCACACCGTCTCCGTCAGGGCGGGGTCCGTGCCCAGCTCCCCGGCCAGCTCCCCCGCAGTCTTGGGAGTCTTTAGCCTCTCGAAGAGGTCAAGCTCTAGCGCAGCGTCGAGCACGTAAAAGGCCTGCGCGTGCAGCACAATCCTGTAAATCTCGTCCGGAGGAGGCTCGGGAGGCTTGAGCAACGCCTCGGAGCCCATGGGGTGTAATAATTCTACAAGATTTAAGTATTACGCGAAAAGCGGAATTTAAGTATTGCATGAAAAAACGGAGCTACCCCGCCGGCCGGCCCAGCTCAAGTGCGAGCAGCCGGTACTCGCCAATTATGTTCGCCGGCGCCGTCTCGCTGGGAGCTGCGTTGATAAGCCCCGTCAATACATACACGCGATTGCCCGACATCGCCACGTCGAGAGGCACCCCGTATTTAACAGTCAGAAATCTACCCACTTGAGCCAGTCTACAGACGTCCCAGACATACACCCCCATCATTGAGACGTCGCTTGTCACCCAATCATTCCCCACGCCGACGGCCAGCATGCAGCCGGATATCGCAAACGGCACGACCTTGCCGTATGCGGGCTTGCCGAGGAACTTGTCGACGTAGAGGAGCGTCCCGTTCAGGTCAAACACGAAGAGTTTCGTTTGGTTTGGATGTTGCGTTACTGGCTTGCGCTCGACTCCAGGCGCCCAGTAGGTGGTATAGGTAGCGGACGTGTAGGCGATCACTCTATCGTTCACAATGCCCGCGAGGCCGCCAAACGTGTATATGTACGACTGTATGACCTTTGTCTCTCCACCCTTTTGCGGTATGAGCAGTACCTGCGCCGGCAGGACGTCGGAGATAGACGCGGCCCAGAGCACGACGGCCCCCCTCTCGGCAATAGAGCGCAGGTTGTCAAGCACGTAAACCCTGCCATCGCCAGTCGCAAAGGCGAGGTACTTCCCGTCGGGAGTGAAGGCCGGCGCCGTCCAGATTGAGGTATAGTTGAAGTACGGCACGTAGGGAGGCACGTCAAATACGTACAGCAGCTCGCCGCTAGTCGCGTTTAGCACGAACAGCATTCCGCTGTGCCACTTGTATGGGTCGCTGCGCGACACGTACCACCACGTCGAGAGGGCGAGGTACCTCCTCCCCGCGTCCGAGGCGAGGTTGGGTATCATAGTCTCGGCCGGCTCCTCCCTGGGCCAGACCCACCTCACGCGCCATGTCTTCGTGTCTATTGCGAGTACTCTAGACCACTGAGTCCCGGCGTACCTCACCGCGACGTATGACGTCAAGTTCGGAAACCTCCTCCTCAGCTCGGGGTACAGCTTGAAGAGGTCCATCGCGACCTTGAAGTAGACAGGCGACTGGGTCTCGGGGTCTATGTGAGGCTCGCCCACCGTGACGTAGAGAATGTCGCCGCGGAACAGCAAGAATGTCGGCCGGATGCCGTACCACGGCTGCTTCAGTATTGCGGACTCAGTGGCGTTCGAGGGGCCTTTAAGGTAGGAGGAGAAGTTAAAGTGCGCGGCCTCGCGCCATGTCGACGTGTCGTAGACTATCAGCTCTCCCTCCCTGGACGCAATGCCGACCGCGAGGTACCTGCCGTCGGGCGAGAACTCGAGAACGTAGTACGGCACGCGCCCGGCGCCGTATGTAAACCTGGCGACCTCCCTCCCGTCTCTGTCAAGCACAACCACTTCCCCCCTCTGCGTGCCGACGGCGACATACCTGCCGTCGGGCGAGACTTGGACAATGCCCTTGCTGAAAGTCCACCAGGTCCACGCCCTCTCATACATCCCATGTTCCACCAGCCAGCCTCTCTCAATCAGCGGCGGCGACTGCCACGCGAGCGAGATTCCCGGCGCGGCCGGCGCCGCTGGGAGCGAGACGGTGGCGTTGGGCTTGGGCGCCGGGGCCTTCGGCAGCGCCAGCAGCGCCGCGATCGCCGCGATTATAACGGCGGCTATCACGCCTGCTACTATGCCCGCCCTCCTCACGCCTATGCGCACGTTGTTGTATTAAAGCATTGTTCCACTCTGTATGGGAAACGTGGTCGGAATCAAACATAATTGATTGTGTACCAGTAAAGCTCGCGCAGCTGTGGTATGTACAGCACGTCGATGATGTACAGCAGCGCGAGGAGCTTCAGCAGCCCGACAGTCCCGGCGACTGCCAGCGAGGCGGCGATAGCCGCGATGTCGAGGGCCCCTAGCCTCGCGCCTGACGAGATCCTGACCCCGGGGCTGAACCCGCGCGTTATCAGCGCGAGCGTGACCACGTAGCTCCTCCTCAGAACCTGCACTGCCAGGGGCACGATCAGTCTGAGCGTGCTCGCGCCGAGTATTCTGTAGCCGGCCGTCCTGTACGCTATCATCGCAGCCCTTGCGTCCTGCGCGAACACGTCGAAGAACCTGGCCGCGACAGTGGCGCCGACCGACAGGGTCGCGCCCCTCAGCAGGCGCCTGAGCTCTGCCATCATTTCTCTCTCCGTCGACGTCCACACCACTGCAAGGCCGACGAGCGCTACCGAGACTATCCTGAGGCTCTGCTTCAGGCCGTACAGCATTCCCTGGTAGGTTAGGTAGACGCCGCCCGTCAGCCAGCCGAGGACGGGCGCCTCAGGCGGAATTATCGTGAGGATGACCGTCCTGGGCCATCCCGTGTAGAATAGCCCCTGTAAGACGACCACGGACCACACCGACGGGACCACCACGAGCGCCGTGAGCTTCAGCCTGTCGCCTGAGGGCCTCGCCGCGGCCCATATCGCGGCCGCCGCTGCCGCCAGCGCGATTAAGTTGGGAAGGTAGTCGAGCGCTATTGCGAGCACGTTGAATGCTGCCAGCAGCGCGAGCTTTGCCGTGAAGCTCAGCCGCATAGCTCCCTCTCCCTGACCGGCGGCATGCCCCGCCTCTTACAGATCTCTAAGTGCGGCGGCGCGACCAGGTTGCCGGCCTCGAGGAGCCCCTCGTCGGTCAGCACGTCGCCGACAGGCCTCGGCTCCGTTATGCGGCCTCCCGCGATAACGGACGCGCGGTCCGCTAAGTCGAGCGCGAAGTAGACGTCGTGAGTTGCGATAATTGCGACGTTTCCCTCTCTCACGAACTCTCGGAGCGCCCTGCCCAGAGCCTCGATGCTCTCCTCGTCCTGCCCCGAGGTCACCTCGTCGAGCAAGAGGACTCTCGGCCGCGAGGACAGCGCAGCGGCCAGCGCCACCCTGAACCTCTGGCCCCTGGAGAGCGCGTGGGGGTTCCTGCCCATCAGCTGTCTCACGCCCAGCGCGTCGGCCACCTTGAGGGCGAGCTCTCTGGCCTCGGCCCTCGACCTGGCCCACGCCCTCGTCCTGCTGAGGAGCTCCTTCTCCACGGTCTCGTGCATTAGCGTGAGGTCGGGGTTCTGGGGCACGTACGCCGCCCTCCCCGCGACGCGCACGAGACCTCTCCTTGGCTTGAGCACCCCGGCGAGTATGTGCAAGAATGTCGACTTCCCGCTGCCGTTCCTGCCGAACAGCACGTACACCGCCCTTGACTTGGCCGCGTAGTCGGCTTCCGCGAACACAACCCTCCTCCCGTAAGAGAAGTGCAGCCCCCTCACCTCCACCACGGCCTCGCCCGCCTCGCCAGCGCTGCCGCGCGGCCTGTAGAGCTCCAAGGCCCGCTCTACAGGCGCGGGGTCGAGGGGGTCAGCCGCGGGGACTCCTAGCCTCAGCGAGCACTTCAGGCTCAGCGGGAGCCTCAGCCCGAGCCGCGAGAGAAGCCAAGCTTTTGCAGACACGTCCTCGGGCCTCATTATGTCGACAATCCTGCCGCCGTCGAGCAAAATTATCATGTCTATGTGTCTGGAGATCTGCAAGACCTCCTTGAGCCTGTGCTCTATGAGCAGCACCGTCTTGTCCCTCTTCAGCTTGACCACGGCGCCGAGAAGCTCTCTCGCGCTCCTGGGGTCCAGGTGGGCGAGCGGCTCGTCGAGGACGTAGAGCGGGAAGTCAAGGAGGTGCGTGACGCCGAGGAGGACCTTCTGCAGCTGCCCGCCGGAGAGCTCCGACGTCCTCGCGCCCAGCAACTCCTCAATGCCTACGAGCTTTGCCGCCTCGAGCACGTCGAGGCGCGAGCCAGAGAGCTCCTTAGCAAGCAAGAACTCGTCGATAACATACGTCGAGAACACCTGGTCGTAGGGCGACTGGTGCAGGTAGGCCGCCCGGGGCGGCGCCCTGACCTCTCCCGCCACCTCTGCCTTTTCCACCCTCGGTATCACCCCGGCGATCACCTTGCCGAGCGTGGACTTCCCCGAGCCCGACCTCCCGGCAATTAGGAAGAGGCCAGGGCCCCCGATCTCGAGCCGGTCAACCTCAAGCCCCACAACGCCTCCCGGGTAGACCACCCTGACCTTCCTGAGGGCCACCTCACTCATGGAGCGCCCCCCTCACGACCCTCGCGTACTGCCTCCCGAGCAGGGCCCCGAGCGCCGAGTAGACAGATGTCCCGATCACGTAGCTCAGGAGGTACCAGCCGGCGTAGTACAGCCTGTACAGGGCCATGTACATGACCATGTCGACATATCTGTCAAAGGCCCCTCCGAGCACCAGAGGGACGGCGACCCGCGCGAAGGTCGGCCTCCCCCGGGTGGCGCCGGATAGGTACAGCGCGCCCTCGTAAAAGAGCGCCGACGTGGCCAGCCAGAGCGCGGATATCACGCTGGCCCTGCCGAAGTAAAGCACGCTTAGCAGCCAGCGGAAGAAGAATATTGCCGTCAACACGCCGGGCTTCGGCCTGAGCGTGACGGCAATTGCGAGCAGGGCGAACTCGACGGTGTCGAAGAGAATGCCGTACACGAGCCAGTCGAACGGGCCGAGAAACGCTCCGATGCCGCGCGCCACACTGCCAGGTATGTATACGGTCACGAAGAGCAACGGGGCCATGAGCGCCGCGAAGGCCAGGTCGCCGAGCGTGGCCCTCCTGGCGAAGCGGAACAGGAGGTAGACCATCGCGGGAATTGCAACAAAGGCGGAGAACGCTGCCAGCGCCACTGCCTCTCCCCGCGTCGATATCACGGTGATGTAGAACGTTGTGTTGTAGACGGGCCTCGAGCCGCCTTGCGGTATCAGGAGGAGGGTCACTCTGTACCTGCCGGCCGCCTGCTCGGCGTGTCCGGGGTAAAACAGCGGCACGACTTGATAGCCCTCGATGTCCGGCACGACGGCAGTCCCGTGCTGCTGCGGCAGCTCGGGGTGTAGGAGCAGCGACTGGGTCGAGATGGGCGCCGGGGAGCCGTCAGGCCTCGCGAACATCAATACTGCCGTGTACTTGAGCCCTGCCGTGCTGTTGACCCTTATGCACACGAGCCCTATCAGGTCAGGATGCCCGCCCGCCCGCGACTCCTGAGTGATGAGCCGGATTAGCTCGGGCACGTAGCTGGGCCTCACGATAAATGTATACGGCTCGTACCTCTGGTCAAAGGAGCAGAATATGTCTGAGGGAGCCACGACCTCGACGCCGACTCTCCACTCGGCTCTCGGAATGAAGAGCTTCCTCGCGACGGCGGCACTGCCGTTGCACTCGACCACCGCGCGCAGCTCGGCGGTACTGCCGCCGAGCCTGACCTCGACGGGAACTGCCCTCGCGTCGTGCCTCAGCCTCAGCACGGCAGTGAACTCCTCCGGCGACACGGTGCAGTTATGACAGACGAGCCTCGCGCGGCAGTGCAGGGCCCCGTCCTGCCGCGACTCCACGGCGACAATGCCGCCCAGCGTCGCGTTGGGCTGCACGTGCACGACATCTCCGGCAGCGCCGTGGGGGACTCTCAGCTGCACCGCGACTGCGCTCGCGCACGCCAGCGGCGCGAGCAGCAGCGTCAGCAGCGCGGCGAGGACTCTTGATGACATACTGCTAAATACGTGAATGTATTAAAGCATTGACGCGCGGTAACGCATACATGTACTAAGGCGGCCTCACAGCTATTAAGCCCGGCGCCGGGCAGCGCGTGGCGGGGAGAGTGAGAATGGGCAGGATCGCGCCGAAGGCCTTCGCTTATATCGGCAGGATTAAGGCGGCTCTCAGTGGCCATCAGGCTGAGAGTGAGGATAAGGGCCGGGGGGAGGTCGGTGGAGGAAGTGGCGCTGCTCAACAGCGGCCTCGAGGCGCCGACCCCGCAGCTGCTTCCCGATTAGCACTGCCAGGGCGCTCGGCCTGTGGCCGCCCTCCGACGAGTCGAGAGAACTAGTTGTAGAGACGGCAGGAGGCCCCCTCAGGGTCTGGTTCTACCCGCGCGCGGCACTCGTCAAGGTGATTGCCGGCGACGCAGAGTCTAAGGAGGTCTTGACAGACCTTCTCGTGTCGTCGCTGGCCGACGAGCCCCTAATAAGCGACATGCTGGCCGAGGAGCTGGAGATAGCCGTGGAGTCGTTCGGGAGGGGGCTGTGGAGATTCAGGGGAGAGCCGCCGGGCAGGCTGAGGCCGTCTGAGAGGCGCGCCAGGTGACGGCCGCCGGCTAGACTCTCTCGACAGAATGGGCGTACTGCGCGAGCACGCCTATGTACGACACTCCCGGGTAGAGCGAGCCGGGACTTGCGTCGTACACGACGAGCTTGGCAAGCTTCGAGAGCCCCGCCGCGAGCTCTGCCACCTCCTCCCTTATGTTATCGCGCAGCGGGACGTTGGCCTTGCCGTCGGTGATTAGGTAGACCCAGTAGTCGCCCCTCAGCTTGAGCTTGAGCCTCGATATGAAGTCTATTGCGAACTTTAGCGCGGCGGAGAGGGGGGTCGAGCCGCCGTGCGGGAGCCTCGAGAGCTCCTCCACTATCCTCTCGTAGTGGCGCGTCGGCGGGTGGAAGTAGTCAATGCCGTCCCCCCGGAACGCCGCGAGCGCGATGTAGCTCCGCTTCACGTACGCCTCCTCGGCCAGCCTGTACACGAGGCCCTTGGCCACGCCTATCCTCCTGGCGAATCCCATGCTGCCGCTCGTGTCCAGCAGTATTAACATCACGCGCGGCGCCCTCGCCCTCCTGACCCGCACCATCAGGTCGTCGTCGGCTATCTCCAGCGGCCCTCCGGGCCTCTTCAGCGCTGCGTGCGTGATCGTCGCGGCTATGTCCACGTCGTCGCCGGTGCCGGGAACGGCCATGTACGGAATCCCGACGTGCCCCCCAACAACCCTCCTCCACGAGTGCCTCGACCTCAGCCCCCGCGGCATCTCAGGCGTCTTGCTCCTCTCGAGCCCGAGCGCGCGCTCGACGTCGAGAATCTGGCCCACGCCCGAGTCGTGCTTGTGCGGGCTGGCCAGCGGGGGGTCGCCCCTCCCCTGCCCCCTCCTCCTCTCCGGCGCCTCCCTCTGCTCGCCCTCCCCGCGCTCCCTACCGCTCAGGCCCTCCCCCCTCCTGTGCCCCCTCCATATCATCGACAGCACGTTAAGGGGAGGAGGGGGCGGAGGGGGCGGCCTCTCTAGCGGCCTGCTCTTTATCCTATGCTTCAGCGCCAGCTCCATTGCCTTCTTGAGGTCCTCAGCCGTCACGCGGGTCCTGCCGTCGAGGGACGCTATAGCTCTCGCCGCCCTGGCCGTAATGATCTCGGCCCTGCTAGTCCTCACGTTCATCTTGACGACGGTCTCGGCGAGGAATCTCAGCATGTCGTCGGGGATTACGACCTTGCCGACGAGCTCCCTGGCCCTCACTATTCTCTCTCTGATCTCCTCTACCTTCGGCCTCCACTTCTCGTAGAACGCGAAGGGATCCGCCTCGTACTCCTCAACCCGCCTGACGATCTCCGCCCTTATCTCGGGGTCCTTCGGCGCCTCGATGTCGACCACGAGGCCGAATCTGTCGAGGAGCTGCGGCCTGAGCTCTCCCTCCTCCGGGTTCATCGAGCCGACGAGAATGAAGCGGGCGGGGTGCTTGATCGATACGCCCTCCCTCTCTATTATGTTCCAGCCGTAGGCGGCGGCGTCGAGCAGCACGTCAATTACGTAGTCGTCGAGGAGGTTCACCTCGTCGATGTACAGTATGTTGCGGTTGGCCTCTGCAAGCAGCCCGGGCTGCAGCGCCCGGATTCCCTCCTTAAGAGCCCGCTTTATGTCCAGGGTGCCCACCAGCCTGTCGACAGTGATTGAGAGCGGGAGGTCGACCACTCTCATTTTTCTCTTTGCCCGCGAGAGCGGCTCGCCCCGCGACCACCTCTCGTAGCACGCGTCGCACATGAGCCGCGGGTCGTCCGGGTGGCAGTTGAACGGGCATCCCGCCACGACCTCCTCCTCCGGCAGCACGTCGGCGAATGACCTGACAAGCGTCGTCTTCCCGGTTCCCTTGTCGCCGCGGAGCAGCACGCCGCCCACAGAGGGGTTAACCGCGGCGACCATCAGCGCGAGCTTCGCGTCCTCCATGCCCACAATTGCCGGGAACGGGTATACCGGGCGGACGCGCCGCTGTATTAACATGCCCAGAAATATAACCCAGTATTTATGCATTGTTGAGGCATAATGCGCGCTCGCTGCAGCCCCGTCTCGACAGGCGCGGCGAGCCGCGGGGCGCGCCGCGCGATTGGGCGGCACCTCCAATTTAATCTCGGGGAATTGCGAACGTGTTTGCCGTCTATTACAGGCCGGACTTGAAAGGCGCTGCCGAGGAGCTTAAGAGAAGACTCGGCGCGGTCGACTTGAGCTGCGACGAAGAATTCTCTCACGTCTTCATTCTGGGCGGGGACGGAACGCTGCTCTATGCAATCAGAGAGTTTCCGTGCGTGCTCGACGCGGTTGTCGTGCACCTCGGGATGGGCAGCGTGAACTTCTACAGGAGCGCGAGCCCCGGGACGCCGCTGGACGAGATTGTGGGCTCCATTGCGAGCGGGAACTACAGGGTTGTAGAGCTCCCGACTCTGGCGTGCGGCGAGTGCACGGCCCTCAACGAGGTCTTGATACACCGGACTGAGCCAGGCAGGCCGCTGAGATTCAGGCTTGTTACAGACGAGGGAGAGCTCGCCGGGAGGGCAGACGGCGTGATCGTCTCGACGCCTCAAGGGGCTCTCGGCTACGCGGTATCGGCCCTCGGGCCCGCCGTTGACTACCGCGCGGACGTCATTGTCGTTTCGTTCGCCGCGCCGTTCACGCTATACTTGAGGCCTCTCGTTCTGGCGTCAGACAGCGTTGTCGTAGAGACAGCGGATAGCTCTGTGCTGGTCTGCGACGGTAGAGTGGCGGGCAGCGGCACGAGATTCGAGGTGCGGCGCGGCAGCAGAAGGCTGAGGCTCGCCGTTGTGGGCAGATTGAGGTATCTCGACAGGGTCCTCGAGAGGCTGAAGAGCCTGTGACCGTGCCGCTAGCGCGTGCCTTACGCGGAGCTGCCGGCGGCAGGAGAGAGCTCCCTCGTCTCGTCGTAGCCGCAGTTCTTGCAGTAGAGCCTCTCGACGACGGCGTGCCTCCCGGGCTGGAGCCTGACGGACCGCTCCACTACTCTCAGCCTTGAGAAGCAGCGCGGGCACGTGTACTCGCCCGGCCTGTAGGCCCCCGCCGCCGAGAGCACCCGCCTCACCTCGTACAGCGACATTCCAAACGCCCTGGCCACCTCCCTGAGGGAGGCCCCCGACAGGTACATCTCCGCCGCCCTCCTCGCGACGCCCTCGCCGACTCTCTCCGCGACGTTCCACAGCTTGCCGGCCGCCCGCGCCCTCTCCAGCGCGGCCTTAGTCCTCTGGCGCGTGAACTCTCTCTCCATTGTCGCCACGAAGGCGAGAACGGCCCTCAGGAACTGCCGGTACACGCCGTCGAGACTCTGCAGGGCCTGCTCTCTCTCCGAGGCGGAGATCACGACGAGCCCGAGCCTCCCCTCCACGAGATCCAGGAGCGTGAACAGCTCCTGAAACGAGCGCACGAGCCTTGAGATCTCGTACACCAGGAGGGCCCTGGGCCTCGGCTCGAGCCTGCCCGCCTCTGCCAGCAGCTGCCTGAACGCGGGCCTCTCCCAAGGCTCGGTGGCGCCGGAGACGCCAGCGTCAATGTAGTGCCTCACGATCTGCATGCCCCTCTCGGCCGCCCACCTCTCGAGGAAGGCACGCTGGTTCTCGGGATCCTGCCCCTCCGTCGAGACGCGGATGTAGGTCACTGCCGGTATTAGGCTAGCCGCCACCCTCCCCGCCCCTCCCCGCCTCCTTGGCCTCCCCAGCCTTCTGCGAGACCCCGGCCTCTGCCCTCTCCTCAGCTCTCTTTCTCCGCGGCGTGCGCCGCGGCACAGTCACCTCCTGCGGCGGCCTCGCCGGCGATATCACGTAGCCCAGGGGCCACCCGTAGACTCTGTCGCGGCCCTCTGTCGACGTTGCGTGGACGTCCACGTGAACGACGCCCCTGAGTATCAGCGGCTCCTCAAGCCAGACGCCAACGCGCTCCGGGTAGTAGGCAATTGGGTGCACGAACCACTCGTGCACCCTGCCGTTATTTACAAAGCGCACAAAGTCCAGGTACTCGTCAGCGTTGTAAAAGCCCCAGAGCACCATAATGCCGGCCGGCGGCAGGTTCACGGTTATCCTGCCGATCTGCAGCGTGTAGCCGAACTTCTCGGCGTCCTTGACGTACACGTGCTTAGGCTGTATTAGCTCCAGCCTGCCCTCCACCTTTCTCGCGAGCTCCCGGGCTGTACTGTAAGCCCTCCTCACGGCCCCGAGACCCATGCTGAGCGGCACGAGCCACATGTCTGCACACCGCGGCAGGTATAAAAAAGGCACAACGCCGAGATTCCCGGCATCAGCGTCAGCTGGCGTCGGGCCGCCTGGAGCGTGAGGGGCGTGGTTGTTAGTATCGGGGGCCTCGACACACTTAAGCGGTTCGTGGCTGCAGTGCGTGCTCAGGTGGTTTGAGCTCGGGCCCGGCGAGCGGGAGGGGGTTGCGAGGAGGCTAGCCGAGACGCTGAGGGGGGAGGAGAGAGTCGCCCTTGCCTTCCTGTTCGGAAGCTTCTTAGAGGGGCCTTCAGGGACGAGGAGCTCGGCCTCTCGACCTTTTCCCGCGCCTTCAAGCGTCGTGCGCTTTACACATCTAGGCGGTCTGCCCTGCCGCCGGGCTCTGGCGGGCGCCCAGTTTAGAGAGCGCCGGCGCGTGTCGGGGCGGGAATGCTTAAAAGGGCGCGGGGAGGCCCGCCGAGAGGGCCCGGAATCTCAAAAGAAGGATTGAAAGGCATAGTTGTGGTTAAAAAGGCGTGCCGCAATTCCAATGAGTGAGCCCGCCGGGAGCCCGTGCAGAGCAGCAGGTGCCCCGCGGAACTGCCAGACCCCGAGAGGCTGCAGGAGACAGCGCGCGTGCCAGCAGCGCGGCAGGCTGCACCGCGGGGCATGTGGTGATATTGCGCGTCGGGGAGCTGACAGTGAAGAGAGGCGCGACGCGCGCGAGGATGGAGAGGCTGCTGCTCAGGGCGGCGAGAGAGGCAGCTAGGGAGTGCGGCGGCGCCGAGTTTGAGAGAGAGCCGGGGAGGGTGTACGCGCGCGGCGACGTCGAGTGCCTGAAGCGCGTGCTGTGCAGGATGTTCGGCGTGACGTCGGTGAGCCCCGCGCGCGAGCTCACGTTCCAGCGGCTCGAGGAGGTGGTCGACGCTGCCGTGAGGCACTGGTCCGGGCTCGTGGCGGGCAGGAAATTCGCCGTGAGGGTGCGCAGAGTGGGCAGGCACGACTTCACCTCGCTCGATGCCGCCAGGGCCGTTGGCTCGGCGCTTGTCAGTGCCGGCGGGAAGGTGGACCTGGAGAGCCCAGACGTCGAGCTCTTCATAGAGATACGCAACAACAGGGCATTCCTCTACACCGAGGTGATTGAGGGGCCGGGCGGCCTCCCGCTCGGCTCAGAGGGGAGGGTGCTGGCGCTAGTCTCCGGGGGCATAGACTCGCCGGTCGCCGCGTGGCTGATCATGAGGCGGGGGGCCTACGCTGACGTGTTTTACTGCAATCTCGGGGGCACTCTCGCGCTGAAGCGCGCGCTTGAGGCGATAAGGGCGCTCCTCTCCTGGTCGTACGGCTACGACGCACGCGTCGCGGTATCGGACTGCGCGCCGGTAGCGCGGGCAGTAATGAGGGGCGTGCACGAGAGACTGTGGAGCATAGCATTCAAGCGCGCGCTCTACTTAGCCGCGCGGGAGCTCGCCAGGTCTCTGGGCGCGCTGGCAATAGTCACCGGCGAGTCCCTCGGGCAAGTCTCGTCGCAGACGCTGGGCGCCCTGGCCGCGCTCGAGCGCGGGCTCGATATGCCGCTGCTGAGACCCCTGATAGGAATGGACAAGGAGGAGATCGTGAGGCTGGCCAGACGCATAGGCACGTACGAGCTGTCGAAGGACATGCCGGAGTACTGCGCCATGTTCAGCAGGAGGCCGAGGAAGTGGGCATCGCGGGAGGAGGTCGAGAGGATAGACCTGGCAGTTCACGATGCAGTGCGCGAGGTGGTGGCGTCGGCGAGGCTCTTGAGGAAGAGCGAGCTCGATAGCTATATCGGCAGTCTCGCGCCACAGGAGCTAGAGATAGACGAGATACCGCCGGGAGCCGTGGTTGTAGACCTCAGGGACGAGGAGTCCTACAGGAGGTGGCACGTGCCGGGCGCGCTGAGGGCGGAGCCTGGCGACGTGCCCGCTCTGGTGGACAAACTCGGGCGGGACAAGACGTACGTGCTGTACTGCTACGGCGGCGGCCTCAGCCTGGACGTTGCCGAGAGCCTGCGGAGGCTGGGAGTGAGGGCCTTCTCGCTCAGACTCTCCAGCGCGCTGAGAGCTGGGCGGCAGGGGCAGCCGGCTACCTAAGCGGCCTCGCGATGTATATGTTATGCTTGTTCTCGACGACCACAACTCTCGCCCTGCGCCCCACTAGCCCGTCGGAGGCCCTCGGCCCGTAGATCACGGTGAAGGTCCTGTCGAGCAGCGCCGTGCCTCTGCGCGCCGCTGGCACGCCCAGCAGCTCCCCCCTGAAAATCCCTCTCGCGACAAGCTCCACGGTGACGACGTCGCCGACTCTGAACGGCTTAGGGATTTCCGGCGCTTTGTGTATGTTATATTCGCCCGGCCTCGGTATCAGCGGCACTCCGAGCTCCCGCTCCATTTCCCTAAGCCGGCGCCAGAACTCGCCCCACGTCATCGGCCTCACTCTGACGCGCCTGCCCCTCTTGTGCGGGACGTACTTCTGTATGACTACCGGCGTCAGCACCCCCCTGCCGACGCCGCACTCGACGGCCCACTTCACGATCTTCGGCATCTCGCCGTCGTTAAGACCCGGAACCCACACGGGGCTCACAACTATGTTAATCCCGGACTCCAGCGCGACCCTCACCAGCTGCAGCACCCTACTAATGTCGTACCACTCCGCGCCCGCCAGCTTTCTTGCAAGCTCGGCGTCGAGCGCATCTATGCTGACGTTCAGCCTGTCGAGTCCCGCGCCCGCCAGCTCCTTTATCTTTCTCTCGTCGAGCATGTAGAGCCGCGTCTGCATTGATACCACGGAGACTCCCCTGATTGACTTGGCTCCCTTAACGAGCTCGGCGAGCTCTGGGTAATGCCCGGGATCTCCCATCCCGTCAATGTGGACCTCCACGTTGTCTACGCCCTTGAATCTCACGACCTCCTCGAGCGCGGCCAGCAGCGCGTCTGGCTCTACGACGTACTCAGCCCACCTCAGCCGTGAGCGCGGCCCCGCGTTGACAGAGCAAAAGATGCAAGAGAGTGCGCACATGGTAGTGGGCCTGACCTCAATCACGTTAGTGCCCCTGTCGACTATCCCGAACGCCAGCGTTCCAACTTGGGGCACTTCGCGGCCGAGCACGAAAACCCTGCGGCCCCGCGCGGCGGTCTCCACGTGAGGTCCCGCACTGCTCGCTCGTTATTTTATGCCCGCGGCGTTGTGAGGCGCGGGCGTGAGATGTCCGCCGGGAGTGCGCTGACAGGAGCCATGGCGATCTGGCCGCGCGGGCGGCGGCAGGAAATATATACTTGACGCTGAAAATAACTTCTGAGTATAATAATCCGTTTACAGGCAGGCGCAATGCTAGAGCTCGCGGCCATAATAACCATCGCTGTTATAACCTCCCTGGCGCTGAGGAGGGTACGCGATAGAGCGCTGGCGGCGCTTGCAGTGGCCGGGCTCGTGTTGGTGCTCGTGCCTGTTGCGACGGTGAGCGGCGACGTTACAGAGAAAATTATCTCGCTCTTTTACGTCTACGCCCCGTACTGGGAGTACTTGACGCCGCTTGCGCTCGCGGCGCTGCTATTACTCCCGGGGCGCAGAGGAAAGAGAAAGAGGGGCAGGCGCGCTGGAGGGAGCGAGGTAATTATCGTTTGAGCAACAACAGCAGAACTATCAGCGCAGCCAGCGGCACTGCCACGAGGAGCGGCGCCCACGAGCCCTCCCCCGCACGCACCACGCCGCGATGCGCCGCGCTCTCGCGCGCTGCCGGCTCCGGCATCTCCTGCAGCACTACCTGCGAGCCCTCCCTGCACACTATATCCCCGAACGCCGTGGAGTAAATGGACGCCGTGATGTAGTAAGTCAGCGCCTCGGAGCGCCGCCCCGCGCCGGAGAAGTAGTCCCCGAACTGTAAATAGCTAAGGGGGAGCGTGTTCGTGTAACCGCACTGAGAGGCCCGCCCCATGTTCTCCAGAGCCCGGTCTCTGGCAATGGCGAGATATTTTTCAGAGGCCGGCGACATTAGAGCCGCCGCAGACATAGCTATCACGTCTATTGAGTTAGCTATCGAGGCCAGATAGTGACCGCTGGCGTAAAGCCTCTCGGCCACCTGCACGGCCGTGCTCAGCGACTCGCTGAGCTCGCCGCTCACTGCGCCGTATGTCGTCTCGAGGTACGCGTGCATTGCCTTGGCGTAATCCAGGTACATCCTCGCGATCTCGGAGAGCTCGCGCTCGTCTATCACGCGCCCGCGGGCCATCCTGCGCGCCTCATCAATCCACGGCTTGAGGGTAATGGCTCTGGCGTACATCAAGTGCGGCTGCGGCGATGTTGAGTTCGCCCTTATGTACACCTCGTACACGCGCGAGTAGCTCGCAATTACGAGATCGACGTTATTAACCGTAACGGGGATCCGCGAGAGCTCCGACTCGGCCTCTCTGGCCGTGCTTAACGCCCTCGAGTAGAGTGCCCTGTAGGAGCCCCAGGACCAGCTGACTACGTCGCTGAGGTACTTGGCTATTCCCTGGTACAGCAAGGATGCAGCCGTGTAGTACATTCCCCGCGACTTTAATCTGGCTATCTCGCCTCTGTCCACGTAGTCGCCCCTGACAGTCTCGTTGTAAATCTCGTAGACGGCGTAGAACAGATCTCTCGAGATCTCGCGGAACGCGCTCTCGTCTACCTCGCCCCGCCGCGCCGGCTCAACCTTGACGCCGGTCAGGTAGTAAATTGCCTCCTCAACCGTCCCGACCTCGACTACTCTGGCCCCCGCGCCGAATCGCGGCGCCTCTCCCAGCGGCACGAGCACCGTGCTGATGCCGTGTCGCGCCGCCGCCTCGACTTTCTGCTGGACGCCGCCGACCGGCCCTATAAGCCCGTCGGGCAGTATTATTCCCGTCAGAGCCGTGGTGTTCCTTAGCGGGAGCCCGTTCATGAGCGCGAAGAGCGCCGCCGCGACGTAGCCACTGGCCGACGGCCCCCCGACCTGGACCTCGCTCGACATCACTCTCAGCAGCGCGGTGTAGTTCTTGTAGTGCGCGCCGGAGAGCCTCGCCGCGACGTACAGCGCGATCTGAGCCGAGGGCCCGAAGCCCTGCCCCGTCTCGGGCACTCCGGCAACGTACGCGTGCCCGTCCCCCGGCGTGATGACCGTCACGACAATGGGCAAGACGGCGCCGCCCTGCGGCCCGACAGCAAGCGCATTTATGACTGCGGTGGCTGTCTTAACGACCTGTACCTGCCAGACTGCGGCGGGGACTGTGGCGGCCAGGGCAAGCGCGATCAGCACGAGCGCGGCCCTTGCGCTGGGCGCCATGCAGGCTTGTTGCGCGCGTTATTAATTTAGCTTTGCCGCTCAGCGGAGGTCGTTCACCTCACGCGTCGGCACAGCCTGGGTCATCACCTTATCGCGCGCTCCGGACCTGCCGAGAGTGCCGTCGCGCGCATGGCCGGCCACCGGCTCTTCACTGCGCTGCAGCTCACGGCACCGCACTTTTAAAAGAGAGGCACGCTGCAGGCAGGCGCGGCCCCCGCGCGTCAGGGGGCCGCCGCGTGCTAGGCTCATGCCGGCCGTTTAAATGACCGGCGCGCAGTACTCGGCGCCCCAGGGTCTACCCGCAGAGGTTCTGCGTCGCGGGGAGTACGCCGGAACTTCCAGCTCGCCGGGCTCATTCCGGGCTCTCCTGCACCTCGACCCACGTGTCTTGCGTCTCGTAGACTCTCACGAGCCTCAGGCGCAGACCCTCTGGTAGCCTCTCCCTGAGCCTCCTCGCAATGTCTAGCGCCAGCGCCTCTGCTGTTGCATTCTGCGTCCCGAGCACGTCGTTCAGCACCTTGTGGTCGTACGCGCTGAGCACCTCGGCGAGCAGTCTCTTGAGCTCGACGAAGTCGACGACCATGCCCCGCTCGTCAGGGCGCCCCTCGACGATAGCCTCAACCACGTAGTTGTGGCCGTGGAGGCCGGCGCACTTGCCTGCGTAATTCTTTATGTAGTGCGCGGCCGAAATGCAAGCCCTGGTCCCGACTCTGAGCGTCTGCGCGCCCACGCGCGGCTCTATCTCAGGATTAAAACTGACGTGTTCGCTGCAATGGCCACGGCTACGGACGTGCTGCTGTACAGCAGCGCCGACGCGCCGTAGTAGCCGCGCGACGCGAGGATCACCATGTCGTAGCCGCCCTCCGACAGCTCCTTTACAATTTCTGAGGCCACGGTCTCCCCCTCGCCGAGCTTCCTGATCTTGAACTCGTGCTTGACCCCCCGCTTGCTCATGTACTCGCCGATTGCCCTCTTCAGCTCCTCAATTGAGGGATCGCTCTCGCTCTGCGTCACGTAGAGGAACACCGCGCTGGCCCCGTACCTCTCGCCGAAGTCTGCAGCAACGCTGAGCAGCTCCCTGAGCCTCGCGGCGCCTAGCTGGCATACCGGCACTAGTATCCTCCTGAAGCGGTACGCGAGCTCGTAAAATGGCTCCTCGCGCACGTGTATTCTGCAGGACGCCTCTATAAAACTTACGGCCGGGGCGCCAGCTGCCCGTACCTCTTGCCCTCCGCGAGCAGCCCGAGCGACCTGTCCGTCTTCTCTATCGAGGCCCACTTAGGCAGCGCGCCGAGAACTGCCCTGACCGCATCGACGTTCTCTGGAACGACTATCGACTCCTGGTGGACTCCGTACATCATGTAGAGCTCGCTGCCGCTGACGGTTATCGAGTCCCCGAACACGGCAATCTCCGGGAAGTCGCCGCGGGCCCTGCCGAGATCTCTGGCAAGCTCTATAATCTGCGCGAGACTCTGCAGCCCGCGGCCTGCCTCTGCTATGTACACGCGCGGCGTTCTGGCTATTGCCTCTATGACTGCATCTCTCGAGTGAGGCGAGTCGAGCTCAAAGTAAGCCATGTGCATGTGCATTATCGTTACGGGAACGGCAACGGCCACGGTTACAATATCAACATCCCTCAGCACAGTCTTAACGTCAGGCCCGTGGTGGCTCGGCACCGTGACGGGGTTCGGCACGACGTCATTGATGGGCCCTCTCTTGAACTCCTTCGGATCCGCCCCTCTCCTGACTATAAAGACCCTGGCCTTCCTCACGCCAATGCCGTTGAGCCTGAGCGCGGTGAGCGCCCGGATTATGCCTGTCGTGTTGCAGCTCACGACCCTCACGTAACGCCTCCCCCTGGCCTCCTCGTAATTGGCCAGCGCGTTGAAGCTGACCTCCGCGACGTCGGCCTCCTCGCCGCCCTGGAATATCACCGGCTTGCCGTACTTCTGGTAGTACTTCTCCTTGTTCTCGCGCCCCACGTCCTCGGGCGACGCGTCGACTATCACGTCAGAAGCCTTTATCAAGTCCTCTATGGTGCCGGCAGGCTCCACCCCTGCCTTCCTGAACTCGTCAACTCTCTCTGGCAGTGTGTAGACCGGGAAGCCCCGGCGCAGCGCAAGCATCGCGCCGTAGTCCGGCTTGGTCTTCAGCACGCCGACTATCTTCATGTCGTCCTGTGCCGCTATTGCGTCGGCCACGCGCTTGCCTATCGTCCCGTAGCCGACAACGCCGACTCTTATCATGTGCGCTAAAGGCGCACCTCCATGATATATTTTATTATTCACGCTCCTGTACGTAATGCCGGCGCGCTGGCCGAGCCCCAGCCCGGCACCTCTTAAGCAGTTGGGAAATCCTGCAAGAACTCTGTCGCGGGAAAAATTCTTATAAACTCTAAAGAGTGAGGCCGCAGGCCCCGGTAGTCTAGTCCGGCCAGGATGGTGAGGTGGCTGGCCCACCCTGAGGCGGGCCTGTCGAGCCCGTGACCCGGGTTCAGGGGAGAACCCGCCTAAAAATCCCGGCCGGGGCGCCAACTATCCGCCGAACCTCAACTCTGTAAAGCAGTGCCTCTAAGGACGGCGCGCTTTGTCCGAGAGTGAGCCGGAAAGTTCCGGCGGTCGGCCCAAATGCAGTCCACAAGCTGCCCGGAGACCGCGCGGCTGCACTGCCGACGCGCTTGCCGATCACTGGAAGGCGTTTCAAGCCGGAGCAGCAAGCGCGCGCTCCGTTACGACATGACGCCGCTCCCCGCGCGGCCAGCGCTGCGGCTTGCAGTTGCGCGATACCTGAAAATGCGACCCTCAGGATTCTCGCGAAACTGCCCGACCAAAAATCTCCATGCGAGCGGGAGTGCCTGGCTCGCGGCAGAGCATGAGGAGTGTAGCAGGCATCAATATGAAGGCGCCTCCATCTCGGGAGCCTCTGCCACTGCCTGCTCAGAGGCGCGAGCACGCCTGGACTGGCCGGCTTTAAGTAACAGAAGCCGCAGGCTGTGGCGTGGCTGCTCCGCAGCCTCAGGGGGCAGGAGACTGTCGCACGGCCAAGCGCTGCTTGAGCAGAGACCCTAGAGAGTGAGGGTGGAGGCGGGGCCGAGGGGCTAGCCGGGCCTGGGCTCGTCACCGCTCGGCAGTGCGCCTCCGGGCAGCTGACCGCTGGGCATCCTCGTCGGTGTGGCGCTAAATGAGGGCCTGCAAGGCGCGCGGTCAAGATGTAGAGTGGCGGGCAGGCGCCGTCAGCTGAGGGGCGAGCGTCATCTAGCGTCGGCAAGGGGATATGTCATCACAACCGCCACGACGCCCGCCGCATTAAAGCTGCCTGCCTGGCAGCGCCCGGATCTCCCAGGCCGTGACTAGCGGCACGCCGAGGCTCGACGCCAGCTCTCTCGCGTCGGCAAGCGGCATTGCCTCGGTGTAGTCCCCCAGCACCTCTATAATCGCAAGCGCCGGCGGGAGCCCCGCCATCCCGGCCAGCGTGAGCGAAAGCTCCGTGTGCCCCCACCGCTCGCCGACGCGCCCGCCGAGCACCGGTACGTGGCCCGGCATGTAGAAGTTCTCGGCAAACTCGCGGCGCGCGGCCTCCGGGTCCCTCAAGGCCAGCCCCACTACTCTCGCGAGCTCTCTGATCGTCAGCGCCTTGTCGGCGTCTCTGACCCCCGTCCTCACCCCTGCGTGGTTCACGTATCCCATGAATGCCGGGTCGTCGCCGTACGGCGCCCTCGTCTTGAACCCTCTCCTGCTGTAGACCTCGCTGAGGAGCTCGAGACCGAGCGCCCTGCCGACCTCCCTCGTCGTGGCAAAGCACAGAAGGCCTCCAGCGTTCTTCCTCAGCCAGCGGACGAGACCCGGCGTCACCGCGTCTGCCCTCACGACGAAGTCCACTTCCGCCTCCCTCTCGTCGCCGTCGTACAGCATTACTAGCCTGCCCTCCCTCAGCGCCCTCACCGCCTCGCGCACCGCGCTCACGCCCCCTCCCTGCATCTGACTCTGTACGTGAGCACGGCCTCGCCGCCGCACTCGCACAGCACTACCGACAGGAGCTCCAGCGAGAAAGGCGCGTCGCCGACGGTCGGGTACCCGTCGCCCTCGACTAGGGAGACCCCGCGGCCGAGCACGTACGGCGTTACGGTCACCACGATCTCGTCGACGAGACACCTGCTCAGGAACTCCCAGTTCGTCCTCCCGCCCCCCTCTACCATCACGCTCCTCATGCCGCGCGCGTAGAGCTCGCGGAGGACATGGCGCGGGTCCACGAGCTCGTCGCCGGCAATTACGACCTCGACCCCCCGCCCTCTCAGCTCTCTCACCCTCTCCTCGGGCGCGCGCCTTGTGGTGAAGACAATTGTAGGCGCTGACGAGTCGAAGAGCCGCAGCGCCGTCGGGACCCTCAGCGCGCCGTCTATAAGCACGCGCGCTGGATTCCTCCCCGGTGCGTGCCTCACGGTGAGCCTCGGGTTGTCGATAATGGCGGTGTTCGCGCCGATTATCACGGCGTCGACTCTCGCCCGCATTTCGTGAAGCCTCCTCAAGTCGTGCGGGCACGAGAGCCGCGAGTATCCCGTCTTGCTCGCAATCCTGCCGTCAACTGTCATTGCTGAGACGAGATAGACGTACGGCCTCATTTCACCACCTTGACTCCCTCCCTGCCCGCGCGCCTTAGGTAGTCCAGCGCGCGCGTTGCCTTGGAGAACGCGTCGTAGGGCCTCTCGCTCACGCCGACTCCCGCCCTCACTCTCTGCAGCCCAGCGCGCCTGAGCAGCCCGCCAGCAGCCGCGGGGTCCGGCAGGAATGCCATCATGTTGTCGCCGCCGAGGTAGAACACCATGCAGCCCACCTCCTTGCACTCGTCGCCGAGGCGCGCCATGAGCTCCACCACCTCGAGGTAAACGCTCAGCGGCCCGTCGCTGGAGGTCGCGCGTGTGCTGCCGGCTATGTCCACGTGAGCGACAACCGCCTCTCCCTCCTCGCGCAGGTCCCCGCCCCTGCCGCAGCTAGCGTACGCGCCCAGCGGCGTCTCCCCCCTGCCGATGCACAGCTCGACGGCAACTGGCGAGTGTATCGAGACCGCGCGCGCGACGCGCCTTATCGCGGCATCGCGTACGTTGTTTGCAAGCGCGATCAAGTAGTCATAGCGGAAGTGGTGGGGGAGCGCTCCAATTGCCGTGAAGGCGCTCCACAGCGCTGCATGAATGCGCGCCTGCGTGAGCTGGATCAGGCGCTCGCGCCAGGGGCCCAGCGACTCGGTCCACTCTCTATAGCCGGCGAGGCGCAGCAGCGCTATCTTGTGCACGCAAGTAAACACCGGTTTATTTTAAGCGTTGCGCGTGTCAACTTTAGTTTACACGGCAGGCGCGAGAGCATAAATTGGGGCCCGCCCCCGCCTCGTGTTCTGCGCGCTCCCCGTCGGCTCCTACGAGCAGCACGGACCCCACCTCCCGCCGACTGTTGACGCCGAGATTGCCGAGCACGTCGCGAGGGAGGTCGCGGAGAGACTCGGGGGCGTCCCCCTGCCGCCGGTGTACTATACGTGCAGCGCCGAGCACTCCTCGTACCCCCAGACGATTTCCGTGAGCTGCGAGAGCTTCGTGCCGTACATTAGGGACGTGCTGAGGTCCGCGGCGGACAAGTGCTTGAGAGTTGTCGTGATTGTGGGGCACGGAGGCGCGTGGGACGCCGTGAGCATGGTCGCGAGACAGCTCAATTACGAGATGGGGCCTCGCGTCATGCCCGTGAATCTGTGGGCCTACATCGGGGCGCGCGACCACGCGGGATCCGACGAGACTAGCGTTTATCTAGCTGTCGGCGGCAGGCTCGCCGGCAGGGTCGTAGAGACGTGCGAGGGGGATGCAAGGCTGATGCGGTACATGCGGGTGGACAGGATTTCCAGGTCTGGCGTCGTGGGCTGCCTGAGGGAGAGCGAGGTGTCGGCGGAGCGGGGGGCCGAGATGTTGAGGAGGGCTCTCGAGAGGCTGCTGGCCGAGGTGGGCGAGTTCCTGAGAATGCAGGTCTAGGCCGTCACAGGGGCCTGCGCCCGGGTATTACCTGCAGGATACACGCCCCCGGCGCGGGAGTGCGGGGCTGGGCTTAAATTACGCAGCCGCAGCGCTCCGTGGGGCTAACGCTTGACTACTGGATCGAGCCCGGCCTAATGGTCTCCCTGCAGTACGAGGTGGAGAGGCACGCGGAGAGAATATCGCAGCTAGGGGCGCTGCTCGACGAGCTAGCGTCGCTGCGCAATGCCGTGAGCGCCGCGCGCATTCCGGGCGCTCCTAGAGCGCTTGGCGTTTACGCTGTAGACTCGTCGTACACCTCGCCGCCGCTCGAGCTGGTCGGCGGCGTTTTTGCCGTCGTGGCGTACGGCTACGTTGGCACCGCCGGCGGCGGGCAGGACAAGTTTGTGTCCGGCGCGCTTTACTTCAGCGACAGCAGGGAGGCCGACTTGTCGAGATTCTCGGCAATTCTCGAGAGGAGGCTGGCGACCAGGCTCCTCGACGCAAAGCTGAGGGGCTCTAAGAGGCTCGACGTGCTGATAGTCGACGGCGATATTGCGCTCCACCCCCTCCCGTACAACCTGGCAGTGAGGGGCGGCAAGTACGAGGAGGTGAACCGCGTGATGGACAGGATGCTGCGCGCGGCGCAGCTCAGCAGGACCAGTATCGTGGGCATCGCGAAGCGAGTCAGGTCGAGGTACCTGTCAGTGATCGCGGGGAGGTGCCTGCCAGCGAACGACAAGGTCGCGGCCTCCGTCATGCTCAAGCCCGGCGAGTACTTCTCGCTCGGCAGGCTCCGGGACGTCTTGCCGCGGTGGGCGGAAATACACTACGCGGAGTGCGAGAGGGGGCCGGCGTGCAATCGCGAGGGAGGGGCCGCGCGCGGGGCGGACAGGCTCTGCAAGAGGCTCGCCGAGTTCAACGAGAATTTCGCCCGCGTGCTTGAGTCTAGTGAGTACCCCCACTTGCGCCACCTCGGCAACATCGAGATTGTGTATTACGTGCCGCCGGGTCACGGCATTGCCGTCCGCGCCGAGATTCTGGATCTGGGGGGCCTAGGCACGGACGCAATAGTTGCATTCCTGGCGCACACCGCGTCGCCGATGACAGGCTATCCCCAGATTCTCGACGCAGTCGACCAGTACGTGAGAGTGAGCCCGGAGCTCGCCGCTGCCGCGCTCACGGCGCTGGCCTCCAGAGCGCCGGCAAGACTCTCCTACATCACCTGGCCGGCGAACATGCAGAAGGCTCTAGCGTGGCGACTCTAGCACGCGGAGTCTCGTAGCCTGCTCTACGAACACCCTGTCCTCGCGCGCCACTCTGCCCCTTATGTGAATGCGGAGGCCCCTCACGTAAACCTCGACGGACTTGTACCCGCGCCACTCGAGGTACTCCCTCACGTCGCTCTCTACGTCAAGGCGCAGCCTCCTCACGTCCCCGCAGGGGCCCCAGTCGCACAGCGCGCACGCCTGCCCGTGGGCCGTGACGTTTGACGCGCACGACGACGGGAGCACCTCAAAGCCGCAGTCTCTGGCCAGCTTGACGAGCCCCGCCTTGCTGTACTTTACCGGCACCTGGCGCCTGGGATGCAGCTCCTTGACGTAAGGCGTGACGTCAACTCCAAACGCGGCAAGTCTCCTCGCTATTCTCTCGGTGACTCGCAACGTGCCGAACACCACGCGACTGTACCCGAGATCCCGCGCGACAGAGAGAAGGCGAGAGATCTCTCTGTCGGTGACTCCAGGCACGACCGGCCTCACGAACAGCGTCACGCTCGCGCCGCGCCTCATCAACTCGGCGCCGGCGGCGAGTCTCTCGAGGGGTCTCGGCGCTCTAGGCTCCAGCCTGCCGGAGGCGTCCGTGATGCTCACCAGAACGTCAACTCTCTGGTTGACTGCCAGCTCGCGCGGCGGCATCTTTGTCGATACCTGTATTGGATTCCCGAGGTGCTCGGCAATTGCACTCATGTATCCCACTGCCAGCTCTCTCGTCTCCGGCAGGAAGGGCTCTGTCACCGAGCCGACGGCAATAAGAGTCCCCGACGCGCCGATCGCGACGTAGGGGTTTACGGCAATCGCGTACGCCAGCTGGATCGGCGTGAGCGGGTAGGGCTTGACGGCGCCGGAGAAGCCCATGTCGTAAATGTAGCAGTAGGCGCACGCCAGCGGGCAGTTAATGCCGGTGTGCACGGTCATGCCGCACGGTCTCGGCGGCCTCCTCGCGTGCGGGTCCCTCGCGGCTGCCTGTCTTTCCCCCTCGCTGAGCAGCCCCCCGAGCAGTTTAATCGCCCTAAGCCTTGCCCTCAGTGCCTCCATTGCCGAGCGCCCTCGCGGCCCTCCTCAGCACTCTCCGTATAGCCCTCCGCTTGTCAATCGTGCCGAATAGCCTGAGGGCGGCTCTCCGCACGCTCCCCGTCTCGACAACTGCCTCTAAAATCTCGCGCTCGCGTCTGCTAAGCCTCAGTCTCGCCAGCGCCATCCTTGCAACCTTGACTGGCGAGAGCCCGCCGTAGTGCACGTCCTCTGGCAGGTCGACCCTCTGCACGCTCCTGAAGTGAATTATCGTAACTATCGCGTCGTCGCGCAGCCCCGGGTACTGCCTCTTTAGGAACGAGATCAGCTCGCCCCTGTCCCTGAAGCCGTCGGCCACGGCATCGCCGTCCGTTAGCTCGGACACCAGCTTGTAAACGACATCCCCGACCTCGGCGACGGCAACTATCCTGCCCCCGCTGTGAATGTAAACCCTGCCGGCGACCCGCAGCGCGCCGGGCCTTATGGTCGTTGTCTTCCTCCCGTCAAGCAGCGCCTTGACGTACTTGGTCGACATCATTATGTGGCGTATCACGCGGGCCGGGCCTCAGCGACTAAAAGCCTTTGCGGCCGGAGGCCCGCCCGGCCGCGGGAAATCCAGTCCCGGAGGGGTTGAGAGTAATTGATTTAAGCCGGGAGGGCGGCCGCGGGATGGGCGGCGGGCTTGTCGTCGTGACGGGCGGCGCGGGCTTCATGGGCAGCCACCTCGTCGACAGGCTGGCGGCCGAGGGCTACGAGGTGAGAGTGATAGACAACCTGAGCAGCGGCAGGCTGGAGAACCTGGCGCGCCACAGCGGCGTCGAGGTGATAGTCGGCGACCTCAAGAACCCTCAAGACGCCCGGAGGGCAGTCCGCGGCGCGGACGCTGTCTTCCACCTCGCGGCGAACCCGGAGGTGAGGGTGAGCACGACCAGCCCTGACATGCACTTCAACGAGAACGTCGTTGCGACGTTCAACCTACTGGAGGCCATGAGGAAAAGCGGCGTGACACAGCTCGTCTTCGCCTCCTCGAGCAGCGTCTACGGCGAGCCGGACGAGATACCCGTCGACGAGAGCGCGCCGCTAAGACCGGTCTCCGTCTACGGCGCTAGCAAGGCCGCCTGCGAGCACATGATACACGCGTACGCGAGGCTGTACGGCCTCAAGGCCGTCGCGCTGAGGTACGCCAACGTCGTCGGCCCGAGGCTCAGGCACGGCGTCGTCTACGACTTTGTCGTCAAGCTGGCGAGAAACCCGCGCGAGCTCGAGATTCTCGGCGACGGCAGGCAGGTCAGGAGCTTCATACACATCGACGACGCGGTGGAGGCAACGCTACTGGCTTGGAAGAAGACCGACGACGCTTACGCCGTTTACAACGTGGCCTCCGAGGACTGGATAACCATCGACGAGGTGGCGGACCAGGTAATAGAGGCCATGGGGCTGGCGAACGTCAGGAAGGTGTACAAGCCGGTCCTACACGGCGTAGGCTGGCCGGGAGACGTCAAGAGAATAGCGCTGAGGATAGACAGGCTGAAGGCGCTGGGGTTCAGGCCGAGGCTGGGCTCCAGAGATGCGGTGTGGCTAGCGGCGAAAAGCCTGCTGGGCGAGATAAATGCGCGTCGCGCTAAGTAGAAGGGCGGATGTTGCAGACCTCGGCGGCGTGAACGGACTCATACCTTCCGGCCGAGGGCTTGAGAGAGGTTGAGGAGGGGGCGGGCCGGCAACAAGACTCGCTGAGCTGACAAGACTCGGAGACGCCGCGACGTCCCTGGCCAGCCTGCCGGCAGTTATGAGGGCCGCGGGCTGCGCTATGAGGAGGGTCGACCTCGTGCTGTGAGGCGAGGCGGCGTCATGCGCCCTGGTAAAGCACGACAGATGTCTCGCGCTCGCGGCGCGCGCGGTCTCAGGAGCCAGGTGGGATGCAGCTGATATATGCCTGTACATCTCTCCGGTACATGCCACAGGCAGCACGCATGGAACGCGAGGCGAGAGCGGACTCTGAGTGCAGGAAACTCATAGAGGCGGCAAGAAGCTACGTGAGGAGGGCCGCCGAGCTGTTAAAGGCCGGCGACCTGCCAAACGCGGCAGAGAAGGCGTGGGCGGCCGTTAGGAGCGCAACGACGGCCCTGGCGCTCAGAACACGCGGGACTCCCGCCAAGCCGGAGGGGATGGCATGGCGCGAGTTTGTCAAGGGCGTTCTCATGGGGGCCGGTCTCGGCGAGGAGGAGGCCAGCAGGTGGGCGGCATATTTTATAGACGCGAGGGACATGCTGCACGGCGCCTGTTTCTACGGGCTGCAGTGCGAGGAGCCCGAGCACAGGCCGCTGATAGAGAGAGCCAGCGAGTACGTGAGCCTCGTCGAGAAACTCTTAGGGCCGGCTCAGCATAATAATATCATGGCCAAGAGCGGGTAGCCTGAGCCTCCTGTCAACGGCCCCCGTCCCGCGTCAGTACTGGTAGTACGCGTACTGCTCGTAGTAGTGGCTCACGGCCCTCTCCCTCCTCCTCTCGCGCAGCTCGGCGAGGCCAGAGTCTATCAGCTTCCCGCCCGTGATGCCTATCGCGAGAAGCAGCACCCCCCGCAGGATCCCGACGCCCAGGTAGTACGGGTCCGGCGCGTTCTGCACTCTCAGCTGCCCGAGAGGCGACGTGATGTTGAGAGACGCCCTCGGGACCTCAGACGCGTAGAGCAGCAGCGCGTTGGCAACGGCAAAGGCGACGAGCGCCGCCCCGGCGCACAGCAGCACGAGGGACGTAATATACGACCGCATGAGCCCTGTGAGCCCCCTTAAAATTAATTTTTAGCAGCGGCGCCCCCGCCGCCATGGCACAGAGCGAGGGCCGCCTGACTCTTCGCCTGCCCCTCGTCAGCGTCAGGGAGGGAGAGCTCGTCGAGGAGGAGGTAGAGGTCGTTGCCGACGCGTCCGGCAGGGTGATCGGGGGGGCCCTTCCCGACGCTTGAGGACGCCCTCCGCGCGTCACTTGAGAGTCTCGAGAAATCGCTCGAGCCGGTGGAGCAGGCTCTAGAGCAGCTGGAGTACGCGCTGGAGAATTGGGGGCGGGCCGGCCCGCGCAAGCTCCACCGCGCCGTCTACGCGGCGCACGCGCTCCTCCACGCAGCGTATCAGGTTCACGACGTCGCTGAAGACCTGCTGGGCGCCGGCCGTGTGCCGCGGAGGCTCTACGCCCGCGCCAGGGCGGTGCTGAGGGGCGCGCGCAGGGTCCGCGGGTACGCCAGAGTCGTGACGCTGCTGTCCCTCGAGAGGTCTGTTAGGAGGCTGACGTGGCTCGGGACCGTCGCCGTGCCGGCACTACTAATATCTAGCGTGTACGGCATGAATCTCAAGTGGCTCCCGCTTGCCGACAATCCAGCCGCCGTGTTCCTCATCATTGCGCTGGCGACTGGCGCGTTCGCGCTCGCGCTCAGTAAGTTGTAATTGCAGGCCTTTTTAAGTGCCCGGCCGTACGTGACGTGCTGGAGCTGCTCGTCTGGTTCCTGGCGTTCGTGCTGATTCTCTGGCTTGCAATGAGCCTGCTGGAGCGGCGCGTCGTTAACCCGCTGCGCGTCGCGCTCGGCGCTATCCTGGCTCCCCCGGCGTTCCTGCTGGGCCTCGTGGCCGCGCTGGTCGCGCTCGCGCTCTCTGCCGCGCTCCTCCCCGCGCTCGCAATCATCGCGCTCCCCGTCGCGCTGCTCTCCGGCTTTCTGCTCTCGCTGGCAACACTGTCTCTCATCGCGGGGGTTGACCCGCTGAGAGCCCTGCTGGCGCTGATAATAGCGCTCGCCGCGCTGGCGCTAATCGGCGCATTAGTGTGGCACGAGCCGGAGCCGGTGCCGCCGGCAGTCCCGCTGCCGCTTCACGCGTAGCGGCGTTAGCTGCGCGAGGGGCCGCAGACCCTCTTGTAGATGTCCTCGCAGCTAACAATCCTTCCCGCGGGCGTGCACACAAGCACTGCAGCCGGTCTGTCGTCAGGAATTCCAGAGAAAAAGCCCTCGGAGTCAGGCCCGTTGCGCTGGTACCTGTGAAGCTCCAACACCATCACGGTGGGCTCGACAATATCTCACACGCCCGGCCCAGCCAGACGTTTTAGATGGCTAGAGGCCGCGCGGGAGTCACCTCTAGCGCGCCGCTGTAAATCGCCGAGGCGTACCGCAGGAGGTCGCGGCAGAGACAGGCGCTAGAGATCCTCTCGACGAGTTCCATGTTGAAATCTGCGTAGCCGTTAACGGCGGCGTTCCTAAAGCCTACGGCGCGGCGGAGCCCCCGGCGTCCTCCTCCCGCAGGACTCCCAGTTCTCTCAGCGCCCTCGGCACGCCGCTGTACCTGCCCGGCCCTGCGGCGAGGTGTATGGCAGCGTCCATCACCGCCTGTATTGATGTCTGCAAGAGGTGCAGCGCTGCGTTTAGCAGCACACAGCCCTCCACGACCTTTCTCGCCCCGTGTTCTTCGCAACTAGCGCGACGAGTCTCTCGACCTTGCCCACAGCCTCTCGGCGAACTTCTCCCTCGCGCGTCTTCCAGAGCGCTATCTGCAGGTCGGCCCAGGGGGTGCAGCCCTCACAACTCCCTCCACGTGCCGCTCCCTGTCCCGCGCGTAAATCATGCGGCCGGCCAGCGCCCTGTACCTGAACTCGTAGGGCAGGTCGTCGCTGTGAGCGTGCCGCCGGCTTGTCGCCGCGGAGCCGAAGAGCGTGGCGAACTCAACGCAGCCGTGCCTCTCCGCGACGCGCGTTTCCCCGCCGGCAGTAACTGTCGGCGGCCGTGGGCGCTCCCGCCTGCGGGCCTGGGCCAGGCGCTGGATCGCCTGCGCCGCACGGGCCCCTGCTGTGGCGCGACGGGGATTCCCGTCTGGGCGCGCGGCCGGCGCCTCCCGCCCCGTCTGCAGCTACCGCGCGCAGTGCCGTCCAGGGGTATTCAGGCACCAAGCCCGCAGCCTTCAGCCTCTCCACTATGGCGCCGGCAGGATCGCGCCGCGAATATCCTTAACGCGTCACCCCGAGACCCATGCTACCACCTCGACGGCCACGACGTACACCGTATTGGCGGGGGCGCGGCCGTCGACGAGAACCTCCAGCGCGCCGCGGGCGCACTCTCCAGGCGCCAGCGCGGCGTGCCACTCTCTCGCGCTCCTGCCGTCCCAGCCGAACGAGGCGTCGCCGACATGGAATAGAAACTGCCTGACCTCCCGGGGCGCGCTCAGGGGCCTGACCGCGACTGTCACGTTAGCGCCGGCCGCGTTGCAGAAGAGCACGTCCCAGAGCGCGGCGTGGCCAGGCGGGGCCCACAGGCGGAAGGTCTGGGTGCCGTTGAGCCCGACCAGGACGGCGGCCCCTGTCCCTTCAGGCGCCGCGGGCGGGAGCGACGCGGCAGCCGGCGCGCGTGCCGTGCTCAACAGGAGCGCAACTATTACCGCGGCGCCGAGGACGGCCAGCGCGGCCGCGCGCCTTCTTCCCCCCGCCCCGCGCCTGGCCTCGCTCATCCCAGCGCCGTGATGTTATATACTCTCAGCAGCCCGCCCCTGAACCCCACGTACTGCGGAGCGGCTGCGTACCGGCAGCCGTGTCTCGCCAGCACGCTGCCGTACTGGTCCCTGATTATGACATCGCCGAGACCATTCAGCGGCCTGAGCTCCACCCACACCGCCGAGGGCAGGGAGCCGAGCGGGACAGAGGAGGGGCCACAAAGCGCGGTAAAGGAGGAGCCGTTCACTGAGACGCCGAATATCGGGCTGAGCGAGGAGTCAAAGACTGCATATGTCCCCAAGCCGGAGAAGTTAGCAACGTATGTCAGGGCATTTGCGACCAGCGTCCTATACGCAGCTGCCGAGCCGGAGACCAGCAGGTAGCCGTAGCTCTGCCAGACGTACTTACCGCTCGCGCCCCAGCCGCCCGGCGGGGGACACGCGCTGTACTGCACTGTCAGGTCGTCCCAGTAGATCCAGAAGTCGTCGGCGGTGCCGTCTGCGCGGCCCGAGGCGTCCGCCGCGGCAAGCGCGACCGCAATTACGGCGCCCCGCTCGTACAGCGTGTAGCTCCACAGATAGTTATTGCCCGTGGCCATGGCGCCCGCGTTGATGACGGCAAACCTGGAGTCGCCGGGCGTGCAGGCGCCGCTGCTGTCTACTGTGCAGACCACCAGGGGGCTGCCGCTGGAGTCTGCGAAGAAGGCAGACACGATTACGCCTGTCTGGCCAGCGGCCACGTCGTGCCGGTAGACAATGTACTCCCTGTCCACAATCCCGTCGCCGTCAGTATCCACGCCGATTGAGACGTAGGCGACGTTGTTCTGCACATCCGCCGAATCCCTCACGTATCTGCCTTGCACAGACACCGTGGTGCTGTAGGCCGGGACGGGCTGCGGCAGGCTGTACCTGGCAACGGCGGCGCCCCAGTCTGCATACACACTCCCGGTGCTGCCGTAGGCGTCCACCTCCGTGGCGAGAGAGGGCGGAGAGGTGGGGCTTGTGCTGGGGCTGATGTACACCTGCGTGTACTGCCACCCTCTGACGTACGTCGACACGGCGGGGGGCAGCATGCACTTGACGGCCCTCAAGTTATCCCACCAGCTCTTCGTGTCGCCGTTCGGCGAGTACGTGACGAGGGCAAGGCCCACCACAGTGCCGTAGTCGTAGATCTTGGTGACGGTCCAGTCGAGCCACGTCTTAATGGGGGGACTTTGAGAGGAGTACAACATCGAGATGCAGGTGATGGAGTAGCCGTATATCGCAGAGGAGAGGCAGGCCGGCTCCCTCCCTCTAACAGACATGTAGTAGACGACCTCCACGTCCGGCCTACCGTCCCCGTCCGTGTCCACGAAGAAGTTGAGCTGCAAGTAGTCCCCGCCGGTTATTGCCGCCTGGAGGTAGTACTGGACCGTGAGGTTTCCCGTAGCCGGGAGGCCGCCAATCCACCGCGTGAGGTTCACAAACGCCGCGCCGTAGCCGTTCTTCCCCTCGGTGTAGACCGAGGGCTTCGGGTTGCCGAAAGACTCGTCCAGGTAAGCCTCGCTTCCGCCTGCAGCGCTCCAAGTGTAGAACTTAAGCAAAGACGCGTCCGGGAAGCCCGTGGCGTACGTCGTGCAGTAGTCCGAGAAGCCGTCTGCATGTGTGGAGGGGGGACAGGAGAAGGTCTGGCTGTAGAGCCTGGCCATGGGCTCCGCCGTGAAGTTCATGAGCTGGATTGCGGTGATGCCTCCCTGCCGGAACCATGCATAGGCTAGGACGGAGAGGCGCTGACTGCCGTAAATGTACCAGTCCAGCGGCGTGTTCTGGCCGATGGCCACGTAAGGCCCGGCGCCCTGGCTTTCTGTTATCTGCGTCACGCCGCCTAGAGCTATGGCGTATGTGGCCGTGCCTACTTGGGCCAGCTTCTCAAGCCTCGCCTCCCAGCCCGCGCGCGTGGGAGCGAACATTCCGACAGTGTACAGCTCGGGCCAGCCAGGCACGAACTTCATGCTGTAGTGAGTCACGTTGTAGCCGTCGGCGGCGTCCCACCAGGCGCCTGCGAGGGGCGCCAGAGAGGCGTTGAGGCGCTTGGAGACGGGCGGCAGCGATGCGTTGACCGCGGTCTGCGCCACGTTGAGGAATGCCAGGGAGGCGAGGAGGGCGACGGCCCCTAAAAGCAGCAGCGCGGCGGCCGCGCGGCTCATTGCGAGGCCATGAGCTCAAGCTTCTCCCTGTCCTCGGGGCTCAGCAGTGCCGGGTCGACGGACGACAGGATGACCTCCGCGGCAGCACTCGGGTCTATGAAGTAGTACGTGAAGGGGCCCACCCTCACGGACCTCACTCTCCCCTCGCGTTCCAAGACGAACAGGTGCCACTGCACGGACCCCAAGCTCTTGCCCAGCGCCCTAGCTATCTGGGAGGGCGTCATCGCGCCGGCCCTCTCAATCAGCTTGAAAATCTCCCTCCTGACGGGGTGCTCGAGGCCGAGCGCCCTCTTTACTCTCGCCGCGGCGAGGGCCGGCAGCGCCGCCAGGAGCTCTCTCCTGTTGCCGAGCAGGTGGCTGAGGCCGGCCGCAGCGGCGACGCCGAGCGCGACTGCAAGGATGGAGTCTCGGGGGGCTTTAGGCGCCTCTGGCGGGGGAGGCCGCGGGTACTCCACGGCCACGCTGCCGCTGAGCAGCGCCGGCTGAGTCGACGGGTTGATGCAGGCGATCGCGATGGGTCTCTCCACGGCGAAGGTCCCTGTGGCGTTGCAGAGGCCGGGCGGCAAGTGCGCCGTGACATGCGCCGTGGAGTTGGGCGGCACGTACACCGGGAGCAGCCAGGCAGCCAGAGGCGCAAGAATAATAAGCACGGTGACGTTCACGGAAGAACTGAAGCGCTGCCTGATATTTTATACTTAACGTTGCGGCGGCTCAGGGGTCGATCCCCCTCTCAAGCGCGTAGCTGTATATAGCGGCCATGTATTTCTGAAGGTCGCGGTATAAACGATCGTCCAGAACTCTTCTGACTAGCTCAATGTTGAGGTCTTCGTAGCCGTGCACCACGACGTTTCTAAAGCCGATAACGCGGCGGAGCCCCTCTGCGTCCTTCTCCGCGAGAACTCCCAGCTCCTTTAGTCTTCTGGGCACGTCCGTGTATCTGCTCGGCGGCTCCGCGCCCAGCTCGGCCAGTAGGTGCATGCCGGCATCTATCACTGCCTGTATTGAAGTCTGCAGTAGGTGCAACGCTGCGTTTAGCAGCACGTAGTCCTCCACGACGCCTCTCGCTCCGTGGGCCTCCACGAGCCGGTCGAGCGCCTCTAGGTTCTTCGCGACTAGTGCGGCGAGCCTCTCGATCTTGCCCATAGCCTCTCGGCAAACTTCTCTCTCGCGCGAGTCTTCTCAAGCGCGATCCGGAAGTCCGCCCAGAGCGAGGCGGCCTTTACAACCTCCTCCACATACCGCTCCCTGTCCCGCGCGTATATCAGCCGGCCCGTCAGCGCCCTGTATCTAAGCTCGTAGGGCAGATCCCCGTTGAGTATCAAGACGTCTACGTCGTCCACTCCCAGCGCCTCGGCCACGTCGGCGGAGAAGGAGGCGATGAAGTCTAGCGGGTCGCATCCCTCCCGCAGGTAAACCGCCACGTCTACGTCGCTGTGTCTGTGGCGTCTCCCGGCGGCGGCAGAGCCGAAGAGCGTGGCGAATAGAATGCAGTCGTACCTCTCCGCAACCCTCCTCAGCTCCTCGACGATCATACGCAACAGCCCGCGCCCCCGTGAACGGACAACGCCAAGCCCTCCCGCTCGACTACGTGGAGGCGCCGCTGGACGGCGCCGCAAGGGCCGAGAGCCCTCACGATATGCCATGGTGAGGGGACCTCTCTCCCAGCGCTGAGGATTGCAGATCTGACGGGGCCGTTCCCAGCGCTGGCGGTCTTCGGCCTCACCGTGCGTGCAATGCGCGTCTGGTTAAAGTTGCGTAGCGCTACGGCCTCCATGGCTTTAGCACCTCCCCCCTTATTGCGAGTATCTGGGGCCAGCCGCGCCACTGGCCGGTGGGATCTGCCACAACGTACACAGGGTCCTGCCAGCCGGCTGGCACGCCGCACGGCGGCTCGCAGACGTAGTGGGGCCGCGGCCCGTAGACCCAGTAGCTCACGTTCCCAGCGTGGTACACCCACGCGTCGCCGGCCCTCTCCGGCTCCCCGCCGGGCCTGAAGAGAGAGACTCTCGTCGTGAGGAGCGCAGTCAGGGTGAAGTGGTGCCGGAGAACTGCGCCCCAGAGGCCCACCGGCGTGCTGTACGTGTACGCGTACAGCCTGTAAGTCCTTGCGGCAGCCTCGCTGTAGTTTATCACCCTGAGCTCGGACCTGTACACCACAGACTTCTCGACGCGGGGCGCGTCGAAGACCGGGCCCGCGGGCGTGGGTATGAGCGCGCCTATCTCGGCCGCGAGCGGCGGCGGCCCGGACACGTTGAGCCTCCCCAGCACGGCGCAGGGCGCCCGGTATATGTAGAGCGTGGAGGCGCCGGCGAGGCTCAAGAACGCGCCGTAGCGGACGGCGCCCGCGCCCGAGGGCGCCGTCACGGGCGGCATCACGCCGGGCACGACCTCACTGTAGGGCTGGGCCTCGGCCAGAAGGACCGACCCGTTGAACACAAAGACGCAGCCGGCCACGGGCGACCTTGCCGCGGGCCGCTCCCAGACGTACAGCGTGCCGTCATGCCCGACCTGGACGAACTGCCAGCCAGTGCCGTTCAGCACAATGACTGCGCGCTCCCCGGCGCCCGGGTACCAGTCTATCAGCCTGACCCTGAGGAGCACGGCGTCGCGCCAGCCCGAGGGGTGCGTGAAGTTCACCCAGCAGTCTCCCTGAAATCCAGGCGGGATCGTGACGTCCACGGGGTAGGCTCCTGGCCGCCCGCCGACGGAGGACGCTGCCACCGCGCCGCACGTGGAGGAGGCGAGGAGCGAGGTCGGGTAGAACAGCCTGACCACCACGGCGCCGGGGTACCGCCAGGATGCGTAGGGAGAGCTGTAGAGGTGCAGCGTCTTGTTTGCCGCGTGGACGTACTGGGGGACCTGGCCGGCGGACACCTCAGCGAGGGGGCCCGCCCTGAAGGCGTGCTCGCCCCCAGGCGCCGTGAGGGCAATTACGAAGACCAGCGCGGGGAGGAAGAGGAGGAGGGCCCTCTTGAGGCGGGCCGCGGCGGAAAAAAGGGGCAGGGCTTTGTCCCGGCTCCTCACTGCGCGCTTACTGCGAGTACTGCACCTCCACGTTGACCTGATACGTTGCTATCACATGCTTGCCGTCGGCGACTGCGGACGGCAGCTCCGGGTCGATCAATACGTGCACGCCGAGCGTGAGGCAGCCGCCGGGGCCGACGGTGTAGGGCCCGGCGTACGGGTGCGTTGTATTGCCGATGAAGCCAACGCCGGTGTTAACGTTTGTACCGCTCGTATTCCCTACCACGAACCTCCTGACGTACGTCTCGTAGCCCGTGCTGCCCACCTGGCCCACCCAGCGCAGGTAGACTGACGCGCTCACGTCATCGCGCTTGTTGCACACGCGAATCACGTCAGTGTAGTTCGTCGGGTCTCCCGTGAAGCCCACGACGGATATCCTCGTGATGTTGTAGCCGGTTCTGGAGTCGTAGTAGTAGCTGACCTTGACGTACTTGCCCCCGGCAATGTTGACGTCAGAGCCGGCGTACTTCATTGCCGGCGGGAGCGTCGCGTTGACGACCCAGTACGTCACGTTCACCAGCGTGAGCGATGCCGCAGCCAGCGCGGCTATTGCCAGCGCAGTCAGCGCCACCAGCGGCTTGTAGCTCCTCCTGGCCACGGGCGCCCGGGAGGGGGGGGGTTGATATAATTTGCGTTGTGTCGTGCTGCGACGAGAGCATGCCTGGGGGCTGCGCCGAGCTCGCGGCGCGCGGCCGCCCTAGCCGGCGCCCCCCCCCCCCCCCCCCCGGGCCCCCCCCGC
>JAJHRB010000053.1 GCA_020833025.1 Thermoproteaceae archaeon | reverse complement strand
CCGCCGAAAGCTTATAAATTGAGGGCCGGCAGAGACGCGGCCGGGGTGGCCGAGCGGCCCAAGGCGCGGGACTCGAGATCCCGTCCCCGTCGAGGGGGCGTGGGTTCAAATCCCACCCCCGGCGCCAGATCCTCTTGACAAAATTAAGTAAAGTGGCGCCGTAAAGTTTCGGCGCGCCGCGGGCTTTACTGCGCGTGAGAAAGGCTTTACGCCCTCTGTGGGAAGCTTGTGGGAATTTTCGCGATTTTTACAAAGCGGAGGACTATGGCCAGCTTTAGTTCCTCATGAGCCAGGGCGGACCACGGAATAAAGTATGCGTCCCTGACCTCGCCCCTCCTGTCTCTGCACCTGCCGCTGAACTTCACCACATACAGCGAGTGCCCCGGCCCCACGACCTCAGGGCCCGCCACGCGGTACTGAAGGGGGCCCAAACGCTCTACCCTCATTTTCATCACGTCGCGGAGCGCCACAACTGATGTGTATACCCTCACCTTGTAGTCACACCAGGTCTTGCCGAGCTCGAGCCGGCAGCTGGTGTCGGAACCGGAGGAGGTGTCGCCACCGGGCAAGCCCTCCTTGCAGTTTGCCTCGAGGAGGAGGTACAGGACGGCCAGGGCGAGGGCCAGCTCCAGCGGGTTGTCGATGTAAACCTCAAGCGTGTTCCCCTCCATCTTGACCCACGTCTCCAGCGCGTACAGCTTGTCCGACCTTATGAGCTGCAGGAGGAGACGGCCCCTCCTCTTCAGCTCCTCCACCCTCTCCCGCCCGACAGTCTCGCTGAGCGCCTCCACAAGCGTGGACAGCTCCTCGTCGATAAAGCAGACGAGGTGGCCGCTGCTGTAGACCCTGCCCTTCCTCTCGAGGCGCCTGAGCGCCCGGTTGAGCAGAACCCTGGTGGAGTGCCCGCCGCCCACCTCGGCGTACACCAGCCGCCTCAGCTCGCCCCTTTCCACGCACCCTCTCTCCTCCAGTATCTTTCTAACAGTCTCGAGTATCGTCCCCGTTTTGCTCACGAGAACCTGTGAGAAGTCCGTTATAAAAACGTTACCATCTTCGTGTTTCACCGCGCCGATGTGAAACACTAATGAAACACGTGCCGAAACAAGCTTCCCGGCGGCTTGAAACCGAAAAGTTGTTATAGCGAAACAAATCGGCGTCTCTCGTGCGGGCTCCAGGTTGGCTCCGGTATGTGCGAGTCGTAATAGGGAAGGTGGGGGTGAAGCGGAAAAGGTACGACGGCAAGGAGTATTTCACGTATTACATTAAAATACCAATCGAGACCTGGCCGCATTTGGAAAGAGCCTGGAGGGTGCGCCTCCTCGTCGCGCCTGCCGACTTCTCGACGCCCCCCGTCGAGGTCATAGCCCGTCTCCACCGCCGCACAAGGACCACGGTGGACCTGGAAGTGGCCGCGCGCTACAAGCCAACCATCGAGGCAATCACCGCGCGCGCGAAAACGGTCGCGGTTTTGGGCGTGGAGGTGCTGCAGACCGTGGAAGAGGCCGAGCTGGCGCGGCGGCAGAGGTGGCTGCAATTTCGTGAAAAATGACAGCGGTGCTGGCGCCAGCGGCCCCAGGGGGCAGTCCAGTTGATGGTGGAAGCCGCGGCGCCCCGCCGCCCGGCAGCCAGGGCGCTGGCAAGTTAAAAGCATTAACGCCGCATGAGTTGACACTTGTCAAGACCGGAGTGGATGTTGGCCAACTCGTACTATCTGCATTCCTGCACTTCCTGCACTCTTGCATTATCTGCACTACTTACATTCTCCCCGGGGTGCCGAACGGCGCGATTGCCGTGCCGGGCGTGGAGGTCGTCAAGAAAGCCAGGCAAGAACGGGAGACGCTGGCGCCGGAGAGATGACCGCCCCGGACGACGCCATGGCCGCCCCCGCCCCGGCGCTGGCAGTAAACAACATCACGCCGAAAAATAAACTTTTGCCGCCGCCCGAGGTGCTGGAGAGAGCGCTTGCTGGCGACAGCGGCCCCGTCGAGGTGGGTGGCGTGCTTTGCCAGCGGCTCGCCCTCAGCCGCTGCTCGCCGCTGCTGCTGGCCGAGAAAGTCGCGGAGGCCCTGAGGGAGTGCCCTGACGAGGTCAGGGCGGCGGGACGCGACGAAATTCTGGCACTGCTGAGGGCGAGGGCGCGCGCCAGCGACGTTTTGCTCATGAGGATAGTCAGGAAGCTCGGTCTCCCCGACGAGCCCTTACAGTATTCACACGAGCACGCCCGGCTGGCCCACGAAATCGCCCTGCAGGCGCTTGCCGACTGCGCGGTCTGTGTAATAGACGCGGTTGAGTTCTTCGAGAAGTTCGTCGCTGACGTCTTTGAGGGGAGGGACGGACGCGGGCGCCCGGTCTACACGCTAGTCGTCAGGGCCGGCGGGGAGGAGTTCAGCGTTAGCGTCAGGCCCGGGGAGTTCCGCGGCCGGGGGAAGGGGCAAAAGCTGAAAGTGCCGCCAGCGCTGAACGACGCCCTCCGCGCCAAGCTGGGCATCGAGATCGATCAGAGAAGCGCCGGGGACCTCCTGACGCTGATCGAGCTGCACGCGAAGCCGGACACGATTCTCGAGGAGCTGGCGCTCAAGCAGGCGCTGAGGCAAATACTCAGGCTGCCCCTGCTGCCGGAGCGGAGCTACCACGGGCGCTGGTGCCGCGGGGGGCTTCTGTACGTGCCGTCGCGGCTTCTCGGCGAGATAGTCGACGCGTTTGCGCTCAGGTTCCGGAGCCGGCAGGCTTTCACGAGAATCGCGAAGAAGCTCGGCGTGCTCGCCGAGCGGCACTACGTGTACTACACTCCCGGCGACTTTGACTGCGGCGGGAAAAACTGCGCGGCGGCCTATGTCTTCAGCGTCGAGAGAGTTGCCGGGCTGCTTGAAATCGCCGAGGAGGAGGTATGCCGCTGAAGCTGCCGTCGCTGAGACTGCCGGGCGTGCGCATGCCGTCGCTGCCAGCGCCGTCCGCGCGCGCGGAGCCGGCGGACTACGCCGAGACCGTCGAGGCGATCAAGCCGGCCCTGCCGCGGCTGGACGAGACAGAGTTCTTTGAGTGGCTCAAGTCGCGGCGGAGGGCCGTCTTCCTCTTCGGGCCGCCGGGCACGGGCAAAACGTATCACGCCACGCTGCTCGCGGCCGCTGGCAGGGTGACGCTGCCCGGCGGCATCGCGGTGGCGCTCTACGACGCGGGGGCGGGCGGGCTTTTGCCGTGCGCCGGCTATTTCACAGTCTCAATGGCCCACGACGCCGAGAGGCGGTGGAGACAGATGCTCGGCGCGGTCTGCGACGGTCAGGTCGCCACGATTCACGGCCTTGCCGTGAGGAGCATCGGCCTTGGGCTCAGGGTGTTCCCGGTCGTGTACAGGGACGTAGAGGGCAGGTACCGCCCGTACCGCGTGCCCGGCAGCAAGGCCGTGCTGGAGCCAGACGTGGCCCAGGAGGTTCTGCGCGCGGAGGCGGCCGGCTCCGCGGGGCTCAAGTACTCGCTCGACCCGTACCGGCAAGAGGCGGGCAATTACGTCTTTCATCTCTTTGACTACACCCTTCACGTCGGCGGCCTGCCAGCGCTGCGAGAGGCCTACCGGCGCCTCGATTACCGCGGGCGGGAGACGTGGCGGAGGTACCTGAGGCTCCTCGGGTGGGGCGACGCGCTGATCGGCGAGACGCTTAGCGGGAGGGCCGCGTCGCTCTGCGAGGCCGCGGGCGGGGCGCACGAGCTCTGGCGCGCCCTGGCCGGGGGCAGGGTGAGGCTTGACTTCTCGCTGGTAGTGGAGGCAGCGCGGTGTCTCCGGCAGCCCTACGAGGTGAGGTGCGGGAGACGGAGAGTCAAGCCGAAAGTGCTGATGCTGGACGAGTTCCAGGACTTGTCGCCGGCGCTGCGCAACCTGGTGGCCCGCATATTCGACGCCGCGGAATACGTCGTTCTCGCTGGCGACGACGACCAGCTGATATATGACAGCCTCCACGGCGCCTCCGTCGACGTCACGCTAAAGATCGTGGAAATGATACAGCGCGGCGAGACCCCCGGCGAGTACCACGTCCTTGCAAGGAGCTTCAGGCTCCCGGAGGAGCCCCTCGCGAGACTCGCGAGACGAATAATCGAGCAGGAGCCCAACCGCGTCAAGAAAGTATGGCGCGGTCGCGAGGACGTCAAGGGGGAGCTCCGCCGCGTGCCGTGCGAGCGACTTGAAGAGCACGTGGAGAGAGAGCTCGCCGCAGGGCACAGGGTGTTCGCGCTCACGGCCGACAACGCGACAGCGCTGTCGGTCATGATGCGGCTCCACGCCCGCGGCTTCATCGTCGCGGGGCTCAAGGGCCTGCCCGCCAGGCTGCGGCAACTATACAAGGAATTATACGAGCGCCTGACTCAGGGCACTCTCCTGGACGTCGCGAAAAGGGCGGATCACGAGATTGTCAGGTTCCTCGAGGCGATTAAGGGCCGCGAGAGGGAGACGGCGCAGCTGCTAAAGCTGGCGCTTGACAGGGAGAGGGAGCTCGAGCGGCTCGAGAAGCTCAGGCTGTTCGTCGACACCGTGCACGCGAGCAAGGGCCTGGAAGTCGACGCCGTCTTTGTGATAAACAGCGCGACGAGCGAGAGACCTGCCGGCAACCGGCGGCTGGCGTACGTTGCCCTGAGCCGCGCGCGCAAGAGGGTGTACGTGGTCGAGTGCGAGGGGGGCCACAGGTGGCTGGCGGACCTGTGACCCGCTTCGACCACGTCGAGTACCTCTGCGGCCCGAGGGGCTGCGGCCGCGAGGAATGGCTGCGCGCCGTCGTTTACATCGAGCGAGACGGCGCCTGCGTCTCGTTCATGGACACGCACAGCGGGCGGTGGGTGTCCGGCGAGCCGATATGGAGGGCGCTGAGAAGGGGCGCCGACATCGCCTCCTCGGACGCCCTCTACGCGGGCTCCCCCGCGAGGTGCACGGAGAGAGGCGCCGTGCCCGCCCGGCTTGACCTGCTGACCCTCGACCTGGACTTCAGGCCGCCGCCCGTGGCGGTGGAGGTAGACGGCAGCAAGTACGTGTTCAGGGATAGAGCGACGGGCGCAGAGCTGAAGCGCGCCGCGGAGGGCAGGCTGAAAGACGCCGTGCGGGAGGTGGCGAGGAGACTCGGCGTGCCGCCAGTTGAGGTCTACGACGCCATGCACTGGGGCGGCGGGGAGTGCCCGTCCTGGGAGTACGTCCTCCGCAAGGCCCGGCGCGCCAGGCAGAGACTCGCCGCGCCGGGAGTCGAGGCCATGTTTGTCTACTCCGGCGCCAAGGGCTTTCACGTCAAGCTCGCGCTGCCCAGGCTCTACGACGCCGAGTGGCGCCCCGCGCTCGCCAGGGGTCTCGCGCAGTTCCTGGGCGCCGGGGTGGACGGGCGGGCGCTCGACGCCGGCAGGAAGTTCAGGGTGCCGTACACCGTGAACAGCAAGACGGGGCGGGAGGCCTTCATCTTCGACCCCGCGACGGGCGACAGAATTACGGAGCTCGCGTGGCCTAAGCCGGTGGACAGCGCGGTGGTGGGCTTCCTCCTGCAGTCGCGCCCGGCGAGCAGGGGCGCCGAAGAGACCGGCGTCTCGCCGGCGCCAGCCCGGGCCGCCGCGGGCGGGGGCGGCTGGCTGCAAATCCTGCTGGACGTCATTGAGAGGAACCCCGGCCTCAGGCAGGACTGCCGCGAGAGACTGGCGGGCGTGTGGGGCTGCGGCTGCGCCGTTGACGGGGTTGGCGTCGAGGAGTGCGTCCAGCTCTTCGCGAGAGCGCTCGGCCTTGACCCGCTGCCGCGCGACTACGAGCGCATGATCAAGGACAAGCACGAGAGGTGCACCGCCGCGCTGGCGCGCGGCAAAAAGCCGCTGTTCAGCCTTCGCGAGGCGCTGACTTGCAAGAGAGACGCGTGGTACTGCGTTAGGGAGTGCCTGGGGGAGGGGCCTGGACGCGCGTCCAGGGAGGGCTAGATGCTGGACAAATTGCACTACCCGCACACTTGCACTTCTTGCACTCCCGGCACTTCCCGCACTGCCTGCACTACCACACTCGGTAGTGGGTAGTGTGTTTTCTCATTTTTTCCCTGTACGTAATGCCCGGCGTGGGTTGCACAAAGATACAGTGCGGGCCCCTGGCGGGCATTCACTTAAGTCGCAACTGCCCCTCGACACGGCGCCAGAAACCGCTTGCGGAAAATCGCTAAAAGCGGAGCCCGCGCGCGCCACGTCCCGCCGGACTCAGCTTTCTCCCCCGGCGGGCACTGCGCGACACAAGTAGCATTCCGGCTTGGCTCGAGTCAAGCGTTCCCGGCGCTGGTGCCGCAAGCTGTCAAGTCACTTGGGCGCGGGTGGCGCCCTATAACTCGCGCGCGGGGTGCGCGAATGTAAAGCGCGAGCACCGCCGTTTGGGGTCTCCTGGCGGGAATGCACGTGTGCGTGCGCGCGCGTGCTGCCGTGAGGGTCCGCGCCAGGCTCTTCATGAAGCTGGCCAGGGCGGTTGGCGCGGGCGGCCAGGCGGTCCACGTCGTGGCGGCGCGGGCCATCCGCGAGACCTCCAGCCATGAAAATAGTGTAATAGGGTACCTACCCCCCTCCCCCCGGCGATGATTTCCCAGCCCTCCCGCGCGCGCGGCACGCATGGCATGGGAGACCGCCCGCAAGTGGCCGCCAGCGTTGCGGTCACGGCTGTGACAGCCGGCGCGCCGCGCTGGCGCGCCGCCGGGCCCGCGGGGGGCGCGAGCGCCGGGCAGGTAGGCGGCATGCATAATCACCGGCCGGCGCGGGCAGGCGATATGCGCGGTCGCCAGCCGGTGATGGCGTGCCGGCTCACCGCGCGGCGCGCGTGCCCCGCGCAGTCAGCTCACCTCCTGCCGGCCCGTGGCGCCGCGCGCAATCACGCAAAAACACTTAACAACGGCGCGGCCGGGGCTCCGTGTTCGGCAAGAAGAGGGACACGGAGCTGCTGCTAGCGATATCCGACAGGCTCCTCGGAATTTTCGCCGCGCTAGAAGACACCCGGTTTGACCTGGGCGGCAGGCTCGGGCAAATTGAGGGGCACATCAAACGCCTCTCCCTCGCAATCTCCGAGCTGGCAAAGCAGGTGGCAGAGCTCAGAGAAATGATAGTGGGGCTCAGAACGGCGCTCGCGCCGCGGCTCGACAGGACCACCTGCGTCGTCGAGATGGTTGCAAGCGGCTGCGCCCCGGCTGCAGAGGTCGCCAGGCGTTGCGGCGTCTCTGTTTCCTTTATTCGCAAAAGGCTTGTGCGGATGGGAATTGTGCGGTACACAAGAGATGAGTTGGTTTGCCCAAGAAAAAGCCGGGAAAAGCGGGCGCCGGGCCTGCAAAAACGGGCGAAAAGCTTAAAAGTGCCAGAAGGCGGGTGACGCGAGCGGTCGAATCTCAAGAAGGGTTGAAACATAGCCTTGATGGCCGCAGTGCCGCAAGGGGTGTTTCCGGCAGTTTGTGCCAGGTCGCCCTTTTGGCGCGCTGCGCCGAAAGGGGGCGGTTTTGGCGCATGCTTAAGTGGCGGGCATAGTGCGAGCACGCGACACCTCTCACGAGATCCACAGGCGCTGCGCGGCTCTGGCGGGCGTTCCTGAAGGTGCTGCCGGCTTTGTCAGCCGCAGCGCGCCCGCGCCAGAAGGTCTTTATATTGCTAAACAGTGGGCGGCGCGTGAGAGCGGAGCGCACGCCAAGGGTTCTGCGCGTGAAAGCAGAAAATTCTATTGACATATTGACATATGGGGCGAGCTGTTCGCCGCGTGGTCTGCGCGGTTTGAAATTCAGAGCGACGCAGAGAGACAGCCGGCCCTCACGTCAATGGAGAAGCCGCCGTGGCATTTCGCGCTAGCACTTCACGACGGTGAGCACTCAGCGCAGTCTATGTTCGGGCGCAGGGAGGTCGAGGTGCGGTATACAGACGAATCACGGCGTGCGATTGCGCAGTTTGACTGCCAGCGCGCGGGAAGCGCTGTTCATCGGCACGGCGTCGCCCTGCTAGTCTAGCGGGCCCCTCGCGCAGCGTGCGGCCGCCGGCCGGGGCAGCGCGCCTCTGCGCGGTCAAGGTTCTTAATTGCTGGTGCCGGAAGGCCGCGTGAGCCCTCGCAGAGTGCTGGAAATTAAATACAAGGAGGGGTTTTCGATAACATTTGTCTTTGCTCAAACGAAAGACGGTTTCGTGTTTAAGCCTATTATTGAGGGCAAGGACCCCGGGCTCCACGTCACGGTATATTTTAAAGATGGTAAGATTTTCAGCCACGTAACAGATGAAAGGACTAAGGAGCACGAACCCGTAGTTGAAGGCTTGAGCCTCGACGTGCTCGCAGAGGCGCTGCGAGAGGATGCGGAGAGGTTTCAGGAGAGGTGGCTTGAGGAGTATGCTGGAAGGGTGCTTGCTCCGACAAATGAAGTCATCAAATTTCTCCAGGAATTTGTTATAAGTTCCTGGGTAAATCGGTCCATTAGACGCAAGGAATTGTACATGGTCCTCGACGTGGAGAGAGTAGAAAGTATTGTGAAAGCCCTCGGGCCGGGGGCTCTGGCCTTGGAAGACCTCAGAGGGGCTCTGAGAAGGGTCCCGCCCTGGTTCTGGGGCGCTATTCTCACGCCCGACCTTCGGCCTATCGTAATACCCGACGGCCCCGAGGCCTACGCGGTCAAGCCGGAGCTCGCGAGGCCCGAGCTCTTCAGGGGCATTGTCGGGGGGTTGCGTCCAGAAAGCTTTTTCAGGGCGCTAGGCCTGGATGAGTTCGCCGAAATTTTCGGCATCGAGAAGCTGTTTCTGAAGTTGCAGGAGAAAAGGCTGCTATGAAAGTCCGGCGGAGAGGGAGTTCGCGCTGAGGTGCGCGCCTCCAATCTTCGGGCGGGTGGCGGCCGGGCTTGCCAGGTTGCTCAAGAAAGTGCCGAGGCGCGCGCTAGCAGCACTGCGCCGTTGGGGAAACATCCCGCGGGGGCGTTTGTAATGCACCATTAATTGCCATAATCGCCATGCAATCGCGGGCATGCCGCTGGTGTTAGTTTTGTATAGGCAGGGCAGGGAGTCGAGGTGTGCGTGAGTAGAGGAGACGGAGACGGGCCGGGGGTGATGAGAGGGTGTTGAGGCGACCCGTGAACTAACCCGCGCAGGCTGACCCTCCCCGGCCCGTCTTTTTATACTGGCAAATACTTAAACATTTCTCTTTCCACTCTCCGCCGATTAACGGAGAGTTTTGCATTTCAGAGCCATGCGGCCGGCCCCACCGCGCGGCTCACGGGAACACCCGCAGGGCGTGCTGCTCGAAAACGGCGCGCAGCCTGCGCTCGAAGTCCGCGATGTAGTGTTCCACCGTCACCGCTAGCCCTCCTGGCAGCGAGCGGCCCTGAAGCACGGCGATGTCCGCGACGTCGACGCCGCGGTCGAGCAGCCACTGCGCCACAAATTTCCTCAGCAGTTTCGGCTCGAGCCAGGGAAGCCCAGCCCTCTGTCTCGCCTCCCTCAGCCACTGGTACAGCGTCTCCTCGCGGCACGGGAACAGCTTGTCGGTGCTGAGCCTCAGCATTCGGCAGAACCTCTCGCGCCAGGGGAGATACACGTCGCGCAAGTACCTCGCGGCGCCCTCCGTCAAAAATACCAATGGTTGTCTCTTCGGGCCCTCCGTTTCGCCGAGGAGCAGCCGGCGCCTGTCGAGCTGGAGACCGTCCAGTCTCGCCCTAAGCAGGTGGTCGAGACGGACGCCGGTCTCCGCCATGATGCCCCACACCGCCGCGGCGCACGGCGAGATTTTGCTCGTCTCCTCCCAGACCTTCTTGACCTCCTCGAGCGAGGGGACGCGGAAGTTATTCCTCGCCTTGACCTTAGGCGTTGTGAACGCGTCGTACAGCAGCGCGGCGAGCTGGGGCTCGCGCGTCCTCACGACGGTGTCGATAAAGCGCTTCAGCGCGACGGCGGTTTTCCGCCTGACGTGGGGCGTCTCTATGGCGTAGACCCTCTGAACCGTGTCGGGCGAGATGACCCAGCCTGCGGCGCTTAGAAATTTCACGAGGTAGCGCAGGTACTCGTCGGCAGTCTCCTTAGCAACGCCCTCGGAGAGGAGACGCCCCCTAAAGGCCTCAATGTCTTCACGCTCAACGCGGTACGCCAGCTGGCGCCTGATCTGCCCCGGGAAGAGCGTTTCGAGCTGCTGCAGAATGTAGTCCCTGAGGGCGGGATCCCTGGCGGCCCGCGCCAGGGTGGAGAGGGCCATGTCCACCTCAAGCCTGCCAGCCGGCGGCTCCGGCAGGCACCTGGCCACGGTCTCGGGCATGGCGCTGTGGAGGGCTATCAGTCTGTCCACCTGCGGCGCGTTCACGCCTCTCACCCAATTGGACACGGCCATCTTCGAGACGCCGGCCGCCCTGGCTATGTCGGCGATGGAGACGCCCAGGCTTTCCACGAGACACTTGACTATCTCGACGCGCTGCCGGTCGGTGAGCTTGTAGAAGTACTGTTCCCACATCATGCGCTCAAATTTCTCACAGACTATTAAAGTTTCTGCGGCGCCGAAACTTTACTCTAGAGGACTCGAGATCCCGTCCCCGTCGAGGGGGCGTGGGTTCAAATCCCACCCCCGGCGCCAATCCGTCGCCGCTTTGGCTGTCTTCTCCGGCGCGGAATCACCGGCTTCACGCGGCGCCTCGGCGCTGC
>JAJHRB010000052.1 GCA_020833025.1 Thermoproteaceae archaeon | reverse complement strand
GTTTTCCGGCATGGACGCTATCGGGCACATCCTCAAGGCAGTAGAGGAGCTGAAGTGCATGTACGGCGTGAAGCGCCTGGAGCCGGGCATCAGCCACGTTGCGTCGTGCCTCCGGTACGCGTACTGTGCCATCACGCGCGGGAAGGAGATTACTGACCTCGTGCTCCGCGGGACTGACATGCACCACTGGTTTGCCCGTCACGCGCCCCCGGTGTTCGAGAGGCACGGCTGTAAGTGTGAGAGTGAGGTGAGGGTATCGCTGGGCCAGCTGTCAGGCGTTGTGGACATGCTCTGCGACTGCAGCGGCGTTAGGGCTGTCATTGAGCTCAAGTTCACGAAAACGCCCAACGCGTCAAATCCGTTCTTCCGCTGGCACGAGCGGCAGCTCAAGTACTACGCCGCAATTGCCGGCGCGGACATCGGCGTGCTGTTAATGATGTCGTTTGACCTGCAGCGCTACTCTGTCTTTCACGTGACGCTGAACGATGAGAGCCGTCGCGCGCTGGCAAGAGAGGCGCTGGCAAGATATGAGGACTTGTCGTACGCTCTTGCCTCCGGCGTCCCGCCGGAGCCGGAGCGCGGCCCGTACTGCTCGTACTGCCCGTACCGACACGAGTGTCTTAACGAGAGGCTGGCATGAGTTACGTCGAGATTCCGGCGGGAGAGGGTAAGATACGCGTTCACTACACGAGGCGCTCTGTCTACGTTGTTGATTCGTTAACGCTGACAAGAATTTACATCTTCTACCACCCCTACCGCCGCGAGTGGATATTCATGCTGGCAGGGCCTGCCGGCGAGTTTGTCAAGCAGTTGCGCTACATATCGGCCTGTGCCACCGGCGTCTTCGAGTATTGTGCCCGCAGGTGGGCCACGGGCAATCTCTACGTTGACGTGCTTTACTGCGAGGCGCTGTACCCGGAGGAGCTGACGGCATACTGGCGCCCGTGGCGTCCAATACTTGAGGCGTACTATGCCGGCTACACGAGGCCGTACTACCGGTGGCTTAGAGCCATCGTGCCGGAGGTCGCCAGGCACGTCGCGAGGAGGCTGTCGGAACTGTTGAGTGCAGCGGCTGGCACCGTGATGGATGTCATTTCTGGCGCGTTTGGCGTCGAGCCGGAGTACATTGGCTACACCGTGACCGGCTACAAGTACTGTGCCGGAGTGCTGTACGGCCTTTACTGCCGCATGGAGCCGGGCACCTGCGCGCTTGAGGACTGCCGGAGCATTTGCAGTCTCGTGGCGCTGTCGTACCCCGGGGCGTGCGGGCCAGGGCGCGAGCGGGAGTGCATTGAGCGCGGCGAGGTGTGGCGGCCTGTGGGCAGAATTGAGTACCTCAGGGAAAGAGAGTGAGGGCATGAATGCCGGCGTCTTGCTGGTTGACGTTGATGAAGTCACGCTGCCGCTCTGCCGGGAGGAGTACGAGCTGGCCGCAAGGCGCGTGCTTGAGGCGTTTGGCTACTCTGCTGCTGGCTTTGTCTACCGCCTGAGCTCAAGCAGGGGCGTGCACGTGGCGGTGTGGGTCGAGCCGGAGCCGGAGCTGCAGTACGTCCCGTTACTGCAGTACCTGCTGGGTTCTGATGCCAGGCGCGAGTGCATCAACTATGAGAGAATTAGACGCGGTATTGACATTAACGTGCTGTTCAGCGGCAGGAGGCGCGTGTCCGGAGGCGGCGGCCTTAAGTGCAGGCCCGAGCTGATGTGCCCCGGGCTGCTGAGAATGATAGAGCTTGCAGGAAAAATTGGAGTTGAGAGAGTGGAGCTGAGGGGCGGCTGCGCTAGAGGCTGAACAGCCCCTCAAGCCACGACCTCTTCCTCAGCTCTACTTCCATTTCGATTCTAACCTCGGCGGCGCCGTACTTGAGCACTAGCTGTCTCACTTTATTTGCGAGGTACTTCTCCAGCCGCTCCAGGCACTGTCCGTCTATGAGGTACGGCACTTCCACTTCGAACTCGACTGCCTCCTTCTTTCTCTCGCTCATGTCTCTCCTTCCTGCTTCCTGACCTTTCTCACCTTCACTTCCACTTCAGCCCTGCACTCCTCCTCGTGCTGCTTCAGCCACGTCTCGACTGCCGCCTTGAGCTCTCTGACCGCTTCCGGCGGCAGCCTTACCGGCAGCAGCACGCTGAACTTGTACTTGACCATGCGCGACGCTGCACGGCACTTTATTTGCGTTTTTTCGGCCTCAGCGGCGGCCCGAGTGCAAGCTTCATCGCGCAGTACACCGCGGCGTACAGCGCCCTGTATGCGCCTTCAGGCCCCATGGCGCCCACCAGCCCGTCGAGCAGTCTGATCACGTGTCTTGTCATGTCCGTCAACGGCGGCGCGCCCGCTACCTGCACGTTAAACAGCTTCTCGAAGACTTCAGGCTCTGGCGTCAGCGCTTGCAGTGCGCTTCCCAGCGAGTACGCCTCCCTCACTGGCGGCAGGCCGTAGCGCCTTATCTCGCGCCACGCCTCAAGCCACTGCCTTAACGTTCTCGCTCCGAGCACTCTGTCGAGCACGGGGTAGAGCATTGGGCGCTCAAGCCAGAGCAGATTCGCTCTTGCCGTGACTCTCGACACGACTGCCAGTCTTGACAGCGTCCTCCAGAACTGCATGTCCGGCGTGCAGAGGTAGGGCGTGTAGTCAGCCGTGCCTATCCTCGCTGGCGGCAGCCTGTAGCACCTCACTCCTCCTCCCCGAGGAGCGCCCTCTCAAGCTCGCGTAGCAGCTTGATTGAAGTCGTCAGCACGGCCTTCGGCCCAAGTCTTGTCACATCTCCAAGCAGTGCTCCGAGCTCTTTCTCAAATTCTCTGACCGGAGACTTGAGCCTTCTGGGCACGTGCTGATGAGAGGAAGGGCGTAAAAAAGAGGTGGGCTTTGAGCTTGGGCGCGCGCCCTGCTTAGAACAGCTCTCTGACCCAGCCGACTATTGCGTCGATGAACCTCCTGCCGTATCTAATCACGATAACACCGAGTACCGCAAAGCCAAGTATCATGGCAAACAGCGGCGCGTTCTGGGCAATGAAGCTGGCAATTCCCTGCGCGAGCTGCACCACTGCGTTCAGCACGGCTGACATCAGCGCCTGGAACTGCTCCGCTAGCGTTGGCGCGGGCGACGCCATCGACGCTGCTCCCGGCAGTAAGATATATACGTTAGTAACAGCGTTCAGCCGTGAGCGCCAGCCCGGCGCCAGACTTCACGCAAGCAGAGAGAGAGAAGGTAATGGAAGTGCTGAGAAAGCTGGCAGGCGACCTGCAGCGCATAGGCCTCGACCCGTGGATACACGTGGACAGGGGGCTTGTCGGCATAATCATTCCCGTTGAGCAGCTAGTCGAAAGAGTCAGGCAGGGCATACCCCCGCGCGTGTTCAAGGCGCTCGACGTGTCAATTGAGGAGAGAGCAGTGGGGATGAAGGGCTATATTGTTATCAAGATACGCAAGAAGCAGCAGCAATGACGGCACAGAGGAGGGAGCGTCCGGCATCGCTAATTAGGGCGGTCATCATGTCGCGCATCAAGGTGGAGGACGCAGAGACGGCAGAACGGCTGGCAGACATGATAGAGCGCTTTGCGTTATTCCTGATGTACGCAGACAGCGACACGAAAATGGCAGTGATGGACACTCTCTTTTCAGTCCTGCCGGAAGACATTGTCATCTCGGTAATATCGAGCTACGTGGCCAGAATTGACGAGCGCTACAGGAGGGTGAGAGACATAGTCGCCAGGCTCGCGCCGAGAGTTGCGGGCAGCGCCGAGGGAGACCTGCTTGCAGCCATGCTGAGAGAGGCACTCCAGTCGTACATGCAGCAGGTGAGAGTGCAGCCACAGCACGAGCAGCCAAGAAGGGAGGCTGCCATCAAGGAGCTGCCAGAAGAGCTCAAGAGACTGCTGCAGGAGTGAGCAGGTGCGGAAGAGAAAGGCGTGGTACTACCGCTGGAGCCCAGAGACATACTTGGCGTACCACGCAATTAGAACGCTGGTGTCAGTGCGCTGCGGCAGGGTGATAGCGCCGGAGAGGAGGGCGCTGGTGTTCTCGACGCGGCTGCTGAGACTGAGGCTCGCGCGGTACCTGCGCTGGGAGAATGTAAGGGCTGCAATAAGGATGTTCTTCCACAAGTACGGGAGGGCAGTCACGGAAAAGAAGAAGTGGTGGTTTGCCATTGACTGCATTGAGTTCATGAGGCTGGACGTGCAGAACACGCACAACTATCTCGTCACGGCAGAGTCGAGAGGCAGGAAAAAAGTGGAGGAGTTTCTCAGGAGGCTGCTGCTGGAAACGCTAAGAGAGGCGCACTAGGCAAGCCTCTCGCAAGAGCCGACGGACACGAGCCGGTCAATCACTCTGGCAATCTCGTCGTCAGTCAGCCCTGCCCTCCTGCCCGCGGCGGTGATGTGCTCTCTTGCCTCTGCCCTCGTTACAACCCTCCCGCGCTCGCACATCTTGTGCAGCTTTATCGCGGCGCCCACCATTGCCCTAAGCCCGGCGAGCCTCGTTCCTGTAAGCCCGGACACCGGTTTCAATTCATTGAACACGTCGCTGGCGAGCTTCCCGTATTTATCCCACGCCTCTGCTGCAAGCGTTGAGTAATTTAGGGCGTGCAGCTGCAGCAGTATTGACTCCGTCCCGGCGGCGCCCATCCTGGCGGTGATGACGTTGTACAGCGCCGTCTTTATTTTTTCCTTGCTGTACGGCCTGTATACTCTCCTTCTCCCTACCATCGCAGCACTGCCGGCAGCACGATATATACATTAGCGCGTCGCCGGGAATTTCGCGGTAGGGCAGGCTGCAGCCCGGAGCGCACGTTTAATACGCGTTGCGCTCCCGCCGTGACGTGAAGGCTGCAGTCATCCCCACGGTGGCTGCCACGAGCGTCATGGAGCAGGCACAACTTATTGCCGAGCGCGTTGGCGGGGAGCTCGCGCTTCAGGTCAGGCCGTTTGCTAGTTACGACGTTGTTGTGATCATCGGCCCGCCGAACGCCGGCTTCGAGGCTGCGTGCAAGATAAGGGCAGCGCACAGAGTGTGTTACTGGATTGTCGAGGGCATTCTCACGTCTCTAGGGCGCAGGAGGGCGAGGAAGTGCGGCTGCGGGCTCAGCATAGTGCCGTCGCTTGCGGCGAGACAGTGGATGGAGGAGAGCGACGTGCACGTGGATTACATCGTGCCGCACGAAATAGTGCCGCCGCTAGTCATGGCAGGCCGGAACAGGAGGGCAGTGTACATTGCCGGTAACTACCCGCGGAAGTGGATGCCGTGGGCGCTGAGCACGCTTGAGCTCGCCCGCGAGGTGCTCGACGCGTTCTACCGTGACGAGGTGCCGGACGCCTATGCTGCAGAGCTTAACAGGAGGCTTGAGATGCTCGGAGTGAAGAGACTGGCGAGAACCGGCAAGCAGGAGCTGTACTCGCTCATGGCGAACTACGGCACGTTCGCGTCGCTGAGCTCCGGCGAGGGCTTCGGGCTGTTCCAGAGGGAGGCGCTCGCAATGGGCATGAACCTGGTGACCGTCCGCCACGAGGCGTTCTGGGACGTGCTTGCACATCCGTGCGTGCATTCAGTCAATTACTACGACGTGGCATACTACAGGGGCCCGAGAGACGACGTGTATGAAGAGTACAGGGCGTGGAGCCCGCAGGAATACGTCGAGGCGCTGCACAGAGCGCTTGAGAGGCCGTGCGACAGGCCGCTCGTGCCGAGGCCTCACTACAACTTCCTGAGAACGCTTATATACGAGCTGCTGCACTGAGGCACGTGCCTGCCGGCTGCGTGAAACTGCCCGAAAGGGTTGAAAGAGTTGAGGTGGGCGTCGTGACGCTGGATGGAGACTGCAGGCCCAAACAGACATACAACGCTGACAGGCAGCTGCTAGAGCGGGCAGTCGAGGAGTGCCTCAAGGCAAGAAGGCAGGGCAGTAAGGCGTAGCCGTGTGCTACCCGGCCTCCAGGAGTCTCGCCGACATCACCGTGAGCATGACGGTAAAGGTGGGCTTCCTCACGTCCACGGTAACGCTGTGCGACACCGCAGACGTGAGGAAGGACTACGGCGTGGACGGCAGGTACAATGCGGTGTCTGCCGGCTGCACCGCGCAGGCAGGCGGCACGCTATGGGCCGTACTCTTCTGGGACGTGAACGGCATTCCTGTCGTCCGGGCGTTTGTGGACGACCTGAACGTGTCTGTCAGCGCCGGTGACTACATTTACGTGCAGCTGAGGCTGTACTTCTAGGCCATGCCCAAGATAGAGGTGCTCACCGGCAATTACGCGTGCATTGCGTACCGGGGCAACGAGGCGTCAACTGCAAACAGCTACGTCGTGGTCAACGGCCAGACGGTAACTGCAAGCGCGAGGATAACTGGGTGCGATTTCGTGCGCACGGCTGACTATCTCGACACGGTAATTGACACGCTCTTCGAGTTTTCCTCAAACGGCGGCACGCTGCAGAGACTGCACACAACTTGCGTGTTTCCCGCCGCCGGCCAGAAGTGGGGCATAGAGCTGTGCAGCGACGAGAGCATTGGAATACCTGCCGGCACCGTCAGAATTGGCAAGAGATATATAATCAGGGCGTACTTCAGCTGATGGCCGATGCCGCAGTTAGAGAGAGGTTAAAGCAGAGGCTCCCGCCGGAGGTCGCGGCGCTGCTGACCGGCGGTCTCGTCAGGAGGGTCGAGTACGAGGGAGACGCCGTGCTCGTTGCCGTTGACGCCAGGGAGTTCTTCACGCGGGCGCTTGCAGGCAGCGGCATCGAGTTCGTGGGGTACAGGGACGGCCTCATCTACTTTAAAGTCCAGCTCGGAGAGCTGCTGGGGTAGCTTGTGGCCTGGGGCGCGCTGCCAGTAATCGGAGGCTTCGTCGAGTTCCTGGCAGCGAGAGTCAGGGCGCTCGCGTCGTACGTCAAGAAAGTTGCAGACCCGCGCTTCGTCATAGCGTTCACTGTCGCCTACCCGCACGTCTACCAGTACCTGCAGCACGTCATTGATGCCGCCAGGAGCGCGCTGCTTGATATGAGCGGTCAGCTCTGGTCGTGGGCCGAGGCGCTGTTTGAATCTGTAAGGGAGTTCGTTGACGGGAGGATATCCTGGATGCCGTTTCACGAGCAGATAGCGGGTGCGGTTGCCGGGCTTGCAGCCGCGCCGGTGGTGATTGCATGCGTCGCGGTGAGGTACATCCTCGTGCCGGTGGCGTACGCAGCGCTGTCAGTGGCCCTGTCAGTGCTCGGTGCGGTGTACTACATCATGTGCCGCGTTGTAATTCCGGCGCTGCGGTACGCCTTCGGCGCGTACCTCGCGTACAAGTGGTTGCCTATGTTCGGCCGCGGCGCGAGGAAGGCAGTCGAGTCGTTCGCGAGGGGCAGCCTGGCGGGCGTGATTGCAGGATTTCTGGGCATGGCGGTGCCGGGCATTGCATTTTTTGCAGGGCCGGCACTAGTTGATGCGCTGATTGGAAACGCGTGTGCATACGCCGTGACAGTGCCAGCAGTGCTCCCGCCCTACGCGCTGCCGTACGTGCCGTACTACCCTGCCGTCACAGCGCTGCCGGCAGCAGCGTCCAGCGTCGTGCCGGCGCTGTTCGTGTACTTCAACTACGCGCCGTACTACGTGCCGTACATCATCATGGCGCCGGAGCTCCTGTCAGAGCTGAGGCCGGAGGCCCACGCGGCAGCGCGGAGGCCCGAGGCGGCATTCACGCTGGTGCCGCACGTTGCAGCAGTCACGACGCGCCCGCTGGTCTCCGGCATCGCGCCCTACATTGCTGCCGGCCGCGTCCTGCCTTCGGCGTTTGAGCTGATGCCTGAGGTCTACGCCGTGTACGCGCTTGCCTACATTCCGACGTACCGGTACCCCGAAGTACTGCCGGCTGTCTTCGAGCTGAGGCCCGAGGTGGCGGTGCCCACCGGCGCTGCGGTGTACTTCAGCCTCCATCCGGCCATCTACCCGCCGGCAATTGCCAGCATTGCGGTCACGGACGCGAGCGCGATATCAACGGCAGGCGGCATCGAGCTTGCAGTTGCTGATGCCTCTTACATTGTGTACCCGCACGTCGAGCTTGTAATTGACGTGATGGACGCGTCGTACATTGCCACGTACGGCGGCTACGAGATATCCGTGGTTGACGCATCGAGCATTTCCACGTATGGCGGCTATGAAATATTCGTGATAGACGCATCGAGCATATCGACGGCAGGCGGAATAGAGATAATTGTTTACGACGTCAGCGAGATTGCGTATTCCAGATAGTGCGGCACTATGCAGTTACAACATTGTTGATGAATATTTGCTGCCACTGGATGCCGGGCCAGCCGTATATCCTGAGGTTGCTGTAAATCCGCGTGCAGAGAGTAGGGGAACAGCTAGAAATTGCTGCGATATAAGTACTGCCGCTATCGTAAGTGCTGCAAGTGCCTGGCACGCAGCTCCATGTAAGTTTAACTCCATTTGGCAGCGTCTCGTAGTAAAACGGAATATACTCCTGGTATGTAGTATCAAAGCCAGTACGTATGCGACGATATCCAGCTCTGTACGTCCAGAACGCACACGACTGCATCCACGGAACTGGATTGACTATCATGCCGATCCCGACACTACTCTAACGTTAAATCCTATTCCGTAAACCGGGTAGTCCGGCACGATGATAATTGGGTCGGTGTAGTAGCCCAATTCGTGCCGTCCGTAGAAGTACCCGGCAGCGACCGGCACGTCCCACACGGCAAGTACAGTCAGCGGCGGGTTGACAGTCCGGTTGAACCTGACGTTAAGCCTGCCCGGGCTGACCGGATTGCCGTAGTAGTCAATGCCAACGGCATAGCCGATGGTGCACATCCACGCCGGAAATATTGGCGGTATTGGGTACGAGTACTGGCTCACGGCACGCCCGGCACCGCACTATTTATCTCTTGTGCCTACGCGAGCCTGGCGTAGAGCTTCTGGGCGCTGAACTTCTGCCTTACTGCCTGCCAGTCCACGGCCGGCGGCGACCCGAGCGCTCTCCTCACGGCCTCAATGAACTCGCCAACGCTCCCCCAGCACGCGGTGAACGTGCCCCTCGCCATGATGTCGTGCGGGTACAGGTAGCAAGTAGCACAGCTCTGCGCCGGCACGAGCACCGCCTCAGGCAGCACCTCGCGCACCGGCACTATGTCCCACGACACCACGGCAGCTCCCATTGCCGCTGCCATCAGCGGGTTGAGGCCAAAGCCCTCGTGAGTGCTTAGATGTGCATACACCCTGCCGAGCGCCAGCAGCCTGTAGACATCAACGATATCCTTTGCCTTGAACCCAACAGCGCCGTCAACTACCTCGCAGTTACTCACAAACCCAAGCGAGCCCGGAAATGCCTTCCTGATCTCGGGCCAGAACCGCCAGCCCTTCCGCTCGCAGCTGTCGCACTGGCTGAACAGCCCAAACTTGTCGCGGCAGTAAAAGCGGTAGTGCGCGTTGAGGTAAATCACGTCAAGTGGCCTCTCCCCCGGCGGGCCGGGAACCGGCTCCGGCAGGGCGTGCGGTATCACGTCCTGAACCTTAACGCCGTGTGCCTCAAGCACTGCCCTTCCCCACTGCGTTGGCACGTAGCACGTAATTCTGTCACACAGGTCTCTCAGCGCCCTCCACGCGTGCGCGCTGTCGAACTGCCCCTCGACGGTGATGTAAGCGAAGCGCCTTGGCCTCACGTTGTGCCACTTGACGGCGTCAAACTGCGAGCCGATGAACGCATCGACGTCAATCGGGAGCCACAAGTCGCCGGTGATGTACCTGCACTGCCACCCGTTAACGCGGCATATCTCCCTGGCAATGATGGAGTAACTCGTGACGTTCGTGTGGTAGACCACGAGCTGCTGCACGGCACGCAGCTCGTGGCAGATTTAAACTCCCTGCGTGCCGCGTGTCGTGCTGCTCGACCTGGCGCTCATCGCCCTCGCGGGAGCGCTCGCACTCGCAAGGCTGGCGTTAAGGCGTAAGTACAGGGCGCTGCAAGCACAGGGAATTAAGGCCACCGATCTTGGTCACGCCGCCGCGGCTACAGTCGCAGCGCTTGCGTGCTTCCACTCCCCGGCCGGCATGCTTGCATCCGCGCTAATCACTGCACTGTACGTTGTATACCAGGCGTGGGAGGACAAAAGTGCAAGAGATATTGCAACCTATCTGGGCACGTTCGTGGCGGTCGTGGCCGCAAAAATCGGCCTGCCCCTGGCTCACATCACGTAGACGTTCGAGCCGGAGTATCCAGGCCTTGCCAGCACCCTTCCGGGCTCGTGGGCGTAGTATGCCATCATCAAGTACGTCCTGCCGTCAACGCCGGTAACGCTGGCGAGCACCCTGCCGGCAATTTTCGTCTCGATGTTCACGAGCCTGCGGTCGAAGTAGTCGTACGACGTGTACCTGACCCTGCGGCCGGCCGGGCTGTCGCTGTACCACGGCGCGGGCATGTAGCCGGCAAAATCGCCCCTCTCGTTGCCAAAGCTCAGCACGAGCTGCGGCATGTCGCCGTCAAGGCCGTCGCTAACTGCAGCGTAGTCGTGATAGTTAATGCAGCCGCCCCTGGCGAGCACACATGACCACGACCACGGCCTGAGCGGCACGCTCTCGACGACAGAAACGCCAACGTTGATGTCAAGACCCCTGTCGGTACACTTGACGATAACCGGCCTTGTGTTCTGAACGCAGTGATATGCCGTCACGT
>JAJHRB010000051.1 GCA_020833025.1 Thermoproteaceae archaeon | reverse complement strand
CGTGAGTGCCCGCCCCGACGAGCTCTGCCACGCGCTCAATGTCTCGCAGCAGCACGAAGCCGTAGACGCACAGGCGCCTATCTACGCGTCCCGCAACCATGAGCTCGGGCGGCGCCTCGATCCACGCGTCTGCCCTTTTCGCGCGGCGCAGGATGTAGTACTCGCCGGGACCTCTCACCACAACGATATCGCCCGCCGCCGCGTGAGGCTCCCTCACGACGTGCCAGTAGCTGGCGAGCAGAAAGCCGCCGTGTCTGACAGGCAGTCCGTGCGCGGCAGGTATCAGGGCCTCGGGCCTCTCGCGCTGCCAGCGCGCCCGCATGGAGCTGGCAGGCCGGCCGTGAAGCTCTGCTAGCAGCTCTCTCAAGCCCTCTGCTCTCTGCTCGTCGCCCTGCCCGCAGAGGTGGGGCCTGTAGATGCAGTCCCTCCAGTCGGCGCTCATGGCACTCCCGCCGGAGCCTCCTTCAGCTCTGGGTCGAGGGGTATCCTCACGTGGTAGACTATGTCTCTCGGCGACATGTAGAGAATGCCCGCGGCGTAGGGGCGCGGGCCTCCCTCGCGCTGGCTACTCGCAGTCTCGCGAGGCGTCGCGGCGCTTCTGAGGTACTCAAGGTCGTGCCTGTCAAGGAGCAGTATCTCCGCTGACCTTCTCAGCGCCCGTCTGGTCCCGCCGAGCTGGAGCACGAAGCCGGCATTCTCGATTATGTCCTCGGGCACGTGCCGGGCGAGCTGCGCCACGAGCCATACCGCAAAGCCGTACTTCCTGCCGCCCATGCTGTACTGCCGTATTAAGTTCAGCGGCACGTTTATTACCAGTCCCGTCTCAGACACGCGGGCCGTGTGCGCCAGCAGCGCGGCCTCGTCGACAACAATAATGCGCTCCAGCCTCTCGGCCGGCGGCCTGCGGCCGTAGGCGGATAGGTGCCACAGCAACAACAGCGATACGAAGAACGCTTGGGCGTGCGCGTCTCCTCTCAGCACGCGCAACTCGTAAACCACGTGGGAGTCTGCCGGCGGCGTCACGAATGTAATGTCGTTAACGCCCGCGTCTCTCGCCACGAGGGCGGCGGCGTCTTCGAGCTCCTCGCCAGCGAGTCCAAACTCCTCCAGCAGCGCGTGTGCATACCGGCTCCCCTTAATGGTATCTAGAGGCGGGAGCTGCCTCGGGACCTCGTAGACGGACGCGCCTATGAGCTCGGCGAGCTTGCTGTAGTCGCCGTGCGGGTCTATTACCACCACGCTAATGTCTTTGTGCTGCTCTGCAATTCTCCTCAAGAGAGTGGCAACGGCCCAGCTCTTGCCCATGCCGCTGGGGCCCAGCACGACTGCGTGAGCTGTCGGCATGGCGTCCAGGTCTATCTCGACGGGCCTCCCGAACCTGTCGTGGCCGACGAGAAGCTTCCGCCCGACGTCAATTAGCTTGCCGCCGTAGAGCACGGGGAACCTGGCCAGGTCGCACGACAGCGCCTTCGTCATGTATGTCTCGCTCGGCAGCCAGAGCAGCACGTTCGCGAGCCTGCTCCTCTTGATCTCCAGCTGTGTTGCGAGCTCCCTGTCCCCGAATGCCTGCAGGTATATCGGCCTCTCGTCATACTTTATCATCCTCTCGAGAAGCTGGGAGGTTCTGTGCAGCCTTATCACGACTCCCTTTCTCTCGGCCGGCGACTCGTACGCGCGCCCGAACTCCCTCTCGACCTGGGACTCGGGCCTAGGCGCTAACACGACAGCCCACCTATCCATTCTGCCCGCGGCAGCCGCCTCGGCGCCTGCGAGAGTCTCGAGAACCTGCCGGGACGTGCCAAGCTCGCGCTTGGTGCTCACGGTCGTGAAGGCCAGGTCAGGAACTGCCTCTCTGTACCACTTAATGACGGCGTGCGCGCGGTACAGCAGCGCCAGCGCCGCCAGCAGCATGCCGGGATTGCGCGCCGCGAGAAGCGCGGGAAGCGCGGCAATGAGATAAAGCGCCCGGGACGGCCTAATCCTCGGCGGGAGCCACGGGGCATCCCTCCTCAGGATGAAGTAGAGGCCGAGCACTGCCTCGAGGCCCTCGAGCCTCCGCGCGTCGGGATTTCTCGTCGTGAAGCGGATGTATCGCTCGGCGCCGTGCTGGATCACGGCAATGTACTCGCCGGGCCTCAGCGACAGCTGGGCGTAGAGCTCGTGCAGCGTTGGCACTGCGCTGGCGCCAAGCTCGCTCCTGTTGGGCTCTGCGCGCCAAAAGAAGTGATACAGCCCTCGCCTCGGGTCGTACGCCGCCTTGAACCCCCCGATTTCTACTCTCTCCCGGTAAGGCTCGAGAGGGCGCGGGTAGGCCCATAAGAGCAGCCACTCGCCCCAGACGGCAGCAGACAGCGCGGCCAGCGCGGCTAGCAGCGGGTCCGGCACTAGTGACGCAGAGGCCAGCGCGGCAATAGTCGCGTACGCGTAAATGTTAGGCCTCCTCACGGCCAGCCAGCCTCACTGCATCCTCGATCCTGCCGTCCCAGAGCGCTTTAAGCACGCGCTCGAGATTCGCGCCGGTCCTCACGGCTCTTTTAATGGCGGCCAGCGCCTCGCTTGAGCGCGACAATCTTGCATGCGCTAGCACGCGGTAGCAAAAGCGCGCGTCGGCGCACTGCAGCGCAAGGCGCCACAGCTCCTCAAAGACAGGCCTCGCGCGGTAGGACGAGAGGAAGGCCTCCAGCCCGGTTGTGATATACTCTGAATTCCACTCTCTGGCGTACTTTGCGTCCCACCTGGCCACATCCCTTAATGCCCCTCCCGCGGCCTGCCTCTCCCTCTCTGCGATCTCCCTTTCAATGGCCTCCACTTCTTGCTTCATCCTGTGAAGGACCTCTATGTGCGGGTGACGCGGGGTCATCTTCTTAGCTCCTCCGCCACGATGCGCATTAGCTCGAGGAAGGCGCGCTTCCACCTAGCTAGCGAGGGCGCCCTCTCAGAGTGTACAAGAATCGGCGGGAGGAGCCTCTGGTAAGCCCTCTCAACGCCGGGGCTGTACGGCAGCGCGACCACGGCATTTGCAATAGACGTTGCCACGCTCGGCGCGCCGTCAGACTTGTTCAGCGCTAGAATAGTAAGGGAGGCGTCGGCCTTGAACTCTTGCGCGAAGTGCAGCCCGGGAGGGTCCGTCACGGCGATAACGATATCCAGTCTCGGCGTCCTGGGAGCGGGCGGGAGGTCGACCGCGACTACAGACACTCTGGCGGCCTCCAGCGCTTTAAGCGCCTCGTGCAGCCCCCCGGTGCCCCTCAGGTTAAACACGGGAACGCCCTGCCTGCCCTCGTGCATCCCTCTGCTGGCGCTCGCGCCCATTAGCAGCGCGGCCATGGGCACCGGCGACGCGTCAATTAGCGCCGCCGGCGCGCCCACGGCGTTTAAGTACAGCGCGGCGGACGTCGCGAGCACGGTCTTGCCAGTACCCCCCTTAATATATGCAAAACCTATACTTATCATTTTTTCAATAATATTATTGCAAGTCTTAGATATGGATCCTTGCTCTTGCGCTCGAGCACTCTAATTAAGTCGTCGCGAGATAGGCAGTTGACAAGCTTCTGCACGACGTCCTCTGGCGCCGACGCTAGCAGTCTGACGAGCAGGTCCTCCCAAGGGCTCTCCGGCGCCTCTACTGCCCCTCCGCCTTCCCTCCTGTCACCGGCACTCAAGATCTCCCGCTGCGCGTCAAGCCGCCCGCCTTCCTCTCCCTCCAGCATTTGCGCTAGGGCCCCCCTCCTGATCTTAAGGACCACGGGGTCTCTGGACTGGGCAGGGAAAACCCTTGACGGCCCCGAGGGGGATTCTGTTTTTCAGCGCACGTAAAGCCTGCCGTCGGGCGTGCTCCCGACTCTCAGCAAGCCCTCAGTCCTCTCCACTGCCAGGACTCTCTCGCGTGGCACGGCGAGCCCGCACGAGAGGTACACGTAGCGCCCGTTGTAATGCACGCTGAACTTGCCGTACACAACGAGCTCCGAGCCGGGGCTCTGGAGTGCAATCTCGGCGGCCTTGCACACCGCGGGCGTCGGGGCGTGTGCCAGCCCGGAGAGGGCCGCGAGGACGGCTGCCGCCATCACCGTCACCGCCACCACGTCTAAGTACTCCTCTATCACGGCCTGAAGCGGCAGTAGATATTCAGCGCCTTGAATGCAATGCCGGGCGGCGCGTCTATCGCATCCGAGGCGTTGGCATTGGCGCAGACAACGAGCCCAGTAATTCTGTACACCGCGGCGGGATCGCCCCTCTCCGCGTAGGCATACGCCTCCGGCCAGTAGAGGAACAGCGCCGAGAGGTCTGTACTGCGCACGTCCAGCGGCTTCATGAACGTCAGGGCGGCGGCCGCGAGGGCGAGTATTACAGGAATTAGCGCCAGCTCAACACGCATAAGGGAGGTGGGAGGAGGCGGGAAAAGTGCTAGTGGCCTGCGGTTGCAGGGCTAGCAGTTCACTAGCACGACCCTGACCCTCACCGGGCGGCCCTGGTAGATCAATTCCAGCTCAGCCGGCTCCGGCCTGAAGTCGCTCCCGAGAGTGCACGTGGCGACGTAGTGCACAATCACGCCGTCCTCGGCCCGCGGCATGACGAGAGAGCACCCTGCTAGGTGAATTATGGCGCTCTGTCTCGTGTAGGCCCTGTTCAGCAGCGGGCGTATGTCGCCGGGACAGACACCAAGCCCCAGCGCGTACACGGGCACCCCGGCAGGCCCTTCCGCAAGGACCCACCTGCCCTCGTGCCGGTAGTATGCAAGATACTGCCTCACGGCAAGGGGGGCGTCCGCCCTGGCGGGCTTTTCTGCCAAGATAGACGCCGCGACGACTCTCACGGCAGGGCTCGCGCCTTGTAGCGCTGTCAGGATCGCCGCCGCGGCAGCTGCCGTCGCGGCAACAGCAGCTGCCAGGATTAGGAGGTGCCGGAGCGTTAACACGGCCTAGCGCGAGCACTCACGAGGTACCTGGACGTCCCGGGTGTCCCTCAGGACGCTGCCGGCGCCTCCCGGGTACCCGGCCGCGTCGGCCCACGCCTTGAAGAGCAAGGTGGGCGCCGGGCGCCACAGCACGACAGCCTCTCCGGGCCTGGCAGCCGCCTCCTGCCTAACGAGCGGGAGCACGAGAAGGGGGTCCCACGGAAGTACGCGCGAGGCGTTCACCAGCGCGCACTTGCCGGCTGCCTCCGCGACCTTGACCCACATCCCGTCTCTCAGTAGGTAGAATGCAAAGCCGCGCACTGGGCCTTCTGCCGTGACCCTGACGAGACCCCGCTGCGCGTCCAGGAGCTCGAAGCGCGGCCTGACGAAGGCGCTCTCAACTCTGAGCCTGCCGAGCAGCTCGATAACGCCCCAGAAGTCCCCCGCCGCTGCGAGCTGCGATGTTTGATCCGCGATGGGGGCGGCCGACAGCGCCGGGAGCGGGGCGGCCAGCATTACGGCTGGCACGCATGCAAACTGCACCTGCCTCCCGCCCTCGCCGAACGCATTGATCCCGTGGAAGTACGGCACGCCGCCCACGTACAGCAGTGCCGTGATGTTGAGGGAGGGTGTCGAGAGGCGCTCGGGCGCCGGGGTGTCCGTCACGATTCTGTATGACACGTCGCTAGAGACAAAGAAGACGAAGCGGTAGCGCGCCACGACGAACTCCCTCTCGCCAGACGCGCTCCTCTCGACCTCCTCCAGCGTCACCATGACGGGCCCCTCCCAGTCGTCAGGCGTCACGTACACCGCCCTCTCGCCGAGCTCGAGGCGCCCGCACGGGGGGAGCGGGCGGTAGTCGACGTGCCACCCAGGCCCGGCGTACACGGCGTCGAGCGTGCGCCACTCGCGCGATATCTCCACGAGTGCGCGGTCCCCGACCCGTCTGTGCTCGACCCTGCCGTACACGCTCTCGACGACGTACCCCATCTCCACGCGCACTCTCAGCGTGATCTCTCTCGCCGTGTCGCCGAGGTAAACGATAAGGAGAGAGTAGCCAGCGCCAGGAAGCGCAATGTCGGGAGCGGCGGGAGGGGAGGGGCCCCAGAGCGTTGCGCTGAGCCTCGTGCAGATGAGCGACTCGCACGCCGTGGTGGGCACCAGCGCCACGGCCCACGGGCCCGCAGAGTCGGAGGCCATGGAGGCCACGCCGAGGGGCAGCGCGTCGGTCCAGCCGGCCGGCCAGAGCGTATTGTCATTCGCGTCAAGAAAGCCGTAGTTGTAGAACCAGGGCCCTCTCTCGGCTGACTGGAAGTAGAGCTCGCGCGCGTAGGTGGTGTTTCTGTAGTCCGGGGTCCCGTAGACGGCGTAGAGCAACGAGACCTCCTGCGGCGCCGGGTGGACGCAGACGTCTGGAATGTCCCAGTCGCCGGTAGAGGGGTTGAAGCGCCAGCTCCTCAGCGCGTAGGTGTAGTTGTAGTGAAGGACCGGATCCCCCGCGACGAGATGCACGAAGTCCTTGAAGCTGTCCGCGCCGCATCTCACCGGCGTGCCGGGAACCAGCCAGTCAACTAGCGCGAGCACTCTCCAGGGCCACTGGGCTCCCGGCCTGCCGACTTTTGAGTACCCCGTCCAGGTGCCGTTTACCTTCGTGAAGACGTGCTGCGCGCGTCTGCAGACGTAAAGCTGCCTCGGCCACTGCGCGCACGGGTCCGGCGGCGCGTACCAGGCCGTGACGGCGCTCGCAAAGGTTCCGTCAACTGCCGCTGCGAACTCGGCCCATTTGATGCCGCCGTCGCGCTTCGCGGCCGCGTACGCCAGCTTCCTCCGAGACCCCGCCTCCTCGTAATGCGGCGCGAGCACGCTGCCGCGGTCATCAACGGCGCGTAGATATGTCGCGGGGTACGAGCCGACCCACACGCCAAGCGCCGGGGCGTGCCAGACGACTGCCACCCTGTAGACGCTGGCGGAGCCCAGCGGCACCAGCAGCGTCACATTCCGCGATACTGCCCTGACGCCGCCTGCGTCAACTGCGACGTACGGCACGAGCACGATTCCGGTCCTCACGGCTACCGACGCCAGAGTCCACTCCCACCTCCACCCCCTGCCTATCCACGTGGCGTTGCCCGCCTCGCTCACCCTGAAGGACTCCGGGGGGCTCCAGTACGGGAGGCCGGGCCTCTGGAGCACGCGCGACGCGTACAGAGGCACAGGCCTCGGAGGCCTGAGCTCCACGGCGCCCCACCGCGCTGGCAGCGCGACCACCGAGACCTCGACTCTCGTAAGGAACGGCTTGCGGCGGGCGCTGCCCATGTGCTCGGCGCTGGAGAGATCCGTCGACAGCAGCGCGGTCCCAGCGCCGAGATCGCTGCAGCAGTCCGTGTAGAGCCATGGGTCGGGAATTGCTGCAGTGACGGTGCCTGTCGAGACGGCACCGCCAGGCCTCCTCCCGTTCACCTCGACGGCCCTCCACACGCCTGGCGAGGAGGCCCCCTCGATGTAATTCGCGCCATCGTACTTCACGCACGAGATGCCGCTATCGCTGGCAGAGAGGCTGTAGCACAGGGGCGCGAGATCCGGCGGCAGCGATGCCTCGAAGGTCACGCTGGCATAATGCGACGCGCGGTCTCTCGCGACAGTGAAGGCGACTGCTCTGGTCTCCCTCGGCGGCTCTGCCTCGACGACGTAAAAGTAGCCGGCGAAGGACCCGTTCACGTAGCACGCGTACCTGCCGACTCTCCACCTCTCGCGCGGCCTGTAGTAATTCAGCGTTATCGAGTAGTTGAGATCTCCCTCCCACTTGGCGTCAGCCGCCACGGCGGCTAGGGCTAGTCTGCTCGCATTGCGAAACTCCATGCCCCACACGACGGCACTCCTAACGCTATTCTCAGCCACCACTACGACCTCGCGTCCGGTGCCCAGCGGCGCGAGCGCGTGGAATGAGAACGTAACGCGCGCGACGGCAGTTCTTTCCACCTCAAGGGAGCCGAGGTAACTGCAGTTGCTCGCTGCATAGAGTCCGGCGGCAAGCGTCACGAGGGCGAGCAGCGCGAGGCGCACGGCGGCCGGCCGCCGGGGGAGGAAAACTCCTGAGGCTTACGGGCAAGACAGGGGCAGCTCCAGCGGGTAGTCGACGATGACGATGTACACGGCCCTTCTCGGCGCGATTACATAAAGCGTGTAGAGACCCGAGGATGCGTTGTAGATCAGGGCGTGCTCGGCCCTCACGCGCACGAGCCCGGAGCCGGCCCGGTCGAACCCGAGCAGGGGAGGCCTGCCGCTTTTGCGGTATGCCTCGTACAGCTTGATGTAGAAGTCCGTCTCGTTCGCCGGAATCGCGGCGTGCACTTCAAGCCACGGCATGATCACGTGGTGGTAGAGCGCGATTCTGTACAGAGCGGCGGGCTCCCCGCTCGGCAGAATCCAGTCCTTGCACTCTAGCACGGACGCGGCAATCCTGTAGCCGCCGCCCAGCACATATGCAAGAGGGACGTGGACAGGAAAGCTGGCATTGCCGGCGCTAAGCAAGGTCCTCGCGACGTATATCGTGTTATCCGCGAGGTCCTCCGGCCTCTCGACGCGCGGCAGGCCTGGCAGGCTCTGCTTTATCTGCAGCTTGGCGCGGTACACCCCATCCGCGGCGTTAGCCGGCGCGAGACTCGGCGCGTGGGCCGCTGCGTAGAGAACCACGAAGGCAACTACGGCCACTGCAATCAGGCCGTACGCCGCGGACCACATGATCAGCAGTCTACCCTCAAGTTATCCCAGCGAATCCAGAAATCGCAGTCGCCCCTGCCGGGACAGCCGCCGCGATCGACAGCCACGAGCGCGATTGCCTCCACACTCCCCCTGCCTATGTACCGCTCCACGGAGCCCGAGAAGAACTCGGCCCACGCCGCCGAGAGGGCACCGAGCCTGACGGCAACATGGCCGGGCCGGCAGCTGTCGGCGCCCCTGCCGATGACGTAGTCGCAGACATACTGCGCGGCGCCGTCGACAACGCTGTACACGCGCGTGATGCCGGCGCCCGCGTCTCTGACAAGATACAGGTACGCGATGGAGCCGTTCGGCGCTCTCACCTTGAGCTGCACGTAAGCTACGTTGTTCTCGGCATCGCCCGAATCCCGGCCGTACGCGTGCTCCACTGAGATCCGCGCGCCTGTGCTGATGCCTAGCCCGGTCACGCCCACCGCCAGCGCGGCCACGCCGAAGCCGTCGCCTGCAGCGCCGTCCACCTGCAGTACTAAGGAGGGGCGCGGGTTGCCGGCCGAGGCATCCACCCACACCCACGCCTCGGGGCCGTGAGTTACCGTGCGATGCGGCAAATTGGCGGGCGTGGCGTTAGAGGCGCCGTCCCAGCCGTAGGCGTACGGGCTGCACGCCCTGAGGGGCAGCCGCGGCGCCGTCCCGTTCGGCGGTGCGGGAGCGCCCGAGCACGACACATACGCAAGGCCGCCGACCACCCTGACGTACATCGGGCTGCACGCGACTGCCTCGCCCTCTCTCATCGGCCTCCCCCCGGCATAAGCCCAGCCGTACCTCGCCACCTCTCTCGTGCCCAGGTATAGAGATGCGTAATTGCCGTGCTGGACGATTCTGTACTCGCCCGTCAGCTTGAAGGTGCAGTCCGAGCACGCCGGCACGGTTGACACGCCCTCGTAGGCGGGAAGCAGCGAGGCTATCACGGCAGCCGCGAGGGCCGTGAGGCCCGCGAGTATGAGCAAGTCCCGTACGGAGATCACGGCAGGCCCGGGCAGCGGTACTGCACCAGCAGCCACCTGCCCCTCGACGTAATCCCGATTGGCGCGCAGCCTGCGCCGGCATTTGCGTCGACCGGCGGCGGGCACCACAGGCCGGTGTAGGGGTCGTCGCCTATCCTGACGGGAGCCCCCGCGCGCCTCGCGCAGCGGTACCCGCCTGGGTACACCTCAAAGGCCGCAACGAGGGATCCGGGCACGCCGGCCGCCCTCCTGAAGGCCTCCGCGTCGCTCCCGGCATACTCCACCGCGTAAAGCCTTCCCGAGTCGTTGTAGACATAGATGCGCCTCGCGGGCGCGTCGTGGGCCGGCGCGACTGGAGCCTCCACGACCCCCGCCGGCATGTACTGCTCGAGCGTCAGTGCGGCCAGTGCAAGCAGCGCCGAGAGCGCCGCGATGAAAACGACGGCCGCCACCACGTCCTCCATGCAGAGAGGAGGGAGGGGAGGGGAAAAACCGTGAGTTACTCTCTCGCCCTTCTCCTCTTGTAGAGGGCGGCCGCAACGGCAATGCTGGCCAGCGCCGCCAGCAGCGGCAGCAGCGCGTCGGGGCCTCCCCGCTCCCCGGCGGCCTGCGCCTTGGCGAGCTGGAGCTCTGCCTCCAGCTGCGAGACCCTGGAAGCGCACGTCGCGTTCAGCCCGGCCAGCGCGGCTCTGAGCTCCTCCGCCTCCCTCCTCAGCCTCTCAACCTGCCCTCTCAGCGCCTCGTTCTCCGCGCTTAGCGCGCGCAGGCTCGCGCTCATGGCCGCCATCATGGACTCTCTCTGCCTCAGGGCCTCCTCCAGCGAGAGCCGCTGGGCCTCGAGAGCGCTTACCTGCGCCCTCAGCTGGGCGATGAGCGAGGCAGCCTGGCCGGCCTCAGACTCGCTCCTCTGCAGCCGGGCCCTCAGCTCCCTAATGGCGGCGCTCAGCCTGTGGACCTCCGCGAGGAGTGACGCGTTGAATTGCGGCAGCGCGAAGACGGCCTTCGTGGCCGGGTCGAGGTACCAGCCGGCGGGCACGCAGCCGGCGAACTGGCCCACGGGCGTGCTCACAGTGGCGTTCGTGGCGTTGATGAACTCGACGCGGCCGCGGTAGGCGGCAAACCTGAGAGGCAGCCACCTCAGCCAGAGCCACTGCCTCCCGTCCGCCGAGCAGTAGACGTCGGAGAGCCACAGCTCGCCGCCCTCCACTGCCGAGGCGTTCAGCACGTCAACGGCGACGTACTTGCACTGCGCGCTGAGGTACTGCAGCGCTGCCTGCCCCTCGGCGCCCGAGCCGCTGAAGGCAATGCCCTGCTGAGCGATGTACACCACCCTGCCGCCCTCGTAGGCGGCGAGGTGAGTCGCGTTGAGCGGGTAGGCCTGCACTAGAAAGGCGTGGGGAGGGTGCCAGCTGACGTACTGCGCCAGCGCGAGCGCCGCCAGCGCCACAATGGCAAATAACGCGCGCACGC
>JAJHRB010000050.1 GCA_020833025.1 Thermoproteaceae archaeon | reverse complement strand
GCGGGCGAGCTGAGAGAAGTGAGGGGCGAGCTGAAGGAAGTGCGGGCAGAGATCGCCAGGCTTGACCGGCGCATAGACGAGACGAACAGGAGAATAGACGAGATCGCAAAGAGAATAGACGCCGTTCAGGCAGCCCTACTGGAGACCAATAAGAGAATAGACGCCGTGCAGACTACACTACTGGAGATACAGAAACTGCTGCTGGAGCTGGTCAAGAAGGGCGGCTAAGCCTAGTCCCCGTACGGCCCGCGCTCTCCCGCGACCTTCTGCGCGATGAACGTCAGGAGGGTGGGGAGTACGTGCGGGCTTTGTTGGAGCGCTGCTGCGAGAGTACAGAGCCCGGGGCAGGCGTGCCGCCCCGGGAGCCGCCGCCCGGGCCGCCTACTGGCCCCTTGACCGCTAGACGACCGGGCTCGCGGTATCTCGCCGCACGACTTTTTAAATTTTTCTAAATAGCTGAGGGGCGGCGGGGTCCGGCAGCTCAAATTCCCGGCCGGGCCGCCGGCCTCCCCGCGCCGGCTCTGGGCCTGCCGCATCGCGGCGCCGCTCAGTAGACCCCGGAGAGGTACTCGTCGACATATCTCGCCGCCCTCACGCCGGAGCTGAACGCCATCCCAACCGTCGATGGCCCCGTTACCACGTCGCCCGCCGCGAACACGCCCTCCCTCCCGGCTCTCATTCTCTCGTCTACTCTCACGGCGCTGTCTGGCCCCAGCTCCACGCCGAGGCACAGGCCGGGCGGCGTCGGCAGCTCGCCGACTGCGAGCAGCACGGTGTCGAATGCCTCGTCGAACTCACTGCCGGGAACGGGCTCCGGCGCCGGCCTCCCCGAGCTGTCGGGAGCCCCGAGCCTCACTCTCACGAACCTAACCCTCTCCACCCGATCCCTGCCAGTGAATGCGACGGGGGTCACGAGCTCCAGGAACTTAATCCCGCGAGATTTGAGCAGCTCGATCATATGTCTGCCGGCAGGAGCCTCGCCTGCCGTGCGGCGGTACGCGACGATTACCTCTCTGGCGCCCTGCGCCGCGGCCTCCAGCGCGGCGTCAACCGCGACGAGCCCGCCGCCGATTACAAGAACTCTCCTGCCGACTGGCAGGACCTGCTCTCTCGGCAGGTAACCGAGCTGGTGCGCGCGGGCGCGGACTATGAAGTCCAGCGCGCTGTAAACTCCGGGAAGATCGCTGCCGGGAACTCTCAGCGCCCTGCTCCTCCAGGCCCCCGTGGCTATGATCACGGCGTCGTACTCGCGCGCCAACTCCTCCAGCCTCAGGAGCCGCTGCGCGAAGAGCAGCGCCACGTGCTCCCGCTGGGGCTGCGCGCCGCAGCTGATAAACGTCGAGGTGAGGAACACAACGCTGGCACCTCTCAGCTCGGCGACGCCCCTCCTGACGCTCTCTCTCGGCATCCTCTCCGGCGGGATTCCGAAAATCAGCAGGCCTCCGGGCTCCGGGAGGGCGTCGTAGACGTGAACCTCGTGTCCCCTGCACGCCAGGACTCCCGCGGCGCCGAGGCCTGCCGGGCCTGCGCCCACTACTGCGACCCTCCTCCCTGTCGGCGGCTTCCTGGTGCTGGCGGTGCACTCAACGAGGAATTTCACGCGTGCAGATCTCCCTTGCGTATTTTAAGTTCAGGAGCGTGCAGGTAAAGTCCAGCCCTATTCTTACCACATCGTTTATCGTCAGGCGAGTTGTATCGAGGACGAGGTCGAAAATAGAGAGGTCTCTTACGTCAATGCCGTATATTGCCATGTAGCGCCTCCTGTTGAGCTCCTCCCGCTCTGCTATCTCCCGGAGCGCCTCCTCAAAGCTCCTCCCGTCTCTGAGCGCGACCCTCCTCGCCCTGACCTCCCTGGACGCCTTGAGATAAATGCACACGTCGGCGTACGGCCTGACGATCCACGCGACCAGGTGACCCTCCAGGACCGCGCTGCCGGACCTCGCCCGCTCGACCGCCATGGAGTCTATCATCCTGTCAATTTCGTGGTTCCGCTCTGCGTGCCTGTGAAACTCCACGAAGTCGAATCCCATTTTGCTGGCAAGCTCTCTGAAGAGAGCGCCGGAAGACGCGAGCGGCAGTCTGAGGGCCCTTGCTATCTCCCTCGCCAGAGTGCTCTTGCCGCTCCCCGGCTGCCCCGAGACGGCAACGACGACCACGAGATCTCCCGCCCTGACGGTTTTAAGCTGCGGTCCCGCCGCCTCTAGGACTGCTGCGGCGCGGCGGACTCGCTCCTGACGGCCAGCTTTAGCGCGCGCGCGAGCGCTCTGTGCGATAGCACGCCGCCGTACGGTCTGCTCGGCGCCCTCCTGGGAATCCCGAATCTATACGCCTTGAAGTTGACGCCGCCGAGCGGCAGCCCGGTGACGGGGCACCTGGGGACTCCCCTGTCGCGCTTCTCGTAATGCGTTACGAGCCTCCCGCCCGGCGTTTTTGTTTTGACTCTCCGGAGACTTCTGGAGCGGTAAGCCGGCCTGGGCACGTCACTGCGGGCGCGGCCCTTTTTAAAGGTCAGCACGGCCCCTTCCGCCCTGAGGGCGCCCCGCTCCCTCTCGTCTCAAGCTTATAAAGCTAGCCTTGAGAGAAGGATCAATGCCGTCGATAGTGCTGCCGCCGAAGCCGAGCGCGCTCAAGAAACCGCACGTAAACCTAGCAGTGATAGGCCACGTGGACCACGGCAAGTCGACTCTGGTCGGAAGACTGCTCATAGAGACGGGCTATGTCGACGAGAAGGCATTCAAGGAGATAGAGGAGCACGCAAAAAAGATGGGCAAGGAGGACTTCGCCCTCGCGTGGATTCTCGACAGGTTCAAGGAGGAGCGGGAGCGCGGCGTGACGATAGAGGCCACGCACGTGGGCTTCGAGACCCCGAAGCTGTTCATCACAATAATTGACCTGCCGGGGCACAGAGACTTCATCAAGAACATGATAGTCGGGGCCAGCCAGGCCGACGCCGCGATGCTTGTCGTCTCGGCACGCCCGGGCGAGTTCGAGGCCGGAATCGGCCCGGCCGGCCAGACGAGAGAGCACCTATTCTTGGTCAGGACGCTCGGCGTGCAGCACATAATAGTTTCCGTGAACAAGATGGATATAGTGAATTACGACAAGAAGAGGTTCGAGCAGATCAAGGCCGAGGTCTCTAAGCTGCTCAAGCTGCTGGGCTACGACCCGGGCAAAGTCCCCTTCATACCAGTCAGCGCGCTCAAGGGAGACAACGTGACGAAGAGGTCAGAGAGCATGCCGTGGTACGCCGGGCCGACGCTGCTTGAGGCGCTGGACATGATTCAGCAGCCGCCGAGGCCTGTCGACAAGCCTCTGAGAATGCCGGTGCAGGACGTGTTCACCATAACCGGCGTTGGGACTGTCGTCGTCGGCAGAGTCGAGACGGGCGTGCTGAAGACAGGCGACAAAGTAGTAATAATGCCGGCCGGCAAGGTCGGCGACGTCAGGTCTATAGAGACTCACCACATGAAAATTGAGGCGGCGCAGCCCGGCGACAACATAGGCATTAACATCAGAGGCATTGCGAAGGAAGACGTCAGGCGCGGCGACGTGGTGGGCAAGCTGGATAACATGCCGACAGTGGCCGAGGAGGTTGTGGCGCGCGTTGTCGTCCTCTGGCACCCGACTGCAATAGGGCCGGGCTACACGCCAGTGATGCACATACACACCGCGACCGTCCCTGCCCAGATAGTGGAGCTAGTCGCGAAGCTCGACCCGCGCACCGGCCAGACCGTGGAGCACAAGCCGCAGTTCATCAAGCAGGGCGACGTCGCCATCGTGAAGCTGAAGCCGCTCAAGCCCGTCGTCGCGGAGAAGTTCGGCGAGTTCCCCGCCCTGGGGCGCTTCGCGCTCCGCGACATGGGCAGAACGATCGCGGCCGGCCAGATAGTCGAGGTCAAGCCGGCACAGGTGCAGGTCAAGGCCTAGCGCCCTCTCCCGCCTCTGCGGGCCCCGCTAGGCCAACTCCCTCAATTTTGGGGTGACGCCCCCGTGACAGGTCCATCTGGGCCCCACCGTTACGAGCAGTGGGACGGGAACTGACATGCCTGTGATCAGCGCCTCCGTCTCGTCCAGGCTCTTGAGCGGGCGGGGGTCGTCCAAGCTCTCGGCCACGTACATGACGTACTTCAAGTCGTGCGGGTTGATTATTCTCTTAAATATCTGCGTCATGGCCTGCGAGACGACATCCTGGTCCAGCTTGGAGGGACGCTGGCTGATGAGACAGAGCCCGAGCCCGAACTTCCTGCCCTCCCTTGCTATCTTCGCGACGTAGCTCCTGCTGATCGCCGCGGAGGATGCCGGAGCGAATATGTGCGCCTCCTCGATCACAATAAACGTAGTCATGCTCCTCCTGCTGACTGCAAGGCGGTAGAGCTGGTCGAGAAGCACCGCCAGAAACACCTGCTGGTCCAGGCTGTCCAGGCCGGACACGTCAAACACGTGAATTGCCGGGGTGGTGACATAGGCATGCGGCTCGATGAGCCTTATTGGCTGCCCCTGATACGTCTCGCCGTATCTCGTTATGAAGACGGCGCTTGAGTAGAACAGCGCCTTCAGCCTCCCCTCGAGACCTCTCACGGCCATCTCCCCCGCGTAGCCCGGAGGTGCGGCGTGCTTGCCGTGCTCGAGAACCTCCCGGACAAGCTCCTCCACTGTTGTCAGCGGCTGCCTCTCGCCGTAATTCGTGGCTGCCTGCCAGCCCTCCTCCAGGATTCTCCTCTGGGCGTCCGTGAGACCGTAAACCGCGTCGAGTATCCTCTCCAGCGTGCGCAGCGGCAGGCTCCTCGGGTTAATGCCAACCCTCACGTAGCTGCGGGGCGCGCCGAACCTCCTCTTGAATGCCGCGTCAGCGTACTCCGTGTTGACCTTGCCGACCACGTATATCCTCACCCTCTCGGCAACGGCCCTGCCCTCCTCCGCCGCGGGAATCGACATGGCGGAGTACTCGCCGTGCGGGTCTATCACGACTATGGGTATGTCGAGGAGGCTGAGGCGCTCTATTATAATGCCGGCGAGCCAGCTCTTCCCGGCCCCCGTGCTTGCCAGGAGCGCGCAGTGGTGCGTGACGAGCCTCTCGGCGTCCAGGAGCGCGGGTATGTCCGTGCCCTTTATCCTGCCGATGGATATGTAAGTGCCGTCCCCCCTCGGGGCGAAGAACTCTTCCAGCTCGCTCTTGGCGGTCCTGTAGACGTAACTGAGGGGCCTGACAGGCTTCTGCGGCCTGTAAATTCTGCCCCCTGCTCTAGCGCCCAGGACGGCGGCCTTGGCCTCCGTGTAATACAGCGCGTCCTCTACGCCCAGCGTCTCCTTCACGTCCCTCACGGTCTCCTCGCTGTCGAGCTGCGCGATGAGGCGCGGGTCCACCGCCGCGCTCTTGTGCCTCACCGCAACGACCCGCGACAGAACTCTCACCCCGTCTACCTCTACCGCAACGAAAGTGCCGACGTCCAGCTCCACGCCCCTGAACGGCTTGAATATGAAGTAGCGCGTTGACGGCGACTTAATGACAATGCCTACTCTCTCGCCGGGGAGGCCTGCGGTCCCCACACCTAGATGCGCGTTGGGGTAACGCGTTAAAGCGCGCGCCGAACTTAAGCGCCGGGTAAATAAATCCCGGCCGGCGCCGCCGGTCCGCTATAACATTCTCACGGCGAGCCTGGGGTCAACGGCTCCGAGCTTAAACTCAAAGTAGTTGAGCACCGGAGTCGCGATTCTGTCCGCGTCATCTATCCCTATTCTCGGGCACGCAGTGTTCACTACAAGCTCGAAGCTCATGTCGTCAATGTACTCCGGCAGCGCGTCGTCCATCACTACCACGATTGCGCCGCGCGCTGCGAGCTCCGCCGCCTTGTCGCCCTGTCTCTGTCCCGGCTTTGTGCTCACCAGGACGGCAATGCGCCGGGGCGTCGCGAGAAGGGCCCTTGCCCTGAGCTTCATAAGCCTCGCGAACTCCCCCGCTATGCTCTCCACCGCGCCGCGGAAGGGGTCGACCTGGTACACCGAGGCCTCCGGGTAGAACAGCTTGAGGGTCAGCGGGTGGAAGCGCCCCGAGGCAACCACGTACGCGGTCCCGCCCTCCGGCGGCTCGCCTACCCAGCAGCCAGTTATTGGATCCCGGGCTAGCGGGAGCCCGGTCTCCTCGCGCAGCGCCTCTGCTATTCTCCTGTACGGCAGCGGGAAGTAAATCTTTCCGGGCCCCTCGATTTTCGGGAGCCGCGGCGGCGGCCTGTAGTAAACGGGAACGAAGTACACCTCAAACGCGCCCGCCTCGAGCTTGTACACGTCAGTTTCGAGCATCTTCAGCGCGCCCCCCAGGTTCTTCTGCAGCAGGTGCGCCACGTTGGGCGGCACGCTGTGCCCGACGTGAAACACGCGGCGGAACGCGCTGTCGAGCCTCACGTCGCACGCGCCCCACACGGGCCTGCCGGACACCGATGCGCCGGTTCTCCTGGCTATCTCAACGGCCAGCCACTTGAAGCCAGGCGGCGCCTCGATTATGGCGTCAGGTCCTGCCTGCCACGCGAGCGGGTGCACCTCAACGCCGCCGAGATCCGCGGGGACTTGCACGCCGCCTGCCCCGAGAGCTGTTAAATTCGCGCGGCGCGCCCGGCCGCGCTCTCTCTCAGTGCCTCGGCAAGGGCGCGCCTCACCTCCTCGCCCTTTGACTTCAGCGCGTGGAAGTACCTCTCGAACTCTGCCTTCACCTCCTCTATCAGTCTCGGCGGCGAGACGCTGCCTCTGACTATGTCCTGCAGCGCCCTCTCTATTCTCGCTCTCACTGTGGGCTCTATCAGCTCCGGCGCGTGCTTGAATAGCGTTGTCGCGAGCGCCATGCCAAGCGCCGTCGGCACGCACCTCCTGCCCTCGAGCTTAATGTAACCCCTCTTGATGTTCGTGTGGATGTGCTCCTGCATCGTGGCGTCGGTTCCTATTCCGTGCCTCCTCATGATTGCGAGCAGCTCTGACTCGGATAGTCTCGGCGGCGGCTCGGTCTCCCTCTCGAGCACCTCCACTCTCACCGCAACGGCCGCGTCCCCGACGCTCACGCGGGGGAGGGGCGCGTCGCGCTGTCTCTCCCACGGGTAAACTCTCCAGTACCCCGGGCTTATTACTCTCTGTCCCTCTGCCTCGAGCTGGACCGCCCCGAAGTCTACCACCACCCTCTGCCTCTCGACGAGCGCCGGGGGGCTCAGCGTTGCCAGGAAGTGCCTGACGACAAAGTCGTAAATCGCCCACGCGTGGCGGCCCAGCCTGCCGAACGCCCTGTAGATCTCGTCTCTCGTCGCGCCCCTCACCGGGTATATCGGCGGGTGGGCCCCGTCATTGGAGTCGCCGCGCGTGGGCCTGAAGCCGCGCTGGAGGAGCTCTCTCGCGTAATCTCCGTGCTCGCCAGGCAAGAGATCGCGCAGTATCCTGGCGAGATCCAGCGTCGGAGGGTATATCGTCGTCTCGGTCCTGGGGTACGAGATGTAGCCGGCGCGGTACAGCCCCTCCGCGGTGTCCAGCGCCTTTTTTGAGTTTATTCCGAGCCACCTGCTCGCGCGCCGCTCTAGCTCCACTGTGTCGAGAGGCTCCGGCGGCTGCACGTGCTGCTGCTTGTAGCTCGCGACTCTCACGACGCCGCGCCTCACGGCAGCAGCGGCGGCCTCGGCTTGCTCCCTGCTCTTGAACCTGGCAGTAGACGAGACCTCGAGTCTGTGCCCGCCCACCTCCACCGCAGCTCTCAGTATGTAGTACTTCTCCGGCCTGAAGTTCGCTCTTTCGAGCTCTCGTGACGTAACAATGCCGAGCACCGGGGTCTGGCACGGCCCGTAGCTCAGAAATCTCCCGTAGCTCAGAAGGTCCCTCACGGTCAGCGTGAAGAGCCGCGTGAATGCCGCGCCGAGAACTAGGTCTATCTGCATTCTGGCAAACACCTTCTCGACTTGTTTCAAGTCAATGCCGGTAGGCTGCCTAAACGCGGCGTGTATGTCTCTATGCGTCACCGCGTTGAAGCGCACGCGGTATATGCTGGCGCGCCTGTTCACGGACCTGATCACGAGCATCGCCTCGTAGGCTATTGCCTCTCCCTCTACGTCCGCGTCGAGGGCCAGGTACACTTTCTCCGCGCGCCGCGCGAGGGCCTTTAGTGCCCTGACGTAATTAATCGCGTCCTCGCGGATTACGAGCACCGGCGCAACCCTGAAGAGCTCTTCGGGCGGCGTCAGTGCCCAGATGTTGTGCCTGGCCGGGAAGTCGTAGTCGGCAATGTGCCCGCTAAGGCCCAGCGACACGGCATCTCTCCCCTCGTGCTTGAAGTAGTACGCCGGCACGCCGTGAACCCTCCTGGCCCTGTACGTCCCGCCGAGGTACTTGGCAATTGCCTGAGCCACCGAGCGCTTCTCGGCAACTACTAGAATCACGGAATTCTCGACGCGCCGGCAGATTTTAAGGCACTGGCGGCTCTCTGCAGATTTCCGGCAGATTCTCACCGCCGCGCCAACACAAGCTTTTATAGATAGTCACGGTAAGCATTCATGTCAGCTAACGAGCAGGAGCGGGAGAGGCCCCCTCTGAGAAGGCCGCCGCCGCCACAGCCGCTGCTGCCGCCGCCCGTGGCGAGGGCGCCCCTGACGAGGCCGCCGCCGCCTCCCGTGAGGCCGCCACTGCCTGCAACCGTCCCCACGGTGCGCGCTCAGAACGTGCCGCAGCCGCCGCTGCCGCAGCTCCCGCCGCCCCGCCGCGAGATCCCGCCGGCCCGGCCGCCGGCAGCTGCAGAGAGGGCGCAGTCGCTGCCCCTACTCGGCGTCGTTGTAGCAGTCGCCGCGGCCTTGCTCGGCCTGGTGACTGCGATATTCTCGGCAATTAACGAGGCGCTGAGCGTTCCACTACTTGCAGTCGCGATAGCGGGCACCAATGCTGCGCTTGTCATCGTGACAATAGCGATCTGGCGCCTGCTCACCCGCGGCCAAAGAAGTCCTCAATCGCGCTGAGACTCTCCCTCACGTCGCCAACAATAATCGAGCCCGCAAGCACGTCGGACAGGCTCTGCCAGAGCTCCGGCTCTACGTAGCGCCTGTCGAGGAACACGAGCACTCCCCTGTCGCGGGGCCCCCGGAAGAGCCTGCCAACTGCCTGCCTCACGCTGACGACGGCCTCGTACAGGTACACGGCACTCCACGCCGCCTCCCTCAGTCGGGGCTTCAGGCTTTCAACTCTCCTTTCGAGATACGGCGCCGGCTCTGGGTACGGCACTCCCACGATGACCACGGTCGCGAGCAGACTCCTCCCGCCCCTAACGTACTCAACCCCTTCGGCGTATCTCCCCCTGGCGACAGCGCCGACGAAGAATCTGTCGGGCAGTCCCCCCCAGTCAATTCCGCCCTGATCCTCGTACCAGTGCGCAATTGACAGCCTGAGGTACCTCCTAACTCCCTTCATTACCTCGTAGGAGGGGAAGACGGCAAGAACGCCGCCGGGCGAGACGTTCACCACGGCTGCCACCCTCTGCGCTATCTTGAGGTACATGTCCTCGCCTCTCTCGCCGTACTTCGTCGTCACGCCGACGTCCACGATTGCCAGGTAGTTACTGCGCGGAACAAACGCATTGAACGGTATGTCTACTCTCTCGTATCTAGCCACGCCTAGAGTCTCTGCGTAGAGGCTAACTGGGAGAGTCCCGCTCATGTGAGCGACCGCGCGCGCCTCCCGCAAGACATCTCTGATTATGGCCTCCGGCTCCAGCGGGTAGAGCACGATTGCCTTGCCGGACTCCTCGGCTCTCGCCTCGATGAAGTACCTCGCCCTGCCCTTCAGCGCTCGCCCCAGCTCCCTTATCAGCACCAGCGGCGTGAAGGGGCTCGCCCCGCTCTCTATCCTCCGCTTTGTTACTTCCCACGCCGCGCCCTCCACCTCAAGGCCCCCCAGCACTCCCGCGAGCTCGTCAACGCTCGCGACTCCCCGCGCCCTCTTGATAAAAGCCAGCAGGGCGTAGATCTTTCTCGCCTCCTCGACAAATCCGTACCGCCTGGCCTCCTTGTATGCCGCCCTCACGTCGGCCTCCGACACTCTAATGGAGTGCAGACGCGCGACGGAGTCCACGAGCGAGTGGGCCTCGTCAATCACGATTACCCTGTCCTTCACGTCGGCACGCTCGCGCCCGAAGACGTAGTAGTACGTGGACACGAGGAGCCTGGCCTCTCTTACCCTCTGCCTCGCGTACTCATACGGGCAGCTCCCGCTCGCGCACAGCATTCTCACGTACGCCGAGGTGCTACGCAGCGGGACGTCGACGTCCTTCGGCGGGTAGTACTCGCACTCTCCCATGCGCCTCAGCAAGTCGCACTCCGCCAGGAACTCCAGGTAGTCCAGCCTCTTGAGCTGGTCGTAGCAGCACATATCCTGCCTGCTCTTGATCACGGCATAGTCCACAACCACCCCGCGCTCGGCCATCCGGGCGAGCTCCCTAATTGGAGGCTCGAGCTCTGTCCTGGTTCTAACCACGTAGTGCGCCGAGGCGCCAGTCTCCAGCACGTACTTGACAACTGCGCCGAGGACTGCCGCGGTCTTCCCCAGTCCCGTCGGCGCGTTTATGATAACATGCACGCCGCTCTTAAGCCCCGAGTACGTCCTCTTGTAAATTTCCCGCTGAAATGGCCTGAACTCGTCGTAGGGGAAAGGCTCCACGACGCCCACGGCGTGGGCGTATTTTTAGGGCGCGCTCCCGGCCGCCCGTGCGATTGAAACGGCGCCCTGGGCGCGGGGAGGCATGGTAAACTAAAAGCCACCAAGCCGGCTGCTCAAAGTGGAAGACATTACGACGCCGGCGCGCTCAAGAGCCGGCTCTTGCCATGGCAGTGCGCCCTCCGATTCGGCGCGGCTCCGGCGAATATGCCCAACTTAACGCGACTCGCGGGGCCGTCACAGCTCCTCGACGGACGTGTTATGTACGCAGAGACGCCAGAGTCAAATTGTCCTCTACAGAGGCAGCTCCGAGACCGCGGTCGCCGTACAAGTCTAGGCGCCCTAGAGCCCGGCAGGCTGGGCGCGAGGCGCGCACCCCCGCGCGGCTTGCCCCGGAGCTCGGGCCAGGGACGTGCCGGATCGGACCGGTCTCGAGAAGGGGCTGCCGGCCGTGCCTCTGGACGCTAGAACATGGCCAAGTCGTCGGAGTGTGGCTGCATGATTGCAGGGGGCTGCAGCGGCCGAGGCCGCCGCGCGATGCCCGTACTGCGGCCTGGTTCTCGGGGATTCGGGCGGCAGGCAAGAGAGCG
>JAJHRB010000049.1 GCA_020833025.1 Thermoproteaceae archaeon | reverse complement strand
TGATGGCCGTAGCAGAGATAGGCTTTCGTGGCGGGGATTCTCCCCTTCTTGACCAGCGCTGGCTCGCCGAGTAGTAGCGCCTCGATAGCTCTCGCCGGCGTTCTCATGACCACGCGCCGCCCCTCAACGCGGCACGACTTGGGCATGTAGACTGGGAGGAGAGCCGTTGCGAGGGCGGCTGCGAGTAAGAGTACTGCAAGAAGCGGCATCAGCAGACTCCCCGCTGCGAGCCACAGCGCAATTGCCACTGCTGCTATCACGCCGTAATCGATCAGGAGCTCCACGGTCCTAATGTGCAGCGGCCGTGAGCTCGCTCGCGCCGCTCGCTTGCTGCCCGTTATTGTCGCTCCCGCCTGAGACATCAAAGCTTAAATCCTCAGGAAAAAAAGATTATGTCTGTTGAGCAGAGCGCAAGGAGTGCGACCGAAGTTGTAATGCGAAGGCGCGAGCTCCTCTACAATGTACTGCTGGGCAGCATGGCGTTTGCCGGGCTAGCGCCCATACTTGCGCTGGCAAAAAGCCACGCGCCGGTGCCGAAAAGCGGCGACAGAGTGTGCGTAGAGTTGCGCAATCTGCTGAGGAAAGAGTTTAAGACGAACGAGCTGCTGAGCGGTGACGTCATCGTCTCGCGCGGCGGCGAGGAGCGTCTCATAAGATTTTACGTGCTGCGCGGATCCTTTGCGGACGCTTTAGCCCCCTCTATAGTTATTGACAGGAGTGAGTGGCGCGTATTTGCGTACGCCACCGATCTGGAGTGGCTCACCTACACCACGACAAAGAGAGATGATATAGGAATCTTTGATGAGGTCATGGAAATGGCCAAGAAACAGGGTAAGATGAAAGTTCTTAGATACACAAAGTTAATTAAAGAAATTGTAACAACACTGTGAGCAATGAGCAATAAAAACATAGATATTTTTCTGCTCAGCCGCGAAGAGGCAACGAATGAATTGCGGGAGCTCGCGGCTTGCGGCTGCAGCCGCGCAATATCATCTTATCGCCTCTCACCGGGCGCGGAGCCCCTTGAATGCATTCTCTTACTTGCAGTAGCCGTTTTAGCAGTACCTGCAATAGTGGTATCGCGTGTTACGCCTGCCGTAGCAGCAGTAGTGGATGTCGCAGTAGTGTGTTACTAGGGGGCTATGTTTTTCGACGTCACAGCCCTGGGTCTGCTCTATACTTACAAGTGCAATTTCTCGTGCAGCCACTGCAGCATAGGCGCGGGCCCCCATCACAGTGAAGTTCTGCCGACTGAATATATCGAGAAGGTTATCCGGGAGGCTTCTGAGATAGCCACAATTCAAGTGATAGCAATAACGGGCAGAGAGCCCACACTGCTCCCAAAGCACTTAGAACTTGCCATAAAGACAGCGCACGACTACGGCTTTACTGTAAGGCTTATAACAAACGCATGGTGGGCGGGCACGCTAGAGAGGGCCAGGGCGAGCGTGAGGAAATGGGCATCGCTAGGCCTCGAGGAGCTGAATGTCTCGTACGACGATTTTCACGCAGAATTTCTCAGTATGTGCGGGGGAGAGAATAATGTGCTCAACGCTGTTAAAGCCGCACTAGAGGAGGGCCTCAGAGTCGCAATCGCTGTAACGAAGACGTTGAGCTCCAGAATCACAGGCGAGTACGTCAGGGAGCGTCTGAGCGATCTGAGCGGCGACGTGCTAATCATAGAGGACTTTATCTCTCCCACGTCCAGGGCTTCAGTGCTGTACGATAAGGCGAGCATGAGGGCGCCTCTAGTGGGCGGGTGTGCCTACGCGGGTGCCGAGATTTCCGTACACCCGAATGGCGACGTTGCCTTCTGCTGCGGCCACATAATAGCGGACCCCGCCTCCGGCTGGTTCACGAGGGTTGGCAACATCAAGAGGGAGCACCTCTGGGACGTGGTTGACAGAATACGCAGGAACGCGCTCATATGGTACCTCAGACTGCTGGGCCCGCACGCGCTAGTGCGCAAGTTCAACGAGGGGGAGGGGGTGAAGCACATGTGCCACGCGTGCCACCTGCTGGCGACTAAGTACTGGGGCGCCCTCGCGGCACTCGGCAAGGGGGACTGCTCAGCGATTTAAAGAGCGCTCTCCGCGGGCTCCATGTACGAGTTCTGGGTCAGCAGGTGGGAGCTCCTGGCGGCTGACGCGCCGCTCCTGGCCTCGGCGCTGGCGGCCGCGGCAGTCATAATCGCGGTGCTCTACGCCATCTTCAGGATCCGCTGGCGCAAGGTGCTGACCCCTCCCAGAATCGCGCTTGTGGCCGGCACTATCGCCCTGGCGATATTCCTGATATACCTCACCGCGCCGGAGAGAATGGGCTTCGCGGTCGGCGGCGGGAGGCTCGCTGTCTACGTCGGCTGGTGGGGAGCGCCGTACGGCAGGGAGTACGGCCTCTCCGACTGCGCGCTGGAGTGGGTGAACGCGTCAAGCGCGCACGTGATGAGGATAGGCTATGGCGGCGCGAGAGCCGCGGTGGGCTGGCTGATGGTATCGGGCCCCGGCGTCAAGGCCGAGGGCTACGGAATCTTCGTCAGGGGCGCCGAGTGGATCTTGATAGCCCGCTGCCCGGACGGGACCTACGTGCTGGGAGCGCCGGGGCTCTCGCCGGAGACGGCCCGTGATTAGGTTCCTCCTGGTGGCCTTCGGCCTGCCGTGGCTTCTCTTCCCGCTCATGTACTATCAGGTGCCGGGCGCGTGGCCATTGCTGGTTATGTTCGCGCCCGCCCTCGGCGTACTGGCCCAGGGGGAGGCCTACGAGCCGGAGCTCAGGCTGAGGGATCTCGTCGCCTTCGCCTACCCGCTCGCGTGGGTCGCTATCGCGGCGGCCGTGACGGCGCCCTTCATGGCGCCGGCGGGGCCAGAGGCCGGCGCGAGGCACCTGCTCGCCAGGGCGCTCGGCGTGCCGCCCGACAGCGTGCCCGACACCCTCGTCGAGTTCGTGGTGAGGTACAACTTGCTCGCGGCGCCGCTGCTCGCGCCCGTCGCGCTCGCGGCGAACACCTTCCTCGCCTTCGGCGAGGAGTACGGCTGGCGGGGCTACTTGACGCCCAGGCTCGCGAGGAGGCTCGGATGGGTCGGGGCATCGCTTGTAGTGGGGGCGCTGTGGGGCCTCTGGCACGCCCCCGTGCTGCTGCTGGGCCACAACTACTTCCAGAAGTTCTGGTGGCCGTCGGTGCCGCTGTTCACGCTGCACTGCACCGTCGCCTCGCCCACCTTCACCTGGGTCTACCTCAGGCACGGCGTGGTCGGCGCCGCGGCCTTTCACGGGGGCGTCAACGCCTTCGCTGGCATCTACTTCCTGCTCTACCCGCCAGAGCCGCCGTGGCTCTGGAACCCGGCGGGCCTCGCGGGGACGCTCGCGTGGGCGCCGCTGTCGCTGTACGCCGCGCTGAGGGTGAGGCAGGCGCCGCGACCCGCTTAAAAAGCCGCGGCGCCAGGGCGGTCATGGGAGCCCCGGGCGGGGCCGGGCTCTGCGCGAGGCTCAGGGCGTGGCTCGATTTCAACCCTTCTTGAGATTCTACCGCCCGCGCGGGGCGCCTCCCGGCACTTTTAAGCATTTCGCCCATTTTTCGCGCCCACGGCGCCCGCCGTGAGGCCCCGCTTTACATTCATCGATCGCGGCGCTGGGTCGCGCCGTGACGCCATTTTTCGGCGCGCCGCGCGCCTGCCGGTGCCAGCAAAGCTTAAATAGTGCGTGTCCAAATTTGGTCACGCAAGCTCGCGCAGAGTAGACTGGCGCGCCAGCGGCGGGGCCCGCGAGAGGGAGGGGCCTTCTGCAGGCTGCCAGGCGGCTAAGGGAGATAAACCCCGCGCGGCACCAGTCTCCTGCGGGGATTGATCGGAGCGGTGAAGAGCCGGAGTACCACTGAGGGCGTGAGGAGAGCCCGCCCCTCCTTAACTCACGAGTGATATGTCGCGGCAACAGCTGAGGCTTGGCGGGCCCGGTGGGATTCGAACCCACGACGTCCGCCCGCGCCCCGGCCTACGGCTTAGAAGGCTCGGCGGCTCGCGCCCGCGGGATTGCCGCAACCCGCGCGCGATTATTTAAGCGTTCCGGCAGGCGCCGCGCAGCAAAGGCTTAAATAGAGGGGAGAGACAGTGAGCCGGGACCGGCCGCCGCCTGCGGCGTGGCTCATAACCGGGTGGACCCGGGTTCGGGGGATGGCCCCGCCCAAAAATCCCGGCGGGCCCACCACTTTTCAGCTCGGCACAGTTGTCCCTGCCAGTCGTGCCAGACCAGTCACGGCACCGGATGCTGCCCAGCTGCACTAATGCCACGCCGGCGGGGCCCGCGCGAATCGCAGAGGCGCGCGCCCGTAACTGTCGAGGGCGCGCCGCGGGAGCCTGCAAGCCGCAGCAGGGATTGCTAGAAAGCGTGGGAGAGTAACCAGGAGGGCCCGGAGCTTTAAAAGGGGCTGAAAGGCTCCCGCACGGGCGACCGGCAGTGAGCCTAGGGCTTTTATAGCCGGCGCCTCTGCACCGCGTGAGGCCGCCGCCCGTCGTGTATCTGCACAGCTGCCCCAACTGCGGGGGCCCCATCACGTCGGACAGGCTGGCAGCCGGCCTTCCCTGTTACGAGTGCCTTCCAGAGGGTCTCGGGGCCAAGTCCATGAGAGAGCTCGTGAGCTTGCTGAGGGAGCGCGGGAGGCTCAGGGGCCTCGCCCGGATCGCCGAGTATCTCGAGAGGTACGAGGAGTTCTCGTCTCTCTTCAAGTCCGCCGTGGGCTGCGAGATGTGGGGAGCCCAGAGACTCTGGGCCAGGCGCTTCGTTAGGGGGAGGAGCTTCGCAATAGTCGCGCCGACCGGATCCGGCAAGACGACATTCCTCCTCGTCGCGGCGATCTACGCCGCGCGGCAGTGGCGCAAGACGCTGCTGGTGTTCCCGACGTCGGCCCTCGCCCACCAGGCGCACAAGCGCCTGCTCGCCTACGCCGAGAGGGCAAGCGTCCGCGTGAGGGCAATTGCCTACCACTCCATGCTGACGGAGAGGGAGAGGAGGGAGGCCCTCGAGGCCGTAGAGCGGGGGGACTTTGACGTGCTGATCGTGACCTCGGCGCTCCTGTCCCGCCGCTTTGACTTGCTAAGCCGGCACAAATTCGGCTTCGTGGCCGCCGATGACGTCGACAGCATTCTCAGGGCAACGAGCAAGAACGTCGACAGAATTCTGAAGCTTCTCGGCGTTGACGACGAGGTGCTGAGGGCCGCCGCGGAGCTGATAGACAGGCTGAGGCGGCTGCGTGAGGCCGAGATTGCCGGCAGGGCCGAGGACGCGGAGCGCATAGAGCGCGAGATCGACAGCATGAGGGACGCGCTGAGGCGGCGGGTGGACGAGCTGAAGATCGGCACCTTCGTGGCATCGGGCGCTCTCGCCAAGGCCCGGCGGACTGCCAAACTGCTGCTATTCAGGGAGATCCTGGGATTTGACGTGGGCGGCAGGGCCGAGGGGCTCCGCAACGTCGCCGATCTATACGTTGAGATGTCAAGCGACGCCGTCGCGCAGGTGGTGCAGCTCGTGAGGAGGCTGGGCCCCGGGGGGATAATTTACGTGCAGGACAGAGAGCTGGGCGAGAGGATAGTGGTCAGGGCGAGGGAGGAGGGCATACCGGCCGAGCACCTCTTCAGGCCGAGGCGCAGGGTGCTGGAGCAGTTCGAGAGGGGCGAGCTCTCGATACTCGTCGGCATGGCGTCTGCCAGATCGGCGCTTGTCAGGGGGCTAGACCTCCCGCACGTGATAAGGTATGTCGTGTTCGTCGGGATCCCGAAGTACAAGTTCAGGGTGAGGCTCGAGGAGTTCTCCGTGCACGCATACCTCACGTTCCTCTACAACGTCAGGCAGGCTCTCTCGGGGGATGCGAAGCTGAGGGCGGACAGGCTGATTGGGCAGCTGAGGAGGCTAGCGCCGTACGCCCGGAGCGTCCAAGAGGCCGTTAAGAAGGCCGTTGAGGGCGCCGGGCTCACGGAGTTCGAGAGACACGCCGTGAGCGTCGCGAGGTCTGCCGTCGAGTTCGCGGGGGAGCTGCTCAAGAGCGAGGACGTCAGGAGGGCAATTGAGACATCGGCAGAGGTCAGGCTCGCCGTGATAGACGGCGAGCTCTACGTGCTCGTGCCCGACGTGACGACGTACGTGCAGGGCAGCGGGCGCACGTCAAGGCTCTACGCCGGCGGGCTCTCCAAGGGGCTCAGCATTGCGCTGGTCGACGACTGGAAGGCATTCCGCGCGCTCCAGAGGGAGCTCAAGCTGAGGTTCGAGGAGGCGGAGTTCAGGCATATCGGCGAGGTCGACCTCGACGCCATTCTGAGCGAGGTGGACAGGGACAGAAGACTGATACGCGACCTAGTGTCGGGCAGGGTGACGGCGGAGGCCGGCGCCGACCTCATGAAGACGGTATTGGTTGTGGTCGAGTCGCCGACCAAGGCGAGGACAATCGCGCGGTTTTTCGGCAGGCCCAGCGTGCTGCTCGTGGGGGGCCTGCCGGCATACGAGGTCTCGACTGGCAGCGCCGTGCTCATAATAGTGGCGTCGCTCGGCCACGTTTACGAGCTGCCCACCTCGCTGAGGAAGGTGGACCCCGGCGAGCGCGAGACGCTCTTAAAGTGGTTCGGCACATTCAGGCACGACGGCTACGACGCCGAGGAGTACGCGGTGCCGGTCAGGGGCGGCGACTTCGTGCCTGTCTACAACAAAATATGGAGGTGCAGGGGCGGCGCTTATGTCGACGATGCCGACGTGCCGCCCGGCTGCAGGCCCCTCGATGTGATATCCATACTCAGGGACGTTGCGGCTGAGGTGGACAGGGTGCTGATAGGCACGGATCCCGACTCCGAGGGGGAGAAGATAGCCTTCGACCTCTACCTAGCCCTCCGGCCTTACGCCTCTAGCGTGGAGAGAATAGAATTCCACGAAGTCACGAGGAGGGCAATACTCAAGGCGCTGTCCAGCCCGAGGTCAGTCAGCTACTCGCTCGCCGAGGCCCAGATAGTGAGGAGGCTCGAGGACAGGTGGCTGGGCTTCGGCCTGAGCAAGATACTGCAGACAAGGTACGGCAGCCCGAACCTATCCGCGGGCAGGGTGCAGACGCCAGTGCTGGGCTGGATAGTGAGGAGCTACGAGGAGTCGCGCAAGAATGCTGTGTACAGCGTCGAGCTCGAGGTGGACGGCAGCGTGCTGAGACTGCGCGTCCCGGAGGCGGCCGCCGTCGCGCTGAGGAGGAGCAGGCAGGTCACCATAAGGCTCGTGGAGAGGTCAGAGAGAGTCATAAACCCGCCGCCGCCCTACACGACGGACGAGATGCTGAGAGATGCCGTGGAGAGGCTCGGAATGTCGGCAGAGCATGCCATGAGAGTGGCGCAGGACCTCTTCGAGAGCGGCCTGATAACGTATCACAGGACGGACAGCAAGAGAGTCTCCACGGCGGGCATATCCATTGCCAGGGAGTACATAGTGAGAAAGTTCGGCGAGTCGGCGTTCAGGCCGAGAGCGTGGGGGGAGGAGTCAGAGGGGGCGCACGAGGCCATAAGGCCGACGAGGCCTCTCGATGTGGACGAGCTCCGCGGGCTCGTCAGCGCGGGCGCCCTGCAGCTGGCAATACGCCTCGCGAGAGACCACTACAGGCTCTACGACCTTATCTTCAGGCGCTTCATGGCCAGCCAGATGGAGCCCGGCGTGGTTGAGATCGCCAGGTATGCAATCGAGGCAGGCGGCGCGGTTGTGGAGGTCGAGAGGGCTGTCGGCGTGAAGCAGCAGGGCTTTCAGGCCGTGTACCGCGTCACGCGCGTCGAGCCCGAGCTTCCCACCGGCACGCTGAGCGCGGCGGTGAGGAGGTGCCGCAAGGTCAGGCGCTTGCTGTCACAGGCGGAGGTACTCGCGCTGATGAGGCAGAGAGGCATAGGCAGGCCCAGCACGTACGCCAGAATTCTCCAGGTGCTGGCGAGGAGGTACTATGTCTACGTCGCCGGGCGCAGGAGGCTAATGGTGCCGACGAGGCGCGGGATAGAGGTCTACCGCTTCCTGGAGGAGAGCTTCGGCGACTTGATAAGCGAGGAGAGGACGAGAGTAGTCGAGCAGTACATGGACGCCGTGGAGGCAGGGAGGCTCGGCTACGAGCGCGCCCTGAGCGAGCTCTTCGGCGAGTTTTCAGAGAAAGTGCTGCCGCGGCTAGCGCCGCCCCAGTCCTGACCTCGGCTGTCAGGAGGCAATGTAAACTCCAGGCTTGAGGGGCAGCGCCGCGGCCTTCTTGCCGCCGAGATCGGGAGCCTGCGGGTCGTCCGAGCCGTACACTTCAACGGCAGCGCCGAGAGCTCTCTCCAGGTAGGCTCTGTAGGACCTCAGCACCTCTAGCTCGTCAAAGCTCTCGACGCTCATGACCAGCGACTTGACCTCCTCGCTGAGGGACCTCGCAAGTCCCGCGAGACGGGCGGCGGCCTGCGTGCTGACGCCTGAGGCCGTCAGGGACTTCGCGCCACCGCTCAGCGCCGCCTTGAGCAGCGAGAAATTGCGGTTGACGTATATCACGACCCTCCTCGCGCCGCGCTTAAACGCCGGTATGCTCTTGATGTCCTCCACGAGCATGTCCACGTACCTCCTGGCCAGCACTGCCGCGGGGTCCGGCTTGAGCCCCGGCCAGGGCGCCGTCGCGGCGAGGCCCCTGCCGCCGGCCGCCGCCCAGAGCTCTTCCGCCAGGTGGGGGACTATTGGCTCCATGGCCACGATCCACGCCCTTAGCGCCTCTAGCGCGAGCCTCGACGGCCTCTCCACCATCGAGAGGTACTGCTCGAACACGGACTTTGCGTTGTAGAGCACGTCGACGGCGGCCTGCCTAATTCTGACCCTCTCGTACGCGTCCCTAGCCCTATCGATTACGCGCGCGATCTCTGAAACCAGCCAGTAGTCAGGCCACGCCGGCTCTCTGTCCTCGGCCGTCTGGATCACTCTCTGCGCAAGGCTGTAAATTGACGCGAGGTGCTGCGCGATCCTCCTCGCCTCCGCGTCCCTGAAGTCGAGATCCTGCTCCACCTCTGCAGACACGGCCAGCGCCGCTCTGAGGGGGTCCGGGCCGTACATCTCGACGGCCTTGTCCAGCGGGAGCACGTTCCGCCTAGACTTGGACATCTTCTCTCCCTCTCTAAGCACCCAGCCGTTCGCGACTATCTGCCTCGGCCACTTGTCCCTCGGGAATATTGCAGCGTGGTGAAGCACGAAGAACGTCAGGTGGTTCGGCACCAGGTCCTTGCCCGAATTTCTGGAGTCAAGCGGGTACCAGTACTCAAACTCCTCGCGCACGGCCCTCAGCGCGCTCGCGGGCACGCCTGTCCTCCGTGATACCTCCTCAGCGTCCCCCCGCCCGAGCAGCACGTAGTCCCAGAACTCCTCGGTGAGCTGCTCGGCTCTAAGCCCGAGGCGCCTTATTTTCTTTATCACTGTGTAGAACGCCATGTAGATTGTGGAGTCGCTAAGGCTCTCTATCACCCAGCCCCGATCCCACGGCAGCGGCGTGCCGAGCCCGCGAGTCCTGGCGCACGCGCGCTTGTCGAGCCAGTCAATTGTGGCGAGCATCTGCGCCCTGGCCTCGGCGGGGACCATCGTCATGCCGCTCACGAGCTCGCGCGCGGCCTCCTTCCACCTGCGGTCCCCGTAATTGATGAACCACTGGTCTTCCAGCACCTTGACGACAATCTCCGCGCCGCACCTGCAGTACACTGGCTTGTTAGCTATGTCGTACATCACGCCGCCGAGGCCCGACTCGACAAGCCATCTTGCAATGAACTCGCGCGCCCCCCTCACCGGCCTTCCCGCGAAGAATATCCTGAACGCGGCGCGCAGCATCGACCGGGCTGGCTCGCCGAGGTGCATGCCGACGCGCTCTGCCACGTCCTCCCGCACCACGCCCCTGCTGTGCTCGGCCAGGTAGACCTCCCTCGTCGCATCCTCGAGGAGCGGGTCTGTCTGGCTCTTTATGCCCATCCGCTCCACGACATCTCTCGCGGGGCACTCTCCGTAGCCCTCAACCCGTATCAGCGGGATGAGCCTGAGCCTGCCGAGCTCCCGCAGCGCAACGTAGTCGTACGGCGCGTGGGCGGGCACGGACATGACGACGCCCGTGCCGACTCCCGGGTCCACGAACTTGGCCCCGTAGACAGGCACCCACTCGCCAGTCACGGGGTTCTGCACCTCGCGCCCCAGAATCCAGCTGCCGCGGACCTCGCGCAGTACCTTGATGCCGCCGTGGAATGACAGGCGGCGGGCGGCGTCGCGGCTCACGACAACGGCCCTCCCGTTGTACTCGGCGATGACGTACTTGGCGTCCGGGTTGACCCAGACGTTCGTGACGCCGAGCACTGTCTCGGGCCTGAGAGTTGCCGCGGGGAGCGCGAGCCCCTCGCGGTCGGCGAAGTATATAAGCGTCCACTTCACGATCTCGGGCTCCTTGTCGTCCTTAGTGTCGTGGGCCCCCACGGGCATTGAGTGGCGCGGGCACCAGCCGACCGGGTGCGCGCCCCGGGATATCAGCCCCCCGTCTCTGAGCTTCTTGAACTGCCACTGGATGAAGCGCTGGTACTCCGGGTCTATTGTGGTGAACTCTCTCGACCAGTCAATGCTGAGGCCGAGCATCTCCATCGCGCGCTTCGAGCGCTCGTGGAAGTAGCGGGCCAGGTAGTGCGGGTCCCTCATTCTCTCTATCTCCTCGCGGGGCACGTCGTACAGCGTCATGTACTCCTCTATTGTCCTCCCGTCCCCAGCGGCGATTGCCTCGGCGACTGTTAGAATTGGAGTTCCCGTGTAGTGAAACGCCATGGGGAACAGCGTGACGCGGCCGAGATGCCTGTGGAACCTGGCCAGTATGTCGGCAATGAGGTAGGTCCTGCCGTGGCCTATGTGCACCACGCCGTTGGGGTAGGGATACGCCGCCGTTATGAAGAACTTCGGGGTCCCTGGAGCCGGCTCGGGCTCGAAGACCCCGGCCTCCCTCCACCTCGCCTGCCACTTCTCCGCCAGCTTGGTGAAGAACTGCGCGTGCTCGCTCACGGGCCGGCGGGCGTGCCGGCCTAATAAAGGATTAGCGCGCTCACGGCGGCTTGACCGGCGTTGTCGCGCCGCAGGCGAGGCACCTCATTATGAAGATCCTGCCCTCTCTCCTGAGCTCGGTGTCAATGGAGTTGCAGACGGGACACACAACGTAGTACTTGATGAAGCGCTCGTACACGGCCTCAAGGACCTTCGGGGACTTCTCCCCGTGCAGTATGAACGCGTCGCCGTCTATCATGCCTGGCACTGCGAGCTCCCTCTGGAAGAACTTCGCCATAAAGTACGCGTCCCTGTTCAGCCT
>JAJHRB010000048.1 GCA_020833025.1 Thermoproteaceae archaeon | reverse complement strand
TCTGACGAATACGGCAGGATAACGGCTAGGCCGGCCCTCGAGGAGCTCAAGAGATACTCAAGGCATTGGTCTAGCTTCGGGGGCGTGCAGCGCATCGAGCTGTGGGAGGTGCAGCGCGGGAGGGCGCGAGAGGTCGCAAGCGGGACGATAGAGGAAATAGCGAGATTCTTGACGAGCTGGGCATAGGATTCTAAACCTTAAGGCGAGTTTCTTCTAATTGCGGCGTTCTAATTGCGGCGCGCCGTAAGTTTACGGTGCGGCTGTGACTTGATATGTGTCAAGAGGAACTGGCGCCGGGGCCGGGATTTGAACCCGGGCCCCCTCAACGGGGACGGGCTTAGCAGGCCCATATTTTTCGAATTCGGCGCAACGCATTTAAACGGCGCTCGCCAAAAGATATCCAATGAGCGTCCAAAATCCGTACTGGCTCAGGCTGAGCGACGAGCAGCGGCGCGGCATTATAGCGTGTCTCAGAGAGCTGGGCCTCTCGCTGAGCGATATCGCCAGAGCCGCCGGCGTGAACCCGAGCACCGTCCACGCCTGGCTTTCCGGCAGGGCGGCGCCTCAGGCGGATAAGCTGGAGCGTCTCTACAGCGCGATGCCGGAGACGGTGGAGAGGTGCCTGCCCGAGCCGCCTATTAATGAAATTGACATAGTGCAGGCCATCAGCGTCATCGCAAAGGCGCTGCGCGCCAAGAAGTACCGCGACTACGTCATCGACGAGCTGTCGAAGCTCCTGCCGGGCCAGGTGAGGCGCGAGATAGCCTACAGGGTCGAGCGCGAGGACGTGGAGCTCTTCCGCGGGAAGCTGATCGCCGAGGGCGTGTCCCGCGACACCGTCAACTACTACGTGAGGTACCTCGTCAGGTTCCTCGACATGGTGGGCTGGGTCCTGTCGCCGGAGACCCTGCAGCGCGTGTACACGATAGAGCGCCCGCGCGTGACGGGGAAGACCGCCGTCGCATTAAAGCGCTTTATCGACACCGTGGTGCGCGTGAAGGACCCGCAGCTCGCCTCGCTGCTCTACGACAGCTTCAAGACGGTCCAGAGCAGGGCGAGGAACAGCTTCCGCGTCCCGACGCTAGAGGAGGTGAGACGCGTGTGGGAGGAGGCGCACAAAATCTCGCCGTGCGCCGCCGCGGTGTGGGGCATCATGGCGGAGACCGGCGTCAGGCTGGACCACCTGCTGAGGGCGAGGCTCGACGGCCTGCAGCTGGAGAAAAGGCGCCTGCTCCTCGGAGAGACGGAGGGCCCGAAGAGGCAGCCGCTCGTGTTCCTCACCGAGGGCGCGGTGAAGTACCTCAAGGAGGTCTACCTGCCCTGGAGGGAGAAATTCTGCCGGCAGCTTCAGCTCAGCACCGAGAGGCTGTTCCCGTGCCAGGAGCTGACGGTCTACAGGTGGCTCAAGGAGGCGCGGGAGCGCGCGGGGCTCCCGTGGCTCGAGCCGAGACTGCTGCGCAAGTTCTTCGCGCAGTGGCTGCTGGACCGCGGCGTCGACGTCGCGGACATCGCCGTGCTTCAGGGCCGCTCGCTGCCAGGCGGTCTCGCCGTGACCGTAGAGCACTATATAGCCGACTACGAGCGCCGCCTCCGCGCCGTGTTTGAACAGCACGCGCCTAGGGTCTTCCCCTAATTACGCGGCGGCCAGCAGGAATAAATAGAAAAAAGATAAAGAAAGAAAGAAGCGGGGCCCTTTCAACTGTTGCGGCGATCGCTAAGCGCCACTTTACTCATTTTGCTCTTTGTGTCGTAAGCGTGCCAGGAGCCTGCTTGATGTTGATGTCGACAAGGCAAACGGCCTGGTAGCCCTCGGCGCGCAGCTGCCTGAGCACCCTGCCCGCGGGCGCCGGGACGTAGACGTGATAGACGGAGCCCCGCCTCCTCACTAGTCTCCCCCCCGCCTCGTAGAGCCTCCCGCGGATCGCGAAGTACAACGTGTAGTACCCGGCTGAGTTGAGCACCTCGACGGCCCACTTCGGCGGGTCGTGGAGCGAGAGGCACATGCCCGCGCCGCGCGTCTCGCAGAAGATCACGGCGGCGGCGACGCAGGGCAGCGGGTACCTGACGACTATCGGCTTGTAGCGCGGCACGCCGGCACGGGCGCGGTGCTGCTTAAATTGGCGCGCGGCCCTCCTGGCGGTGGCGAGTTGCTGTGCTGCCGAGAGGTGAGGAGATGCACTCCCGCCGACAGGAGGCGTGCTCCCTCCCCGCAGGCTCAGCCCTTGAGCCTCGCCTCGGCCCTCGCCTTGAGGTACTCCGGGTCTCTCGACAAGTATCTGAGCGCCGTCCTGTACCCCACGCCGGCCAGCCTGCAGGCATCTCTCAGCGTGATGCCCCTCCTCACGAGGTCGATTATGCGGCGGCGTATTGTCTCGCTCCACTTCGGGGGCCTGCCCACGCGCCTGCCCATTGCCCTCAGCCTGGCCAGCGCCTCGCGCGTCCTCTCGCGGATGAACTCGCGCTCTATCTCTGCCGCCCAGCCCAGCACGGCGACAATCAACTGTCTGATTTTGGGGTCCACGTCTTGCAGCCACTCCTCGCGGACGCTCACCAGAAGCTTGCCCCTGGCCTCCAGCTCTCTCGCCACGCTGGCCAGGTCCCACAGCGATCTGGCAATGCGGTCGAGCGCGTGCACGACAATGCCGTCAGCCCGCTCCAGTAGCTGTACGGCCTTTTGCCAGCCCGGTCTCTCTGCCGGCGGCAGGGCGCCGGAGGCGCCGGCGCCCCTCACGACCTCGACTACCCGGTGGCCCCTCTCGGCGCCCCACTTGTAGATTGCAAACTCCTGGTTCTCCGGGCGCTCGTCCTCTCTCGACACCCTGACGTAGGCGACGAGCCTCAGCATGCCGCAGTGGCTGCTTCCAGCAACTTATGTCTGCCCGCCCTTATGGCACGCCGCGCACGAACCGGGCCGTTGCGGTGCGGCGCCAGCGCGGCAGAACTCTATTACGCGCCCCGCGAGAGCCAGCCGCGCCCAGCCTGGTCCCAATTGACGACCTCGAGCGCCTGCTGCCCGAGGGCGCGAGCGCCAGGCTCTACAGCGCGAGCGGCAGGCCGCTGCCGGTTCTGGTCAGGCGCGCGCAGGCGCGTGGCTGGCCGGGGCGCCGCTAAGCGAGCTGCGCGAGTGGTGCAGCGAGAACAGATGTCCGGAGCGGCTCACGGCGCTGAGGTGCGAGGCGATCATCGTCGCGGCCGGGAGCCCGCGCGGCGCCGCCGAGTCCCTCTGGCGGGTTCTGGGGATGCTCGGGATCGTGACGCTGCGGCCGGCCGCGGCCCCCCCTAGCCGCGCGCCGTCCGCGCGGAGGAGGTCAGCACCGGTCAGCCCACACCGCCCTCGCCGCCGCGAAGTATTTAATACTTATTTTGATTATTGAAAAGGCGCGCGCCGGCCCGCAGCCGCCAGGCGGCAAGCGCACAATGGAAGAACAACCGCGGCCAGCTCCACGGCGGCCGGTGGTTAGTGTGGTGAGTGTGGTTAGTCCCCTTTGCGCTTTACTTGAGTTGATGCCAGCTGGGAGAGCGGTTTCGACATTTGTCGCCCGTTTTTCAATATCTGCCAAGGGCTTCGGAGACTCAACACGCTCACCACACTAACCACCGGGTACCGGGCATGGAGACTAGAGAAAGCACATGCGCGCGCCCGGAGGCAGAGCCGAGCGCTGGGGTCACGGCCGTGATTCCAGCCCGTCACGCCAGTCTGGCCCGCCTGCAGTCCCCGAACACTCCCCTCAGGTGGGTGTAAGTGGCCGCGGCCGCCTCGTAGACTGTCTCCGCGCTCTCGAGCGGCCTGTACGTACCGGCAATTTCCGCGGCGACCGGCCTGCCCCTCCCGTCCTTCCGGAGCTCCGCCCTCGACACGTCGACGCGGAAGAGCCCCCCGGCCGCGTGGACGATCAGCGACAGGCTCTTCAAGCCGCGGCTGATGAAGAGGTAGCGGGCGTCAACAATGCCGCGCTCGCCCCTTCTCAGCGCGTAGGCCGTGCCGCCAGACTCCACGAGGAGTCTCGCGAGGACGGGCAGCCGCCGCAGGTCAAGCGCCTTGATGTCCTCTCCTCTCGTTGTCGTGAAGAAGTCGGCGAGGTCGATGGACGTCTCCAGCATGGCGTCTTCCGGCGGCAGCTTCCGGAGCTCCTCCAGCCAGCACTTCCTCCCCTCCGCGAACTCCACGAGAAGCCGGCGCCAGTCGCCGTACTTCCAGCCGGCGGGGAGCTGGTTCGGCTTGAAGACCGCGCCTCTGGTCTCGATTTTACTCTCGTTCCACTTGATATAGTTCTTCTTCTCGTAGATGAAGACGTCCCAGACCCCCTCGAGCTTGAGGCGGAAGTGGATCCCGCCGTACAGCATCTTGTCCCCCCACAGCTCCCTGGCGGTGCCCTGCGCCACGGCCGTGACGTGATCGTCGGGGTAGGGGTCGCTGGCGAGCGGGACGTAGACGGAGTCCGTGTCGCCGTATATGGCGCGCATTTTATCCACCAGTCTCTCGAAGAGGGCCCCCGTCTCGTTGAAGATCACGGCGGAGGCGTGCTCGTTGAGACCGTAGCCCTCGGGCTTTGCCAGCACGCCGTAGGCGGAGTTGGCCACGATCTTGACGGCCTGGTCCAGCGCCTTGTCGCCCATTTTCTTCGTTATCTCCCTTGCCTTGTACACCCTGGCGAGGTAGGCGTAGGCGTCGCCCTGCCTGAAGCACACGGTCTTCCCGGCGCCGCGGAAGCCGTTCTGGCACTCGTACGCCTCTATGGGGTCAACGCCGAGCTCGTAATACGCCGTGGGGTACAGCATGTGGAAGTCGTACTCGGCAACCCTGCGGAACAGGCCGCACCTCCTGAGGACGACCTTCTCCCCGCCGAACGAGCGCTCGCGCCTCCTGTCCTCGAGGACGTACCCCCTCTCGACGGTCAGCCTGGCCAGCATCGCCTCGTGGAGACTGCCCGGCGACGCGCTCCGCGCGGAGACCCAGAGCAGGTGGAGCGGGACTCCAGCCAGGGATCCCAGCGCCGCGAGCACGGGAAGCCACGCCTCCGCGAGACGGAGAGTCGCGAGGACGTCCCACTCCAGGTAGCGCCTCAGCTCCTCTCCCGCCAGCCAGCCGCGCCGCATCTTGGCCTTGACCCACTCGCGCATGTCGATCTCCGGCGGGGGCCCGACCTGCCTGACCACCTCGTGCAGCGAGTATGCCTCCTCGCCGACGCCCAGCGAGGAGCGCCAGCCGCCCGTCGCGAAGTCGAAGAGGTCGACAATGCCGACGGGCTTCCCGGCGTCTATGTAGAGCTGCGTGCCGCCGAGGTACTTGTAGTCAAAGCCGGCAAGGTTGTAGCCGACGACGAGGTTCACCTTCTCCAGGTCGGCGTACAGATCAAGGATATTGTCCGATATTTTCACCCCGCCGCCGGGGAGGGCCCAGCCGTACAGCACCCTGCCGTTGACCACCTCCACGTCCACGACAGCGTACCTCGGGACCCGTCTCTCCATGCTGTCAGCCAGCTCGCGCTCATCTCTCGCGAAGACCAGCGGGGGCCTGCCCGTGTCCACGGAGTACCTGAAAACGAAGAGGATGCGCGCCTGCGACACCTTGCCATACTTGGCGTACTTCTCCCTGAGCTCCCTGACCTCCGCGGGGTGCCGCGCGCGCGCGCGGCGTAGACCCTGCCGGGACACTCCCTGTAGCCCGTGCCGTCCCAGCAGCGGGCGTTCAGGTCGGTCCTCTCCGCGCCGGGGACGCGCCCCGTCGAGATGACGTAGAAGTACGGCCAGAAGGCCCTGACCCGCTCCCCGTCCCAGAACTTGACGCCGCCGAGGTAGATCACGCCCCCGACTCCCTCTCGGCGTACTCCTCGGCGTCTGCGAGACACTTGTAAAACAGCTCGCCGCGTCTCTCCAGCTCCTCGGCAGCAAGCTTTTTCTTCTCCTCCGGGGTGCCTCTCAGTGACCGCCAGATGCAGACCTGCAAGCGGTTCCAGCAAATTATGTTCGCCTTGCACCGCTCAATTCTGCCTCCATGATGTGCGTGCATGTCCTTTTCTGTTAGTGTGTCCCGGGGGGCGGTGTTGAGCGTGTTGAGCGTGTTGAGCGTGTTGAGTTCGCTTTGCGCTTTACTTATATTGACACCGCTCGGCGGGGCGGTTTCGATATTTGTCGCTTGTTCCCCAACGCCTGTCAAGGGCTTCGGAAACTCAACACGCTCAACACCGGGCGCCGGGGAGGTAGCTGTTTCTTCAGCATGTGTCTCCTCCTCGGCAATGAAGAGCCTGCCGACAAAGGTCTCGAAGAACTCCTGCCAGCTCAGTTTATAATAGCACTCGACGGTTCCGTCCGGGCGTTTCCACGGCGTTCTGGGAATCTTCCCGAGCGCTCTGGTGTTCTTCGGCCAGAGCACGCTCCCCGCCAGAACTGAGGGGACGTATCCCCTGGCCGCGTAGTCCACGAAGACGCGCCAGAGCGCCTCCCGCAGCTCCCTGTCGGCAATGAGGTTGAAGAGCGGCGCCTCTGCCGGCGTCTTGTACTCCTCCACCCTTGTCGTCACGAACGTGCTGCAGTCGTAGTCCGGAACGCCGACCGCGGCTGCAAGCGCCCTGCAGAAGTCCTCGCGAACCCTGTCAACCTCGTCTGCCCATTTTGGCTTGCGAAACACCAGCCCCAGCTCCTGCGCGTACTCGATCACCTTAACCGCGAGCCTGGCAGGGCTCAGGTCGGGCACTTTTGCCTCCTCCCTCAAGTACTCCAGCGCGTTGCGCCGGAGCTCCTCCCTCGCCGCCGTGACCGGGTCGCGGAGGGCAAGCCGCTCCTCATTGTAGCGCTTGAGCTTTTCTAACGCCTCTGCCATCCTCCGTATGCCCTCCAGCCGGCCCAGCCTGGGCTCGAACTCCTCGGCGACTTTCAGCCATAGCTTTATCGCGAAGTCCGCGAACTTGCCCGCAGAGATCAGCTCCCGGAAGTGCTTGTTAATTACGTGCACGAGGGCGCCCAGCACCGAGTAGCGCGGCGTGTACATCTTGTCCAGCTTGGTGCCGTCGAGCTTGACGTTCTCCCAGGGGATCTCGAAAATGCGGCGATCCACGGCGCCCTCGGCGCTGGCCCCCAACGCGAGGCCCGCGCGCTTCCACTTCTCGGGGGGGTAGTTCGTTACGATGGCAAATGCCCTCTGCCGGAAGAACTTGTAGCCGAACCCTCCGCCGTATCTCGAGGCGTGCTGGGCGAGCCTTCTGCCCCACTCTGCCGTCGATACCTGGAGCCAGAAGCGGCCGTAGATCTTGGCGGGGGCCCTCTCGCTCCTCGGGTCGCCGGGCCTCTGCTCGTCCACTATTAGAACGAGCGGGTTGGCGTCTAGGTCGTTGCGGAACTGCTCGGCCGAAAAATACTCCGTGGCCTTGTACACCTCCGGCGCGAGGTACTCCGCTATCTGCTCGTCGACGATCTTCTTCCGTATCTCCACGATTCTCCTTCTCGCCTCCAGGCCTATGACCGCCAGCTCTACCACCCTCCGCATCAGCTCGGACTTGCCGAGACCGGACTCGCCGTGAATTATCGGGAGCGGCACCTCGGCGTTGGGCTTGTGGAACCACCAGACGGGCGCTGCGTTCAGGGCCAGGACGTAGCCCGCAGACGCGAGCGCGGCGTCATGATTCTCGGGCGGGTAGACTTTCAGGACGGATCTCAGCGCCCTCTCGAGGTCGGCGACTGCGTCCTCAGGCGAGGGCCCCGTGTCGAGAATGCCGTGGTCGTCCACCAGCGCGGCCCCGCTCTCGGCGGGGAGGATGCCGACGGCAAGGGCCACTTCATGCCTGTCGGCCACCTTCTGGAAAATCGCAATCAGCTCGTCGAGGTGCTTAGAGCTGATGTACATCGGCTCGCCTGCCGACGCCTTTCTCAGCTTCTCGACGACCGCGCGCAGGTCCGTACCGTAATAGCCGCCAATTTCGTAGTACCACATCTGCCGCGTCACGTCGTAAACCCTGCGCGGCTTGGGGCCGTGGTAAATCACCGCCTTGTGGAAGTAACCGCAGATCTTTTTCTCGACCTCCCAGGTCTTCTTGTTCACGATCTCCTTGCAGTGATAGCTCTCGATAAGGACGTAAATCCTGCTGTCCTCTGCGGGGCGGGCGACCACCCGCCTTTCGCAAATATTCATGTAGAACTCAAGACACTCGGCTGCCGGGGCGCGGTGAAGACCGATGTTCAAAATTTTTGCGATCATCTCTGCGGCCTCCCTGTCGATCTTGTACCACGCCTCCAGTATCTTCTCCGGCGACTTGAGCTTCGGGCCCGGCTCTCCGGACCCCGGCGGGACGGCGCGGTATGCCCTCTCGACGTGATTGAGTCTCTGGGACAGCGTCTGCGACTCCTCCCCCGCGCTCCCGTAAACGCGCCTGACGACCTCCTCAATAACCTCCCTCTTGACGCAAGCGAAGCGGCCCAGGATTGCCAGGTCGTAAATCGCGTCGTGGCGCGGGCAGCCCGCGAGGTGCGCCAGCGCGTATACGCGGCCGAAGAGCCCTGCCAGCTCGTCTACGTCCACCGCTCTTTCCTCGCTGCACTCTGGCGGTCTCTCGTAGCCGGGCAGGTCTCCCCCGAGCTCCGCGACGAGATCCTTAATTGCCCGCCAGCTGGCCTCCAGGAGCTCGCCGTCGACGAGCTCGTACTCGGCGCCAGAGGGGTGCCTCCCCGCAATGTTCACGGGCGTCTTGCACTTTACCTCGAGTCCGGGCGCCCGCAAGTCTCTCTTGCAGCCGCCAGGAACGTACACGGGCAGGTGGATCCTGCGCGGGACCCGCTCGAGGACGCGGCCGTCCGGCAGCCTCCACAGCCCCTCCGGCGTGAGAACGGCGCCGTCAACGGCAGGGCCTGCCAGGATGTGCATGTGCTTATTGGGGTCAAAGCCGAGCCGCGCGGCCGCTGCCAGCGCCCTCTCCGAGTCGAAGTCGAGAATTGCCAGATCTGGATCTATGTCCCTAGGCCTGACCGCCGCGGCGTTGGCGCGCTGCCAGCACTCCGCCGGGCGGCACCCCGTGACGGTCGTCTTGTCGCGCTTCGGTATCAGGACGTTCAAGTGCGGCGTGCTCAAATCTCCCGCCAGCGCCCTCCTCGCGCCGTCGATCACCTCCTTGAGCAGTCTCGCGACCTCCTCCTTCCCTCTGCCCCTGGCCTGCCCGAGCCCCCTTGCCCAGTCGAGGAATTTCGCGATGTCCTCCGCCGAGAGGCCTGCACGGCGCAGCGCCTTCTCGACCGACCCCGACGCCAGGCTCCTCGTCTGCGCGACGATCTCAATGACGCGACAGTCGCGCGCGTCCACGATCCGCACCTCGTAGTACTTGCCGCTCCGCGTGACGACGACTGCCCTCTCGCCCGCGGCGAAGTGCGGCGCCTTGAGGTCTTTCAGACAGCTGCTTTCAACTGCACTCATGGCAGCCTTATGACAACTCTCTTGCCCGTGCAGCGTTTGATCTTTTCAATTTCGTCGAAGAAGATTGCATGTTTGTCAACTTCAATTGGCTCCTCGTCAAGTATCTTTCTGACAATTGCGGGAGGCGTGCGGTGCACTGTCATCACACTGTCACCAAGACACGTTATGACGGGCAGCGTGATGCCGTTCAGCTTCCTCACGGCCAACACGCTTAAATAATTCCCATCGCCCGGCGGCGGGGCGCCGCCAGCTCTGGCGCTCCCAGCGCCCCTTGCCTGCGCCGGCGCGGTCATGCCGGCGCGGCCCGCTTGTTTTGTCTCTTCGGGGATACCGTTTCCGGCAGCGGTATCAGGTCGAGAATGTAGACGAGACGCTCCCCCCTGCCCGCCGCCTCCTCTAGCGCGAGCCGCGCGTCGCCGGGCACGTAGAAGTAGACCCTGCCGCCGCGCCGGCGGTGGAGCGTGAGCCTGACGTTCTGGATCACCCTGTCCCCGACCTGCAGCGCGGCGAGGAAGTACTTCGCCATCTGCAGCTTCGGGAGCCACCACGGCGGCGGATCCAGCGAGATCTCGAACTGGCGCGGGCCGAATCTCACTATCCTGCCCAGGACGCACCCGACATGGGCATGGGCATGAGACCGCATGTGCCCCGCACGCGCGCGGCTAGAAATGTGCGCCCCGCCGTTGCGGCATCACGGCAGCGCTGTTGAAGCGCCGTTGCCACCGAAAGGCTCATTTAGGCCGGAGCTTGGACAGGCTTATGGCGTCAACAGGGGAGGGCAACGGCGGCCCTGTCCAGGGGCCGGAATGCCCTGAGGGCGTCAGCTCCGCTAGGGACTTCGTGCGCGCGGCTGTGAGGCAGCTGCTCGAGCGCCGGGGCGGGTGCGCGAAGCGGGACGCCCTGATCGCCGAAGTGTACGAGCTGAGCGCGAGGTGCGGCGTTTTGCGGAACTACCGCAGCGTGAGGACGATGGTGGGAGACGCGCTCGAGGAGCTCGGAGTCCTGAGAGACGGCGCCAGGGTCTGCCTGCCCGCGGCGGATCCCCTCGCTCACTTCATGCGGGCGGTCGTGGAGGTCAACAGCGCCGTGACGCCGGCAGAGTTCTGCGAGAGGTCCAGGGAGTGCGTCAGGGCTGCAATACAGGCGGGGCACCCCGAGTACTACTTCCTCTGCGCGTGGCTGCTTTCCCCGCGGGCGTTTCCCAAGCGGCCGTGGAGCTCGTGGAGCTGGTGCAGAGACGTTCGGGTGCTCTGTGTCGGCTCCGTGGAGGACCTGGCGGCAATACTGCAGCACGACCACGATCTGTCCTGCACGTATTTCGTGCTGCCGTTTAGCGACAGCCGTGAGTACCGGCAGCTCTTCGAGCTCTTCCGCAGCCGCGCGCAGAGTGAGATTATTGTTCTCGAGCCCAACGTGGACGTGGAGCGGCTGATAAAGGAGGTGCCTGGCGCGAGAGAGGAACTCGAGCGGATGATAGAGGAGGCGGCCGTTAACCGCACCCTGCAGGTCTTGAAGCGTGTCATCACGGAGAGGGCCTTCTACAAACTTGTGGAGCGGTTGATCGAGATGCAGGAGAGACAGAATACCGTACGGCAATAGACGCCTGGACGGTTCTTGGTCGCGCGCCTTTTGAAGGGCTTGGCCCGCTTTTGGACAAAGCGCGCCGTCGTTGCAAAGGCGGCGCCGCTACTTGATATGTGTCAAGAGGGGCTGGCGCCGGGGCCGGGATTTGAACCCGGGCCCCCTCAACGGGGACGGGCTTAGCAGGCCCGCGCCTTGGGCCGCTCGGCCACCCCGGCTCGCCCCGCGCCGGGAGCCGCTATTTAAGCTTTTCAGGCTGCGGAGTAGGATCCCACGTAGGCCTCCTTCACCCTCGGGTCAGCAATGACCTCGTCGGGAGTCCCGCGTGACACAATCTGGCCGCCCGCCATCACGTAGACGTAGTCGGCGTACTTAAATGCTATGTCAATTCTGTGCTCGATTATGAGGGGCGTGACCCCGTGTTGCTGGCTCAGGTCCCTCAGCGCCTTGAGCAGCTCGTGGGCGTAACTCACGTGAATCCCGGCAAGCGGCTCGTCCAGGATTATGAGCTCGGCTCCCGCCATCAGCGCCCTGGCGATCTCGAGCAGTTTCGTCTCGCCGCCCGACAGGGCGTAGGCCGGTCTGTCCCACTTGTCGGCGAGTTTCACGCCCTCGAGGATTCTGAACGCGCGCCTGGCCAGCTCCTCCTCCTCCCTCGCCCAGTCCCTCGCGAGCGCCGAGATTATGCCCTCCCCCCTCCGCCTCCTGG
>JAJHRB010000126.1 GCA_020833025.1 Thermoproteaceae archaeon | reverse complement strand
AATCCTAATCAAGGGTTCGACAATTAAGTCCGAGTACTATTACTGGAAGCGTGAAATCAAGTCCTACCAGTCAATTAGGGATTGGTTGAGGAACCATGGTTTTGAGTCATGGAGGAAGTACCACGCATTCTATCTGCATGCGGTTTACAAGAGGAAGGAAAGACTTAGACACTACTATAGGACGGCAATTAGGTTCTTGGCGAAGGAGATTCATGAAATGGGCGTTAATGAGGTCTTTATTGGCTACCCATACATGGTCAGCCAAGACAGCGGTAACGAATACAACACAAACATCTGGTGGTATGCGAAAATCATTAATTGGCTTAAGGACGTACTTGAGGAGTATGGGATAAGGCTAAACATAGTGAATGAGCACGGAACCAGTAGGCAGTGCTCCATCTGTGACATGGAGCACGAAAACGGTAGAGTCAAACGTGGACTATACATATGCGAATTAACCGGAATCAAAATCAACGCCGATCTGAACGCAGCAAGGAATATCGCAAGGAGGGTAGGCTACAACACGCCAACACCAAAGAAAATACTGAGCTACACAGTCACCACTAACGGCGTAAAACCACTAACCCCCGCGGAGGGGGTAACGACCGAGACCCCCGCGATGGAAACCCCGCCCTTTAGGGCGGGGAGGGGGTCATCCGCGCTTCCCGCGCCTTCCCGGGGGCCTGGATGTAGTCGACTCTCGCGAGGAGCTCCCCGGCCTCGCGCAGGAGCCTCCGCGAGCCTGAGGTTGGACTCTGCGCGCTCGCGCGGGTCGAGGCCGCGCGGCGCCAGCGCTAGCCTGCCGAGATGCACTAATGCAATTGTCGGGGCGCGCCGCGGTAGAGCTCTTGACCGCGGCGGAAATGCTTAAAAGAGTGCGGGGAGGCCCGCCAAGAGGGCCCGGAATCTCAAAAGAAGGATTGAAAGATGGCGGCAGAGACGGAGAGAGGCGCGGCGGAGGGAGCGAAAAACGGCAGCCAGAGCAGAGGGGCGCTAGCAGAATCGGCAAGTTCAAGCGCGCGAGCGAGCCCAGGAGGGTCGGCAAGCTCGTCCGGGCGGGCGCCCGGCGCAATGGCCGTTAGGGTCAGAGTCAGGCTCAGGTCGAGCGGGGGCGAGGTCGTCACGGTCGCCCTCGCAAGCTCCGGGTACGAGGCAGAGGAGTCCGAGATCGTCCTCCCGGTCCGGGTGGCCGAGAGGCTCGGCCTCTACCCGAGGCTCCCGGCGGGCTCTGAGGTCAGGGAGTACAGGGGCGTGGGGGGCGCGGTCGTCAGCGCCTTCATGGTAAGGGAGCCTGTCAGCGTGAGCGTCCTGGCGGGCGACAGAGAGGTAGGCCCGGCGGTCGCGACGGCAGTCATCACGCCCGGGGAGGGCGAGGTGATACTGAGCGACAGGCTGATCGACGCGCTGGGGATCGTGCTGCTGAGGCCAGGCGAGGGGGTCTGGAGGCTCGCCGACGAGGAGCTGCTCAGGAGGAGCGAGCGGCCGGAGAGGTGGTAGTGCCTTCTGCCCGCTGCAGCCTAGCGAGACCTCACTCCGCGCTCCGGGCCCGCGGCGCCCCGGGCTCCGGCCCGGAGGCCAGGACATTTCTTTAAAGATATTTCTTCAGACCTATGGCGCCCGTAAGGGGCCTTAAATTGACGCTAAGGAGCTTGGGCCCCAAGTGGGCCGCCAGGGAAATTATAAGACGTGTAGCGGGCAGACCCTATACCTACAACGGGATCTTAGTAAGGGACAGCGCTACATTCCGCGTGATAAGGGCCCTTGCCTCCAGGGGCTCTGTGTGGAGGCAGGGAGACAGGGTGTTCTTCCGCAATAAGCTGGGCACCTTCGCTGTGTCGTATGAAGACATACAGCTCCTCCGCACACTTGCAGACGAGGACTTTGAGGCGATGTACGGCTACTTAAACGTTAAGGGCAAGACCGTGGCCGATATAGGGGCATATCTAGGCGAGACAGCAGTTTTGTTTGCGCGGATGGGCGCGAGGCACGTCCACGCCTACGAGCCGCTTTTCTTCAAATACGTGGAACTTAACCTAGCATTGAACAATATTACCAATGCCACGGTCCACCCATACGGCGTGTCGGTGGAGGAAGATACGTATGGGATAGCCGCAGCGGGTCCGTCTAGCGGGCTTCTCGCGGGCAGCACCAGGATAAGGGTAGTGCCTGTTGAGGAGGCAATAGCAGATGTCGTCAAGATGGACTGCGAGGGGTGTGAGTGGAATCTTTTATCAGTGCCGTGCGCCGTAATCAAAAGAGCGGAGGAGTATGCAATTGAGATACACGGACCTGAGCCTTTATTGGTACGAAAACTGGAAAAATGCGGATTCTCGGCAAAACTACATGCCAGACTTGCTCCACAAGTATCTATTTGGCATTTCAGATCGTTACAAGGATAAATCCTCCGCGCCGCTCAGCACCGCCAGTATTCCAGCCCCTACCCGAGACACGTGGAGCCGCAACAGCCCTGCAAGTAACAGCATGATTTTATCTCACATGCTTACTCATAGAAGAATAAAAGAGGGTAAGTGAAAAATAATTTCGGTCTGTACAG
>JAJHRB010000031.1 GCA_020833025.1 Thermoproteaceae archaeon | reverse complement strand
CCCCCCATCTGCCCCAGCTGATAGAAAGCTCCGCCTGGAACGAAGAAGCCGACCTCGCCAAGGCCTACATCTTCCACATGTCTCACGCATACGGGAGAGGCGCACACGGCGTAGAGACGAGGGAGCAGTTCAAGGCTTTGCTGAAAGAGGTGGAGGTAGTTTCGCAGGTGCGCGACTCCCACCTACACGACATCGTAGACCTCGACCACTACTACGAGTTTTTAGGCGGCCTCGCCAAGTCTGTAGAGGTTGTTAGGGGGAGGAAGCCGGAGATCTTAGTGGCAGACACCACTGGGGAGTACATCGAGGTGGAGGACGTATCCGCCTCTATAAAGAGGGGACTTATTACGCGTCTTCTAAACCCCAAATGGATTGAGGAGATGCTCAAGGCGGGGTACCACGGCGCTCAACACATCGCCGAGAGGGTAGACAACCTCATGGGCTTATCGGCAACGACGGGAAAGGTGGAGGAGTGGATGTGGAGGAGGGTGTTCCACCGCTACGTCGCGGAGGAGAAATACAGAGAATGGCTGAGGCGCGTAAACCCCTACGCCCTGCACTCTATCGCGTCGCGGATCCACGAGGCTTATAGACGCGGCTACTGGAAGCCGACAGACGAAGAGCTGAAGCTTCTAGAGGAGGTCATCACGTCGCTAGAGAGGGAGCTTGAATAGTGGTGATCCTATATCGGTAGTACAAAGACAGATGCGGCTTGTCTCCCCTTTCCAGCAACGGCGCACACCCTCCGTCACATTACAAAGGTGAGGTGCAGTATATGGCTAGAGGTAGTGTAAAGATCGCGCTTATCTCCACCAAGACCTCCCTCAGAACGCTGTTTGAGGCCGCCAAGGCAGTTGAAAGGGAGGCCGGCGTTGCAATACACCTCGACGTCATTTACGTGCACGACCTGGGCAAGCTAGACCCCCACGATGTGAAGTCCAGAGTCGCCGGCGCCGACGTGTTGCTCGTGGACATAAGAAGCGACGTGCCCAGACACGTCGAGGAGGCAATTCTCAGCTCCCGCGCCAGGATCGTGGTGCCGCTGGTCGGCGGGACGGTCGCGCTTGCCTATCTCAAGCTGGGGGGCCTGTCGGGCGAGGCCATTGTGAGGAGGATGAGGCCCCTCGACTTTGACGCCGATAGGTTCGACGCGGGCAGGGTGTTCAGGATGCTGAATGTCGCTGAGAGGGTCACGAGCGCGCTGCCGGTCGGCGCGCTGAGGGACTGGAGGAACTACATATGGCTCACGAGGTACTGGACGTACTGGGGCAGGAAGAATCTTGAGAACATGCTCAAGCTGATACTCTCGGAGTACCTCGGCGTGAGGGCGCACTACGACGAGCCCAGGAGGGAATACGAGCATTGTGTGCTGTTGCCAGACGGGATCTGCGCTGAGGGCGCCGTTACGCCGAGGAGACCTGCCGTTGCGCTCTTCCTCTACGGCGGCATGCACTTCGAGCAGTGCCTGCCCGTGGCCAGGGCGCTAAGGGAGGAGCTCGGCAGGCTGGGCATTGACACAGTCCTCGTGGTCGGCGGCGTCGCCGAGGGCTTGCTGAGGCAGCTGGAGACGCTCCGGAGGTACACAGTAGCCGGGGGCAGGACGCTCGTCGATGCCGTTGTGAACTTACAGTGGTTCGTCATAAACGGGGGGCCCTATGGGGGCGATGTGGAGCCGACGCGCAAGCTACTCACGGAGGCCGGCTGCCTGCTCTTTAACGGCCTAATCGCCTACATGAGGAGGTACTCCGACTGGAGGGCGGACCCGAGGGGCCTGTCGCCGATTGAGGTCGTGGCCGGCGTCGCACTGCCAGAAATTGACGGCGCTATCGAGCCGATCATCTCGGCGACGCTCGACGACACGGAGTATACCGACATTGTCGTGCTCGAGGAGAGGACGAGGAGGAAGGCCGCGAGGATTGCCAGGTGGGTCGGGCTGCGGTACAGGCCGAGGGCGGAGAGGAGGGTGGCCGTGATAATCTACAACTACCCGCCCGGCGAGGAAAATGTAGGTAGCGCCGCCTACCTCGACGTCTTCGCCAGCCTGGAGGCGCTCCTAGGGGCCCTCGCGCGCGCCGGGTACCGCGTTGAGCAGAAATCTAAGGACGAGCTCGTGGCGCTCGTCAGGGGATATCTCGTCAACTCGCCGAGATGGCATCTGCACGGCGCAACGGCCCCGAGGCTCCCGCTCGGCGAGTACACAAAGTATTACAGCGCGTTACCTGGCGAGCTCAGAGACGCCGTTGAGAGACTGTGGGGCCCGCCGCCGGGCGAGATAAACGTCGACGAGAGCATGAACTTCGTGATTCCCGGCGTCGTCCTGGGGAACGTCTTCATCGGGGTCCAGCCCGCAAGGGGCTTCCACGAGGACCCGAGCAAGCTGTACCACTCCAAGGACGTCCCGCCTCACCACCAGTACATAGCATTTTACTACTGGGTCAGGGAGGTGTTCAGGGCAGACGTGATAGTCCACCTAGGCACGCACGGGACTCTCGAGCTACTCCCGGGCAAGGAGGTCGCACTCTCCGAGACGTGCTGGCCCGACGCGCTCATAGGCGACGTGCCCCACGTGTACGTCTATCACGTCACGAACCCCTCGGAGATGACGATAGCCAAGAGGAGGGGGTACGCCTATGTGATAACTCACGGCACCCCGCCGTTTGCAAACGCCGAGCTCTACGGCGAGTACGCCGAGCTCGAAGAGCTGGTGCGCGAGTACGAGGAGGAGAGAGACGCAGAGAAGAAAGACGCCTTGGCCGCGCTGATACGGGAGAAGTGCGAGAAGATGCACCTAAAGTGCGACAGCGTGGAGACGCTCCATGCCTACCTCTACGAGATGAAGAAGAGCGCAATTCCCAGGGGCCTCCACGTGCTGGGCAGGACGTGGAGCGACGAGGAGATCATCGACTACCTCCTCTTCGTGCTGAAGAGAGACGGAGACGTCAAGTCGCTGGCAAGAACGCTCGTCGAGGATTGGGGCTATGACTATGACGCTCTGCTCTCGAACCCTGGCGGGCTTTCCGGCGGCGCAATGGGTTCCGAGATCCTCGAGCGCGCGGAGAAAGCGGCGAGGGAGATGATAGAGCTTGTCGTGCGCGGCGGGGACCCGGAGAGAGTCGCCAGGAGGTTCGTGAAGAGGAAGGAGCTGAGAAAGGACGCGCTCGAGGCCCTCGAATACGCGAGGGACCTTTACGGCAGGATAAGGAGGAGCGACGAGCTGGGGGCCGTCATTAAGGTGCTCGACGGGCTTTACGTCGAGCCGAGAGTTGCCGGGGATCCCGTGAGAACGCCGGAGGTCTTTCCCACCGGCTCTCATGGCTACGCCTTCGACCCTAGGCTCATACCGAGCAGAGCGGCGTACCTAAAGGGCGTGAAGATTGCGGAGGAGCTCATCAAAAGGTACAGAGAGAGACACGGCAGATATCCCGAGTCCATAGGCCTCGTCCTGTGGGGCTTCGAGACGGCGCAAACCAGGGGCGAGACCGTCGGCGCGATACTGCAGCTGCTGGGCGTGAGACTGATTAGAGACAGAGGGCCATGGGCGCCCAGGCTCGAGGTCATACCGCTGGAACAGCTCGGCAGGCCGAGAGTCGACGTCGCGGTGACGATATGCGGCTTCTTCAGAGACATGTTCCCTAATCTAGTCAGCCTGATAGGACAGGCGGTTAAGCTCGTCGCGCGGCTCGACGAGCCGCCGGAGGCGAACTACGTGAGAAAGCACTGCCTCGCGCTGAGAGAGAAATTCGGCGAGGAGGTGGCCGCGGCGAGGGTGTTCGGCCCCAAGCCAGGCACTTACGGCACGAGGCTGCCGGAGCTCGTAGAGTCGTCAAGCTGGTCTGCCGAGGAGGAGCTCGCCAGGGCTTACCTCGAGGACGTGGGGTACGCCTACACGGACAGCCTACACGCTACTGAGGCAGGCGGCGCGCTCGCGGAGGTGCTGAAGACAGTCGACCTCGTCGCGCAAGTCAGGAGCACAACAGAATATGACATAGGCGACCTCGACCACTACTACGAGTTCCTCGGCGGGCTTAGGAGGGCGGTCGAGCTGGTCTCCGGCAGGAGGGTTGAGGCGCTGTGGATTGACACCACAGGCGCGAGAGACGTCGTGAGGAGCGCAGAGGAGTCCGTCGAGCTTTGGGCGAGGGCGAGACTGCTCAACCCGAGGTGGATAAACGCCATGCTTGAACACGGATACGACGGCGCCAGGGAGGTGATGAAGCGGGTGGAGTACCTGCTGGGCCACGCGGCGCTCACGAAGGCAGTCGCCGAGTGGATATGGAGCGAGGTGGAGAGGACTTACCTTATGAACGCCGAGGTCAGGGAGAGGATTAAGAAATACAACCCGTGGGCTCTGCACAGGATAGCGAGCGTGCTGCACGAGGCCTACAGGCGCGGCTACTGGAGGCCGACGAGAGAGGAGCTCGAGTTCCTCGAGGGGCTCATCGTAGAGCTCGAGAGGGAGCTGGAGTGAGCGTTGCCCTCACGGGCCCAGGTCTATGTCGTGCTGCACGCCGCCGTACGGATGCGCCGTCACTATGAAGTAGCACTTGCCGGTCTTTGCCACTACTATGCGTAGCGTTTTGCCGCGGAACTTCACGATAGCGCTTCTTCGCTCTTTCTCCACGCCTCTCCACCTCTCCGGAACCGGTTGCGGTCTCCCCCTACTGTATATCTCTTCGATGCGCGAGATAACCGCGCCGATGAATTCGCGGCCCACGTACCTCACAATGTCCCGCTCGTGTTTAGCCACCGTGTGCCTTGACAGCTGAACGCCACAGTGGCTCAGCCCCCCGCCGTGCGCCACGCAGTGACTGCCTGCAGCACGACGCACGGCTCTCCCAATGCCGTTATGAGGTCGTCTGCGATGCCGACAGCCACGGGCTCCACGAAAATTTCAATTGTCTCGCCGCTGTCAGTCCTGAGAGTCGCGCTTGCAATGCGCCTGACGTTAAAGCGCGCGGGGCGGTACGGTGTGTTTGGACCGCAGATGCCGCGCACTCCATGCGGGGGTCTCGCGAACCTTGTGACGATGCTTATGCCGACAGCAATGTTATAGCCCCTTTCAATTCTCGCAACGCGCACGTCGGATATGAAGTACTTCACGAGAACTCTCTCCTCTACATCTATTTCGCCGGGCTCGCTGCGCTCGATTGTCACGTCAACGGGCTCTACCATATCTCGGCGCCTGCCTGGCGGAGCGCGGTCTCGGGATCGGCGTCCCACGACTCCGCCTCAAGGTCAACCGCCCACACCCCGCGGTCGTCGGCGAACACAACGAAAGTGCCGCGCCCGACCAGCACGTACTTCGGCTCGCCGTCTCTCAACCTTATTGACAGCACGTCCGCCCTCGTGTCGTATATTATCTCCACGCGGTGGACTGCGAAGCTCCCGACAGCACCGCTGTTTGTCGCCAACACGACGGGACCGGCAGTGCTACTCCCAGCTGTCACTGCCCGGGGTGCTGCCGACGTGACGATTACTGCGAGGGCCACACTGTCTTGTGGTTCAAAGTTTAAAGTTTTAAACCTGGTAGCAGGCAGCCACGTTATGCATTTAATTGTAATATAAACTTAAAAAATCAGTTTCTGGCTTTGACATGTCAAGAGAGATAACACAGTACTTCTATCTTGCGATGCTTCCGGCAGTAATTCCAGTAGTGGCGGCCAGAGCTGGCGGCGAGACAAGCGCAATGCCCGTCGAGGCACTTCCGGCATCTTTCGATCCGCCCATGCTTGCCATGTTTATCTCGCCTGAGCGCAAGACCTACAGGTTACTGAGAGAGAGCGGCTACTTCACCGTGAACTATATCGACTACTCAAAGGTGGATACGCTGGCGTTGTTAGGCGCGGCGTCCTCGAGGTTCTTACCGGACAAGCTAGAGAGGGCAGGGCTTAGGCTGGTCGAGGCCAGGAAGGTGCCCACGGTAGCGCTGGCAGACGCCGCCGCCGTTATTGAGTGCTCGCTTAAGGGGGTTATAGACGTGGGGGGAGATCACGACATAGTCATAGGACGCGTTGAGGCTGCATTCGCCTCTGACGACTTCAGAGAGGGTGGATGGGCCTACGAGAGGTATAAGCCGGTTCTCTACCTGGGCATAGGAGTGTCGGGACAGCGGATTACGCTCAGGTTCTCAAGTATTGGCGCTGCGAAAGAGCTTGAGTACGGCGCAGGCGCCCAGCATGCTGTGGCGGAGCGGGGAAATGTCTATAAACTAGTCAAAGATTCAATAAATGAAATTGCAAAGAGGATAGGGAAAAGCCCTGAGGACGCTGCGTATATAATGCTTGATGCGTTAAAAGGAATATTGGCAAAGCGCTGGAAAGGCTAGTCCCTCCTGGCCGGCACGAGGCTGCTATTAGCCCTCCGGCTTTTTGTTACGCTGGCCGTGGTGGGAGCACTGGTTGGCAGACTCTCTATTGAGGCGGGACGGTTTTTAACGGCGCGGCCGCTGCCGCGAACAAGATTAATAAAGCCCGCCGCGCGGCGGGGCGCGTGGCGTCCGGGCAGGCACAGCCGCAAGAACCGCAGCTTAGGCTCAACATAGCGTCAATAAGGGACAACAAGCTGCTGGGCAGGAGGGAGCTCGTCGTGGAGCTGCTTCACGCGGGAGCGCCGACTCCGGCGAGGCAGACGGTGAGGGAGTGCGTGGCGAGACAGCTCGGCGTTAGTCCGTCCGCGGTGTTTATCAGGAGGGTTAAAACGGAGTACGGGATCGGCAGGTCCACCGCCGAGATACACGTTTACGACAATCCCGATATCGCCAAGAGGGTGGAGCCGCTGTATGTAATTGCCAGGAACTTAGGCGAGGAGGGCAGGAAGCTGCTTGAGGAGGCGAGGAAGATGCGGGAGGCGCGCCGCGAGGGGAGGCGCAAAAAGAAAAAAGGGAAGCAGAAGTGAGCCGCCGTGAGCAAGGCCCCGGCGCAGGAGAAAGGCAAGAGACTGCCGCGCGCGGCGACCTGGTACGAGTACGACTACCAGAGGGGCACTATAAGATTCAAGAACAAGCTCTGCTCCAGGTGCGGCTCCGTCATGGCGTTCCACAGGGAGCCCGCGCCGCGGTGGCACTGCGGCAAGTGTGACTTCACGCACTTCGTGAAGGGAGGCGCCTAATTGGCGCGGCCACTGCATGGTCCTTGTAATTGGCATTGAGTCCACCGCCCACACTTTAAGCATCGGCGTGGTTAGGGACGGCGAGATTGTAGGCCAGGCAGGCAGGATTTACGCGCCGCCGGCCGGGTCTGGAATACACCCGAGAGAGGCAGCCGAGCACCACGCGAGGCACGCGCCGGCCGTGCTCAGAGAGCTCCTGGGGAGGCACGGCGTCAGGCTGTCTGAGATTAGTGCGGTGGCCTACGCCGCGGGGCCCGGGCTGGGGCCTGCGCTGAGAGTCGGCGCCGTGCTGGCGCGCGCGCTGGCAATAAAGCTCGGCGTGCCGCTCGTGCCGGTTCATCACGGCGTTGCCCACATAGAAATTGCGAGGTACGCGACGTCGGCGTGCGACCCGCTAGTCCTGCTGATATCGGGGGGTCACACGGCAATCGTCGGGTACTCGGGCGGGCGCTACAGAGTATTCGGCGAGACTCTGGACGTTGCAATAGGCAACGCCATTGACACATTCGCGCGCGAGGCGAGCCTCGGCTTCCCGGGCGTGCCCGCAGTAGAAAGGTGTGCCGAGCGCGCGAGCGAGATCGTCCCGTTCCCCATGCCGATCGTCGGGCAAGACGTGTCTTACGCGGGTCTCGTCACCTACGCGCTACAGGCCGTGAAGCGCGGGGTCCCGCTGCCTGTTGTCTGCAGGTCTCTCATCGAGACCGCGTACTACATGCTAGCCGAGGTGACCGAGCGCGCGATAGCGTTCACGAGAAAGCGCGAGCTTGTAGTGGCCGGCGGCGTTGCCAGGAGCAGGAGGCTCAGAGAAATACTCGACGCGATAGGCAGGGAGCACGGGGTTGACGTGAAGATAGTGCCGGACGAGTACGCCGGCGACAACGGGGCGATGATCGCGCTGACGGGGTACTACGCCTACGCGCGCGGAATTCACGCGCCTCCCGAGGAGAGCTTTGTGAGACAGAGGTGGAGGCTGGACGAGGTTGACGCGCCGTGGTTCCACGATGTATGTCTTCGCTTCCGGCCGTGAGGCTCGCGCCGGGATCTCAAGAGAGGGATTGATAGAGCTCCCTGTACGTGTCCAGAATCTTGCGGCTTAGCGCTATCTGCTCCTCCCAGTATCCCTCTACCTTTGTCCTGTAGCGCCTGAGGAACTCGCTGTAGAGCCGGTGCGGGGGCGCCGGCTCGAGACCCCAGAGCGGCGTGCCCGGGAGCGGGATGTAGTAATGAATGCGCACGCGCGCGCCCATTGCTATCAGCCTCTCCATCTCTCTAATGTTCTCGAGCACGTCCTCCTCGGTCTCGCCTGGAAGGCCCCCTATAACGTCGACGACGGGCTTGAAGCCGGCTGCAGTAGAGACCCTCACGGCCTCCTCAACGGAGGCGGCGTCGTGATCTCTCCTGATCGCCTTGAGGAGCCTCTCTGACGCTGTCTGGAGGCCGAAGGCAATGCGCCTGTTCGCGACATACGGCTTAATCGCGCCCAGCACGTCCCTCGTGACGGTCTCCGGCCTTGTCTCCGAGGGAAACGTGCCCAGGTAGGGAGCCCCGCCCGCATCTCTGACTGCTCTCAGCAGCCTCACGAGCGCGTCGATATTTGGCGTCCTGCCGTCCTCGGAGCCGTAGAGGAAGCCCACAGGCGCTATGAACCTGATCTCCCGGCGCCCCGCGGCCACGTAGGCCCGCACCATCTCGGCCGCGCTCTCGACAGGCCTGTACCTGACGGGGCCGCGGGCCCACGTGCTGCAGAACGCGCACCTGAAGCTGCACGACCTCATGATCTCTATGGGCGGGTATATGCCGAGGGACGCGCTGTAGGTCCTCTGGGTGAGCTCGGCGTACACGCGCCTGCCTGCCCTGACGCGCCCTCCCTCCATCACTAGCGTGTTCGGCGGCACCTCGTCAGTCCGCCCGAGCTCCCTCTCTATAATTGCCGGGAGCGCGACCTCGCCGTCGCCGACGACCACGTACTTGACCCCGAGCCTCAGGAGGGACGCGGGGTCGCTGATTGCGTGGGGCCCCCCGGCGACCACGGGATACCTCCTCGCCACCTCCGCCACCTCCCGCCAGTACTCGGCAAACGTCAGCGTCGAGAGGCTGTACAGCACGAGGAACCTCTCTCCCCTCCGGGCGAGCTCCGCCGCGTCTCTCAGCGGGTCGCGCGCGGGGAGGACCTTGTGTCTGTCCTCTACGGGCGCCACTGCGTACGCCATGCCGTTGTTCGGCCCCTCGAACAGCCTGGCGAGCAATATCATCGCACTGGCAGCCCGCGCGCGTTAAAGAGCTAAACTAGTCTCTCCGCCTCCTCTCGCGTCAGCATGAACACGTCGACCAGCCACTTCAGCAGGTCCTCCCTGTGGCGCGCCCGGAACGCCGCGTCAGCGGCCTTCAGCTCCTTCAGCGAGCATATCTTGACGCTCCCGCCGAAAAAGCACCTCTCGTCCGCGAGGGCCAGCCTCTCCGCCGCCTCTGCGCTCCACCTCTCGCGTATCACGGCCGCGAGCGCCGTCACGGCCATCATGTACGCGTCGTGCGCCCTGTACGCCGAGCCGTAGGGGTTGAAGTAGGCGTGAACCTCGCCGGCCGGCCCAGTCTTCGTCGCCTGGTAGTAGAAGTGGTCGCTGCACGAGAGCTCTCTCCACATTCTAAGCACGTCGCCGCCGAGGGCTCTGGCATACGGGTACAGCCACTTCAGGAGCTTGAAGGCATTCTGCTGCAGCTCGTTGCCAAGCCACGCCGAGAGGTCCCTTTCGTCGGCCCAGCTAATCGTGCCCCATGGAGGCACGTCGAGCACGTCCCTCGGCGGGTTGCGCCACGCGGCCTCGGACACTGTCGCGAGCGTCAGCCTGGGCCTCCTTGCGATCTCCCGCGGGAGCCACGCCAGGAACTCGTGAATTCCAGACTCCGGCCAGTGGTGCTCCCCGAACGTCTCGTAGTCCACGGCTATCAGGACGACATCGCCGGGGGTCGCCTCTAGCCACGCCGCGTACTTGTCGGCAGTCAGCGGCCACTGGTCCCACCACCGCGCGCCGAACCTAAAGCCCACGTCATCGCTGAGCCGGTAGTTCCTCAGGAGGACTCTCGCGTCGCAGCCCCAGGCCCTGTACACGTAATTCGGCGATCTCCACCCCAGCACTCTCTCTACGCCTTCTGCCAGCACGGTCTTAAAGCCGAGAGAGTAAAGCGCGCGCGCTACGTCATTGTTGTATATAAACTCGGTGTTCTCGGCCGCGCGGGGCTTGTAGCCGAGGAGCTCCTCGACGGTCTCTGCTTGCATTTTCACCTGCCCCTCGAACTCCTCCCTGTCCACGAACCACGCGAGGCTGTGGTAGTACGTCTGGGCGACAAACTCGGCAGCCTCGCGGGAGGCGAGCTCGCGGAGCATCTCGAGCACGTCGGGTGCCTGCCTGCGGAACTGCTCGAGCGCCATCCCGCTGATGCTGAACGTCACCCTAAATCCCGGGATCTCGCGGGCCGCGTTAACTAGGATTCTCGTCGCCCTCCTGTAAGCCTTGTTTGCGACTCTCTCGAAAATGGCGTGGTCTAGCTCGCCGTAGAAGATCTCGCGCTCCTCTGGCACTCTCGGCATGACGCGGTGGAGATCCGGCCTTATGCGGCGCGGCTGGTGTACCTCAAAGAATAGTACTACGTCCACGGCGCGGCGGGCTGTCACGCGCATAAATCATTTTCTGGCGCCCGGCGGCAAGCCTGCAAGAGGGCTGGAGCAGATGCGGGAGCCGCCGCTGGCAGAGAGGGCGCGGCTCACCGGCCGGGGACTTGCGTGCTGATGTGAGCAATAGTTTTATGCCCGCCCGCCCGGCGCGGGGCCGTGATCGTGTCCGTGACGCCGGAGCTGGCGCTCGACTTCATGAGGGGCTACGCCGGCGGTCTGGGCGTGCTCGAGGGCGACAAGTTTTACGCCGCTGCGAGGCTCAATATCCCCTACACGGTGATAACGCTGTACTACCCGCAGGGCTACGTGACGTACAGAGAGGAGGGCGGGGAGCTCGTCCCGGCGCCCGAGGAGAACCCGCTGGATGAGAGGCTTGTATACGCCGGCGGCTCGGAGCTTCAGCTCGGGGGAGGTAGAGTGCTCGCATCTTACTACGCCTACAGGCAGGGCAGCGCGACGGCAGTCTTCATAAAAGTCGAGGGGCCTGAATGGGCCGTCAGGGCGGCAGGCCGGCTGTATCTGGAGGGGTCTGAGCGCGATAGGTTCTACAAGTATTTAATACTCGCGAGGGGGGCCGTTAATTACATCGAGCAATTTGTCGGCTGGGACAGCGTCAAGTACCTCGACCTGCAGGAGTCATACGCGGCGTTCGTGCTGCTCTTCAGGCGCCACCCGCGCGCCAGGCTAGTCATACACACCCCGGCTCCCTGGTGCTTTCCCGCGTTCCACAAGAAGCTGTTCAGCGACGAGTTCGGCTTTGACACGGCGATGGATCCGGTCGTCGCGGCAGAGCTTGGGCTTGCAATGAGCTCCGAGGGGGTCACCGTGTCGAAGAAGATGATGAGAGTTGTCTGCAGGATATTCCCCCACCACTGTTTCAAGTTCAGAGCCGTGACAAACGCCGTGGAGATACCGCGGTGGGAGCACCCGAGGGTCTCGGGAGTCAAGAGCGCGGACGAGCTGAGAGCAGCGAGAAAAGAGGTCAAGAGGGAGGCGCTGAGGGCACTCGGAGCGGGCGCCGAGGGCAAGGTTGTCATCTCGTGGGCCCGCCGAGTGACCCAGTACAAGAGGCCTCACTTTGTGGCGCAGCTCATCGAGGAGCTTAAGAGCGACGCCGTGTTCATACTCGGCGGGCGCGCGCACCCGCACGACAAGTTCGGCCTCCACATGATGAAGAAGTTCAAGGAGCTCGCGAGATCTAGGAGCAACGTGTACTACTTTCCTGACCTCACAGTAGACACGGCCAGGAGGGTAATATGGGCGTCGGACATCTGGCTCTTCACGCCGTTCAGCGGCTGGGAGGCCTCCGGCACGTCCTTCATGAAGGCCGGCATTAACGGCGTGCCGTCAGTAGCCTCGAGAGACGGGGCCGCGGTCGAGGCTATCAGGGACGGCTTCAACGGCTGGCTCTTCGGCGACAACAGGGACGTGCTGCTGCCGCTGGATAGCCCCGAGGTGGAGCTGAGGGAGTACGATGACTTCAAGCGCAAGGTCGAGGAGGCGCTCGACGCATACAGCAGCAGCAGGTATTGGGAGGTTGCGTATAACGCGTACGCCACGTTCCGGGAGTACTTCTCGATGGACAGAGCGTTCCGCGAGTACGGCTACCTGGAGCGGTACTTTCAATCCTTCTTTTGAGATTCAGGGCCCTCTGGCCGCGCCTCCCCGCGCCCTTTTAAGCATTTCTGCCGCGATCGAGAGCTCTGTCGCGGCGCGCGCCCGGGCCCAGGCCTGCTGGCGGAGAGCGCCGCTAGCGGGGGCGCAGAGCCGGCCAAAGGCGTGCGCTTGGTGTTCGCCAGTCTCAACGCCCCTCGCGGCGGCACCGGCTCCCGGCGTGCGTGCCGGAGCTCGCCTAGGCCCCGCCGCGCTGCCCCTCTCCGCCCTCCGAGGACAGAGCCTCGTCTACTAGCAGCGCAGCGTACTGCGTGAGAGAGTCCTTGAGGGCCTGGTCATCCAGCTGGAGCGCCGTGGCGATAACAAACTGCGCAAGCACGAGCTTTCTATCCTCTGGCGGGAGTGCGTTGAGTGCGCTTGCGAAAACCACTGACGCGAGGCCGACTGCCTCGTCCACTCTGAGTTCCGCGCTTGAAAGCATGCCTACTACTCTGTCCTCGGCTTTGTAAATAGCATACATTGCTGTGAGAGTCAGGAAGTCGAGACTTGAGAGTTGTGCCTCATCGACCCACTGTTCTATTCTGTCCGGTCCCTCCAGCATGCACTTTATAAATTCCTCGAGCCTCTCGCGGGGTATTCTGAGCACTCTCTCGGCGTCTGTTACGAACCTCTCAATCCAGCTCATGGAGACGCGTGGGCCGGATAAAAAGACCGCAGCGCGCGCAAAATGCCGGGGAGGTCGCAGCGGAATAGGTGGCTCGGCGCGTGCCTGTCGTCCGTCGAGCCGAAGCCCGGCACGTACTCGCAGCTGCCAGCGAGAAGTCCTGCGAGCTCGCTCTCAGCGAGCGGCGTTATGATGGCGTAAAGCGACTTGCAGTTGAGGTAGTCGACGTGCCAGCGCCTTGATGCAGGCCGCGCTAGGTGTCTCGCCAGCCTCTTAAGACAGGAGAGGCCACAAGAGCCGACATACGCGTAGATGCCGGCGCGTATCTTAAACGCCGTGCTGGCCGTGACTGCCACGTGGTCCGGGCACTCAAGAAACAAGACGTAGCTGGGAGCGCGCGGGCGCCCCCCTTCAACTCCCCTCCGCACTCCGGGAGCCGGAGGTCCCGGGAGGCCTGGCGCGTCCCGGGGGCTCGGCGGCGGAGTGGCGCGGCTAGGCAGGTTGTACCTAGGCGGTTTGAGGGCGGCAATGCTGTAACGCGGCAGCCTATCCGTGCGCCAGAGTGCCGGCAGAATTAATAAGGATTTCAGGGAGGAAAAAGAGCGGGATTGGAACTTTGCGGCCTGGAGCAGCTCGTCAAAGCGCTTCACTGCCCGCATGATGGACGCTTCATCCCTGCTCGCCTCTAGGCCGCACCTCGGGCAGCTAACGCGCCTCTCTGGCGGCTCCTGCATTTTCGCGCCGGCTTGACGATAAACCTCGCCGCATTTTTCGCAAAGCAGACTCCACGCCGCTTCTCGCCCGCTCGGCGGTCCACGTGCGGAACTCCTCCTGCACCCTCAAAAGCGCAGCGACTTTCTGCCGCGCCTAGGGCGACATTCTTCACGAAACAGCGCGAATTTGCAGGAATGGAAGCCAGAGGCCTTGCGCTGCTCCAGGGGCCTGTTTCCTGTTTACAGAGGTCTGTGCCGGGGGTCCTGATGCAGGGGCTCTAATGGCGCTGGTCACGCTTTTGCAAACCGCGCGCTGCGGCTTTTGGCCTAGCCCGCTCCCTTTCTCTCCCCCTCTGAATCGGGAACTCTGCGCCGGGGCGCGCCCCGCGGCGCGCGGCTTAAAAGCGGCTGGCTCCAGGAGGGCTCATGGGGGGAGAGCGGCGAGAGCCGTGACGGGGCTGGCGCTGGCAGTAACCGAGGTGTTCTACTCGCTGCAGGGAGAGGGCATCACGGCAGGCACGCCGGCAGTTTTTATCAGACTGCGGGGGTGCAACCTGCGCTGCAGGTACTGCGACACGAAGCACGCCTGGGAACGGGGAGAGGAGGTCCCGATAGAGCGTCTGCTAGGAGGGGTTCTGGAACACAGGAAGGCGCTTGAGAGGGGGGCGCACCTAGTGGTGACCGGTGGGGAGCCGCTGCTGCAGCAGGAGGGGCTCGCGAAGCTCCTCCGCGCGCTCAAGTCGCACGTGCCCGGGCTGTGCGTTGAAGTTGAGACAAACGCAACGCTGATGCCCCGCGCCGAGCTGGACGAGGTAGTGGACCAGTATAACGTGTCCCCGAAGCTCAGCAACTCGGACGTGCCCGAGAGTCTCAGGATCAGGGAGGGCGTGCTTGAGTTCTTTGCGCGCAGCAGCAAGGCGTACTTCAAGTTCGCCGTTGCTGACGAGCGCGACGTGCTAGAGATACTAACGCACCCCGCTCTGCGCAGGACGGTCACGGCGTCGAGGGAGCGCGTGATGCTCATGCCCCTCGCCGCGACGAGAGAGGAGTACGCGAGAGCGGCTCCCGCCGTGGCGGCGCTGTGCCTTAAGTACGGATTTCGCTTCTCGCCGAGGCTTCAGATAGAGCTCGGGCTCAAGTAACACGGAAGGCCGCGGCGCGGCTCTCCAGGCGTGCCCTGCCTCCCCGCATCCCGGCGTGCTGAGTGTGTTTGGGTGCTACCTAGCCACGCTGAATGCTACGGCCAGGATGCTCTATGGCATGGCTAGGGATGGATTACTACCTGGGTGTAACGCTTATTGCAAAGAGTATGAGGCCCGCCTCGCCAAGATAATGCCCAATCAATGCATACAGATTCGGGCCCATGCCATCGTCCTCATTAACGAAATTCTGAATGGCACTTTGTGAGTAGCCTATGTTGAGTATTATGGCGTAGGTTACGAATATGTATAGTATCCCCATGAATACCGTGGCCCACAGCGTGCTCGTGGGTACATTCTTCCTGGGATTCCTAACCTCCTCGGAAATCTGTGTACTAACCTCGAAATTGCAAAAACCAAACCGCCCGATAGGGCCATCAGGACCCCGCCAGGGCTCGTTTGGTAGGTTCCCTGTAGCGTGAATGGCAACGGCGAGAGCTTGCTCATGTTCGCCGCGAAGGACAGAGCAATGAATAACAGCAATATCGCTATCTCGATACTCGTCAACGAAGCCTCCGTTCTAATGCTTGGCCTGATTCCGAGCACGGCTGGTACTAGGGCGAGGACTATGGGTATTGAGAGTAGGTATAAGGGAGTAGGTATAATGGGTTTATGAGGTACCCGGTGACTGCGTATATACCCTCCGCACCGAGGTATGCGAAAGCTATGGCCACAGAGCCAACACCGATTATTACTGTAGAACACCGTATAAATAATGCCGTTGAAGAACCCAACCCTGGAGTTCAGGGTGTTGGTAACGTAAGCGTAGAAACTCGCCGCATGCGGGTACCTACGCGTCATTACGAAGATTGAGTAAACAATAGCCAACACACCAAGCAGCGTCAACAGCATTGCCAGGGGCGCGGCGGCAAACGCAGAACCCATTATAAGGGCAGCCCCACTAGCAACGCTATAAGCCGGCGCCTGCCCAGCCAATGAGTTATACAGCGAACCAAGGAACCCAGCGGCATTCCTCCTAAGCTCCCTACTAACGACCCGAGTCACGCAAGCCCTTGCGTGCCCGGGGTATTACAATAAGCAAGTAATTATTATCGCTTCTTCGTCAATGGCGCCCATCATTACCGCCGAGTCCCTATCCGTAGTTGCTTTTCTTTTCACCAATGAGTAAGCCGCTGGTTCATGAATGTTCAGTTAAGTAGCAATCTGAGTGTTGGCGTATTTGGTTAAAGTTAAAACTGATAGAAAGCATCTTTAGGACGAATTCAAAAATTGATTTATCGAAAGCCTTAAAAATGATTGTGATACGAAGCAGTATTGTGGGACATGTATGGGTAAATGTAAGGATAGGTAATGAGGATAGATCGAGAATGATTGAAACGAGGGCGCTCGTAGATACTGGGGCAGCGTTGACCGTCGTGCCGAGGAGTATAGCCAATGAATTAGGGCTTAGGGTCACCGCTAAATCAGGGGTAATGACTGGCGCAGGCGTTATTGAGGTTGATAGGTCCAGGGCATTCATCGAGCTCGAGGGCAGGTCGGAAATAGTCCCTGTGGTGATTTCAGACGTAATCGATAAGGTCCTCATCGGCGTAACAACACTGGAGATACTCGAGCTTGAGGTAGACCCGGTGACTGGGAGGCTCAGGGAGGGAAGGCTACTTCTTTATTGATTACCTACGTATTGCAGGTCCGGTAGTGAGTATTGGTTTGCCTACTTTATGAGGTCCATGCTCATGTCGATTGACTTGTAACTATGCGTCAGGGCCCCCATCGACACGACATCGACGTACCTAGCGTACTCAACCACATTATCCTCATTGATGCCTCCGGACGCCTCGAGGACAACCCTATCCCTCAAGCCCCTCCTCACCAATTCCTCATGCACCTTAGCCACATCGCTAGGTTTCATGTTGTCCAGCATTATTATGTCGACACCCAACTCCGCAGCCTTAATGGCATCCTCCACTGTTTCTACCTCAACCTCAATCTTCACCGTGAAGGGAGACCTCTCTCTAGCCAGCATTATCGCCTTCTCGAGACCTCCAACGGCCCTTATGTGGTTGTCCTTTATCAACACGGCATCGCTGAGGCTGAACCTGTGAGGGTCGCCGCCGCCAATGGCCACGGCCTTCTTCTCTAGGTATCTAAGGAATGGCGTCGTTTTCCTCGTGGCGGCCACCCTGACCCTTGGGTTCACACTCCTGGCCCTCTCGAGTATCCTCCTCGTCATCGTGGCTATGCCCGAGGCCCTCATGAGCACGTTCAAAACAACCCTCTCGACCTTGAGTAAATCGGGTTTTTGACCCCTAAATTATCAACACGCAATCACCTGCCTTAGCCACATCGCCATCGCCCCTTAGTACCGTGAATTCTAGCCCGAGTAACCTAAGGAACTCGGTCACCTCCTCCATACCGGCTATTACGCAGTCCTCCTTAACCCTGACACAGGCCTCCCCATATTTGTTAGGCACGATTACGCTTGTTAGG
>JAJHRB010000010.1 GCA_020833025.1 Thermoproteaceae archaeon | reverse complement strand
TACCGTGAATTCTAGCCCGAGTAACCTAAGGAACTCGGTCACCTCCTCCATACCGGCTATTACGCAGTCCTCCTTAACCCTGACACAGGCCTCCCCATATTTGTTAGGCACGATTACGCTTGTTAGGTCCCAGAATGGGTCGTCCTCCCTCAAGGCATCCAGTAATTTATACGCGAACAACCTGGCCTCTATCATGCCGCATCACCGCACCTAAATAGTATGTGGAACTTCGTCCCTGACCAACTCGGGTAATCAACCCTATAGTGAACACCAACACTCTCCCTCCTAATCATCGCCGCCTTGGCAATGAGGCTAGGCAGTAACGAGCCCTCAAGCTCATCAATAGCCCTCCTAAGCCCATCCTCACTCCTCACGATACCGACATACCTCCACAACACATCCCCGGCGCGCCCCATATCCACGTAACTCGCCAATCTACACCTCGTATGCGCAACAACATCGTACCTGCCAATCACAGGTAGCCCCCAGGCATCACCGCTGTAATAGGCCTTGAACGCCCTAATGACTAGATAGCCCTGCACGAGAGCTTCCAGCAGGCTGTTGCCGGCTAGTCTATTGGCGCCGTGGAATAAGGATGAGGAGGCCTCACCTATTGCGAACAACCCCCTAATACTCGTTCGACCCAGCGCATCAACCGCGACGCCACCGATTGTGTAATGGGCCGCCGGCACCACCGGTATTAGGTCCTTACCTGGCCTAAGGCCGTGCGCCCTCAGGAAACCGCTTATTGCCGGGAACTTCTCCTCGAAGTTCTCAATGGATGACACGTCTAAGTAAACACCGCCGGTCCTCACGAGTTCGTTATAAACAGCCCTGCTAACCACGTCGCGCGGCGCCAACTCAGCCCTCTCGTAATACTTCCCCATGAAGTACTCGCCATCCTTATTAACAAGCCTTGCCCCCTCACCCCTAACGGCCTCGGATATTAGGAATAGATCCCCATCAAGCATGGCGACCGTTGGGTGGAACTGTACGAACTCCAGGTCCCTGACCAAGGCGCCGGCCCTCATGGCGGTTTCAATACCCGAGCCACCCCCATCATTGGTACTGTACTGTATAGGTACAGCCCAGCATAGCCGCCAGTGGCGAGCACAACCGCGTCGGCCCTTACGAAATCGCCATCGTCAAGCGTGCGCCCACGGCCCTGTTATTACTAACCTCTATGCCGTCCAGCCTACCCTCAACCACCTGAACACCAACCTCCTCGGAAACCCTCGTCAAGACGCTCATCACAGCCTCACCAATCCTATCACCACCGATCCTAGCCCTAACAACCCTAGCCCTACTGTGACCACCCTCAAGGGACCTTTCCCTGCAGGGCTCAAAACCATGCCTAGTCAACCAATTAAGGACATCGCGCGCAAGCCCGATGTAGCTCCAGACAACCCCCTCATCATTCAGGTACCTACCTACCACGAGCGTGTCATTAACGTGAACCTTAACATCGGAGTCGTCAATGGGTACGGCTATGCCTCCCTAGGCCTTCCGCGAACTGCCGCCACGCGGGCTCCTCGTTATTACAATGACGTCGTCGACCCCCTCCTCCCTAGCCCTGATCGCCGCGCTTAAACCGGCAATTCCCGAACCAACGATCACAAGCCTCATACGCATTACCTAAATTCAAGCATCCTCATAATCGCGACCCTAGCCCTCTTGGCCAGGTCCTCGGGAACCCTCACGGGGTGCATTAGGTCCCTCAATGACCTATGGATCTTATCCAGCGTTATCAACTCATGAACTCGCAAACGGCATCCTTAAGAGCAGGAACGACCTTCACGTTCGGCACCTCCCTCAATATCCTATTGATTATCCCAGTCTCGGTGGCTATTACGAAACTGCCACCACCCGACTCCTTTACGGCCTTCACCATGCCCTGGGTCGACGCAACCCTAACCTTCACCCCCAGCTTCTCGGCATTCCTAAGTATGTCAACGGTCCCCGAGCACTCGGGATGGACGAGCAGTATGGAGCCCCTATTCTCCATTGCTGCCCTAGCGAGGGCTTCATACGTGATCTTATCATGGACGTAACAGGAACCGCTCCAGACGTAGAGGTTGTCCCTATTGGTGACGTACCTTATGTAGTTGCCCAGGTTCCTATCGGGCACGAAAAGTACTGGCCTGTCCCTGGGTATTGACTCGATTATCTTGTGGCAGTTGGCTGAGGTGCAGACGTAGTCCGAGACCGCCTTAACCTCGATCGACGAGTTTATGTACGTAACAACAACACCGTCGGGGTGCTCCCTCCTCCACCTAATTATATCCTCAGCCCTGACGGAGTCAACCAATGTGCAGCCCGCCCTCGTGTCGGGTATTAAAACGAGCTTGTCAGGGTTTAACACAGCGGCCACCTCAGCCATGAAGTACACGCCGGCGAAGACTATGACCTTAGCATTAGTCTTAGCCGCCTCAAGGGACAAATCCAGCGAATCGCCGAGGAAATCAGCCACAGCCTGAACCTCAGGCCTCTGGTAGTTATGGGCCAGGATCACGGCACTCCTCTCACGCTTAAGTCTCAAAACCTCCCTGACTAGGTCCCCCATCGCGTTAACGAATACCGCTAGTAAAATAGGCGCGTTAGTGTAAGGCTTGGCGTAGATAATATAACTCAATTCATTGAGCGGCCCGGCAAAGAATGCCGCCTAATGACTTCTCATTGACTAAGACTAAACCTAATCTTAACTATGGGGTCTACTATCTCGTACGTGCCATGCCCGCTCCTCTTGATTATGCTGAGCTTAACTAGGTTGTTGAGGACCCTACTCACCTCAGTGGGCTGCACATACTTACCAAGCCTAGCCGATACGTAATCCCTAATCTCGCTAAACCTAGTCCTACCCCTCGCCAAAGCCTCAAGCACCGTCGCATAATACCTCGACCTATTTAAGAGGGACCTTAGCTCCTCGTTGATTAATACTAACGCCTCGTTATACACCTCCACGGGCTTAACGCCCCCTAATGGCCCTCATGTAGCCGTAGTATGTTAGCCAACCAACAATACCATTGAGCCTATCAACGACCTCCCTAATCTCATCCTCATCAACATCGACGCCGTACTGCCTAAACCCAAGTCTCAGGAACTCCATGGACTTCTCCCTACTGAATGGCTCAAGGGTTAATTCATCCATTATCCTACCATACAGCGGCGACCTCACGTCATTGAAACCTATGAAGTCGTGGAGAAGGCCGACCTCCGAGCCTGTGAGGATAACCTTTACATTGCTTAGGTTATCATAGACGTAGGCAAGCACGAGAGCCATATCCATCTTACCATGCCCCTTAAGTAGCCTGAGCCATTGGGCCTCGTCAATGGCTAGGACGAACCTGTCTAGATTATCCGAAACCCTACTCAATAAATCCGTGAAGTAGACCTCCCCCTGCTCAATATATTATTGATAAATCAACACCGCTACCAAGTACGTGAACGCCATGTAAAGACCTAGCAATCCTACGAATAACATCCTCAAGCCTAAACCTAACCGCAACCTCGCTTAGGCACCTCGAGACCAACCCATACAACCTCCTAACCGATAAGTCACCCTCGAGCGCCTTAGCATCAATGTAACAATATGGGATGCGGGATTCATTAAGGGCAACCTTAAGCACGGAGGTCTTACCAATACGCCTAATACCGTAAATCACCAACAACCTAGACGAACTACTAAGGAAGTTGCTTATTCTACCCAACTCCTCATCCCTCCCGAATAAATCGGCCCTACTCTCCTTCGGACCTGGGTCGAAAAGCACTAATTCACACCCCTGTTAATTATTAACACCCCTGTTAATAAACCTTCTTTTCGGAATGCCCTCATGGAAAAAGCATTATTATTCAACCTAGCATTATATGTAGGTATCTGTGACGTCGAGACATGCACATCCATGGCGAGGCACCATGCAATACATAGAACTTAGGTTAGAGGAGGCAATGCGGGAGGCAGAGCTAGCCCTCAAGTTCCCTTGACCAGGGTCTTCATAGGAATGCCTCAGGGAAGGTCTTCCAGGCGTGGAAGGCCGTGATATCCGCCGCAGCCGCAAAAAACAGGGAATTAATTGCCAAGCACTACACGGGTATTGTTAAGGACAGGACCGGCAAGGTCAGGTCCAAGGCAGCCCTCATAATAGCCCTAATGCCAACAACAAGGCTGAGGGAAGTAGCATCAATACTTGAGGAGGTTTATGGTAAGGAGATAGTCCACCTCACAGACCTTGCACTTAACCTACACGAATTTCAATATAACGGTCTGGACTCGGAGGGAGTGGTGAGTAGGTACACGAATCTAAGCGATGTGGAGAAGGACATTGCGCTCTCTGCACCGGCAAGCGCTGCCGGGCCACGCCCCCATTCTGGGGCGTCACTCCTCGAGTCCCGGCATGGCATACCCGAGCTCAGGAGGCCGCGCGGCGCGGCGTGCCCGGGACACGCAGAGACCGGGTGCCGGCAGCGCGGTGGGCTGGGGCGCCCTCCCGCCCTCCGGTGCGGGGAGGCAGTAACATGACTATGCTCGTCGGTGCTGCCATATCTCCCTACCAGCACTTCGGCCTCTGCAACTGCGACATGCCGGACGAGCCCGGCGCCATGCACCTGGCGCACTACGGGCGCGACCTCGACATCGCGAGGCAGGTGGGCCTCGACGTCTTTAGGACGGGCGTCGAGTGGGCGCTGGTGGAGCCCAGGGAGGGCCAGTACTCCCGCAAGTGGCTTGAGTTCTTCCGCGGGTACCTGGAGGCAGTGCGCGGCCGCGGGATGAGGCCCTGGGTCGCGCTGCACCACTTCACGAACCCGCGCTGGGTCTGGAGGCACGGCGGGTGGCTATCGGGGCACGTCGTCAGGCGGTTCCTGGCCTACGTGGAGCTGGTCGCGAGGGAGCTGGGCGACTTGATAGACGTCGCGATTGCCTTCAACGAGCCGAACGTTTACGTCATGCTGTCCTACGTGAGGGGAGTCCTGCCGCCGCACGCGTTCATGGCCCTGAGGCTCGCCCGCGCCGCTGAGCGGAACATAGCGGAGGCCCTGCTCGGCGCGAGGGACGTGCTGAGGAGCTACGGCGTGAGGTGCACGTTCACGTACAGCTACGCTGCAGTTGAGGGCAGGGATCCCGTCTCGCTCGCGCTGAGGGCCCTCGCGGCGCTCCAGCGCGCCGAGTACGCGCGGCTGTTCCGCGAGATGGACCTCACCGCCGTCAACTTCTACGTCGTGTCCTACTTTGACGGCTACGGCATCCGCCACAAGCTCAAGCCGAGGGCGCTGCTGGCCGCGAGAAGGTGGGCCCCCGGCCCGCTTGCCGTCACGGAGTTCGGGATCCCGGCGAGGAGCGAGCCGCTGCGGTACCGTTACCTCTGCACGATGGCCATGGTGCTCGCGGAGCTGGGGCCGGTGGCTGCAGTGTGGTGGAGCTTCCTCCACGGCTACGAGTGGGGGCTGGGCTACCGGCCCTTCTTCGCGCTGGTTGACGTCGACCGTGAGACGTGGGAGAGGCGCCTCACGCCGCTGGCGCTGAGGTTCCGCGAGACGCTCCTCAGCCCGCCGGCGGGGTGCGAGGAAATCAGTGAAATGGACATGGGCTACGAGTGGCGCTATGCCCCGCTCCCCGCATCCCAGTGACCCACTTCACCCCTCCGCACAGTCGGGACACCGCCCCCATTCTTGGGGCCTCACTCCTCAGGCCCCGGCGGGGCCCGGGAGCGCCCGCCTTCACGGCGTTCCGCTCCGGCGGGCTCGCCCGAGCTCTTGTTGCCACATTTAAGCCTTTCTGTGGTTAAAATGCTTGAGTGACGGCTTGCCAACGGCGTGCGTGACCAAGGTCTGGCTCATAAGGGGAACCGTGCAGCGGCACGGCAGGCGCCACGTCCGCATCTACGTGCATGCAGACACTGCCGGCGACCTCGCGAACTACGCCGGCAGGACGGTGATCGGAGTGCTGGTTCTGGCAGAGGAGGGATGAAAGCATACCGCGCCATCCTGATCCCGCTGCCGCGAGAGTGCGACGCGCGCTACATTCAGCGCCTGATGGCACTGGCGAATTTGGCATACCATGGCTACGCGGTCACGATCCCAGACCTGTTAAGATACGTGCAGCACCAACTACTTTCTTGTTGGCAGCGGTTCAAGCAGAGCCTTGCCTTCGGCACCGCGCCGAAGAGGTGGCTCGCGAGGGCGTGGGTTCCGCTGAAAACGTACAGGGTCTTTCCGGAGGGGAGGCGAATCGGAGACAAAAGCGCGCCGGTGGCGCTGGACTTCGCGCGCGGCGTTGTGAGGGTGCGGCAGGTGTGCCACAACCGCCCGCGTTATGTGGTGGAGCTCCCCATGCCAGAGTGGGCTCTGGAGAGGGTCACGGAGGGCGCCGACATAAAATTTGCTGCAGTGGGCCTCAAAAACGGGAGGCCACATCTTGTCCTCGCTGCCGAGCGCGAGGTTCAGCCAATACAGCCGGGCGACTACGCTCTGGTCGTTGACGTCAACTCGTGGCGCCACGGCATTGCGTGGGCCCTCGTCAGGGCGGGCAAGGTCGTTTCCATGAAGCAGGAGAGACTGTGCCTCGACGGCCTCTACCGCGAGCTGTTAAGGCTTGAGCGCAAGTACGGCGCGCTCAGGCGGCTGGGCCTTCACGAGACGCCGGAGGGTAAGAGGCTGCGGCGCGAGATCGGGCATAAGAAACGGAAGCTGCATGCAATCGTCAAGGACAGGGCGCAGTGGCTGGCGGCAAAGCTTGCAGGGAAGGCACTAAAGTATCGCGCAAAGGTCGTCATCGACGACGTGCTTGAAGAGTCCAGGCGCGGGCTGCTTGAGGAGAGGCTGCCCCGCGGCCTGGCAAAGATCTACCTCTCCGGCGTCAGGCGGTTCGTGAGGCTGCTCGCAAACCAGCTGCAGTGGTACGGTATCCCGTTTGAGTTCAGGAGACTTTACAGTACGGTCTGCCCGAGGTGCGGGGGCAGGATGAGAGAGCTCCCCGGCAGAATCGTGAGGTGCGAGAGCTGCGGTCTCAGCATGCACAGGGACCTAGTACCAGTAATGTGGTACCTCAAGGCTAACGGGCTGCCGCTAACGCCAGCATGAGGCGCGACACGCTGCTGGAGCTGCTCCGCATGGAGGCCGCGGAGGCCGCCGCCGGAGTGCTGGCGGGCTACCTGATCTCGGCGCTGATTCCGCAGCGCTGGGCCCTCGCACTTGCCCGGCCCGCCCTCCGCGCCATGAGGCTGGGGCCAGACCTCGCGCCGGCCGTTGTCGCCGCGCTCGCGGGGCCAGGGCGGCCGCGGCGCGCCCCGACAATTGCAGTAGTGCATCTCGGCGCGACGCCGCGGCAGAGCTCCTGACCGCGGCGAAAATGCTTAAAAGAATGCGGGGAGACTTGTCAAGAGGGCCCGGGAATCTCAAAAGAAGGATTGAAAGGGGCTGGAGTGTGAGTGCCCTCGAGCGCCTCCCGCGCGGCCCTCCACGGCATTACGTCTTTGCTCTTGCCTATGACAACCCACGCAATTGTCTTGGCCAGAGGTCTCGTCTCGGCAATTATGACCTTGTCGCCGGGCTTCACCTCAATACACTCGGGAACTCTCACGTGAATTCTTCTGCGTCTGCGCTCGTAGCGCTTGTACTTGGGAATGTAGTGGACCCACTCGCGCACCGCGACTGCAGCCTTCTGCATCTTGACCTTCTCGACCGTCACCTCCATGAGCTTGAGCTTGATTTTTAGGTGCCCGTGCCACGGGCACAGCGGATCGTCGCAGACGGCGGGCGGGGGCTGTATGTACGGCACGCCGACACTCCTAATGCGAATTCTCTTCCCGCCGGGCAGCGTCACGACATCTCCCACACTCGGTCTCGTTTGCAGCTTAATGGCGACCACCGCAGCAGCGCCTCCCCTCATTTAAAAGGCTTAGCCCATTCTGAGGCCGGAAATGTAACGCCCGCCGCGCTGCCGACAGCCCCGCCGGCACTCGGGGCCGGCCGGGGTCCTGTATGTGCGAGGGGCTGCTGTTAAGCAGCGAGAGTGGTCACGTCAGGAGTGCGCTCGTTGACGCCCAGAGGCGCGAGACCAGCGCGGGAGGGCTTTGCGCCAGCGCGAGCGCCCTGGCGCCCGCGCAGAGGGCCGGGCGGTCACTTTGCAGCTATGTGCAGCGATGACCTCGTAGCCTTCAGGCCGGGCTCGCCGTGCTGAACAAGCTTGCACGTTATGGCAAACTCGCCGAGGTAGTGGCCGATGTGCCACGGCGATATGAATACAGGTATGTAAGTGATGCCGTTGTGCACATGAATTGTCAAGCCCACCATTTCCGGCAGTATTATCATGTCTCTGCAGTGAGTTTTTACTACTGCCTTCTTGCCATGCGCCATTAACCTCTTCGCCTTTCTTATCTTGTCGAGCAACTTCCTGTGCTCCGGCCTCAAGCCGCGTTTCAATGACCTCCTCTGGCGTGCCGGCAGCAGCTTTATAAATTCGTCCATCGGCATGCGCAGCAGCTCGTCGAGAGTCTTTCCCCTGTACTTAAACGTTGACCACTCACTCGGCGGTATTGCGGCGGGTACTATCCACCCCTGCCTGCCCTTCTCGGCCGCGGACTCCTCTTTCTGCTCTCTTGGGGCCTTAGCTGCCCCTTCCTCTGTCTCCGGTCCCCCGCCGGAGCCGGCAGGAGGCATCGGTGGACCTCTCGCGCGCGTTTTAAAAAGCTTCAAGGCCGGCCGGGACGTGCACGGCGCCCCCGCTGCTGGCGTTGATTACGACGTGATAGTAGTCGGCGCCGGCATAGCGGGGCTGACTGCGGCAATATACACGGCGCGTCAGGGGCTTAGAACCCTAGTCATAGGCGCCGACCTGGGGGGCCAGCTCAACATGGTCTCGGTGATAAAGAACTACCCAGGCATTCACGAGATATCCGGCCCGGAGCTCATCAAACGCGTCGAGCAGCAAGCGCGCACGGCGGGCGCAGAGATAGTCTTTGACGAGGTAACGCACATCGAGAAGGCGGGCGAGATGTTCGTGGTCAGAACCGCCGGCGGCGACGAGTATAGAAGCCTCGCCGTGATACTCGCGATAGGCAAGGCGCCGAGAAAGCTGGGCGTGCCGGGCGAGGCGGAGCTCAGAGGCCGCGGGGTTTCTTACTGCGCCGTGTGCGACGCGCCGCTGCTGAGGGGCAAGGACGTTGCGCTCGTGAGCTGGGGCGACCTGTCAAGGGAGCCGGCCACGGTGCTCGCGCCTGTGGCAAGAAAGCTCTACTGGATATTCCCCTCGGACGAGCCCCTCGGCGACGACAAATTTCTAGGGCAAGTGCTCGGAGCCGGCAGAGTCGTGCTGATTCCAAATAGCGAGGTTGTCGAGATACGGGGAAGGTCGCGGGTAGAGCTCGTCGTGATAAAGAGCAGAAAGTCAGGAGAGGTCATGGAGCTGCCAGTCTCGGCAGTGATCATAGAGGTGGGGTACATTACAAAGAGCGACTTCGTGAGGCACCTTGTCGACGTTAACGAGCGGGGCGAGATAATAGCAGACTGGGAGGGCAGAACGAAAACGCCGGGTCTCTTTGCCGCAGGCGACGCCGTGGCTTACCCATACAAGCAAGCCGTGATAGCCGCTGCAATGGGCGCGTCGGCAGCGCTCTCGGCGCTCTCGTACGTGGCGAGGCTTAAGGGACGCGCTCTCCTCAGCCCCCGGCCGCTCTCCGAGAGCCGGAGCCCCGGAACGCCGTAGGAGTTCCGGGGCTCGGCAATAGATAAACATCCGGGGGAGGAAAAAGAGGCGGCTGGGACTGCCCGCCGAAGCGCCTCTGCGCTCACATGATGGGCGCCTCGTCCCTGTCTGCTTCAGGTTGGGCACCTAATAGCGGACTCAGTTTCGGTCACGGCGCCTGTCATGACAGGCCCCGCGCCCGGCCTGCAGACGGCCTTGTCGCTGGCAGGACCCCCGCGACCACTGACAGGTACCCCGACCTGACGCGCTTTGCAATGCCCATTGACTGGTCCGCGCTCTGCAGGCGGGCGGCATCAGCCGGCTGAAGTCACGGCACGCGGCGCCGGGCTCAGCGGTCTCATCACGGCGAGCGCAGAAAACTGCGCGCAAAGTTTTAAAGAGGCCGGCCGTGGGAATGCCGGCCGTGGGCGACGCCCCCGCAGGGGGGTGCGTGAGCCCGGCGGGTTCCCCCGGCATCACACCGCCGGCTTGTCTTGACCTGCGGCGCCATGCCCGGGCCCCTTACAGGCGGCAGGCTTCGGCGATCCGGCGAGGCAGTCAGGCCTGTCCGGTGCCCCGGCATGAGGCGCGGCGGAAGGCATTTATTGGCCGCCCGCAGGCGCGCTCAATGCCGAAGGAGGTCTTTCTGCTCGAGTTATGGAGGGCTTACGGAGAGAGGGCCCAGGAGGTGCGCGTGAAGAGGTACCCCGAGTATGTCAAGCTGAAGGCCAGGCTCGCTAGGTACCTCTACACCATAAAGCTCCCGCCGGAAAAGGCTGAGCAGGTACTCGCGGAACTCAAGGCCAAGAAGGTGAAGGTCGTCGAGGTATAACTTTATAAGCGGCGCGCCACACTGCCGCACATGGAGTACATTTACGGCGCCCTGCTGCTGTACTACGCCAAGCAGGAGATCAGCGAGGAGAACCTGGTGAAGGTCCTCGAGGCAGCAGGCATAAAGCCGGACGAGATCAGGGTCAAGACTTTAGTTGCGGCGCTGAAGGAGATTAACATAGAGGAGGCCATTAAGTCGGCGCCGCTGGCACCCGCAGTGCCACATGCGCCGGCCGCTGCGCCCCCGCCTCCAGCTCCCGCCGCCAAGGCAGAGGAGAAAGCAGAGAAGAAGGAAGAGGAGAAGAAGGGGCCGAGCGAGGAGGAGATCGCGAGCTCCCTCGCGTCGCTATTTTAGGGACTTTACCATCTTCGACGACAAAATCTTGTCGAGCTCCCTCACGTTCTTGCAGTAAATCCTGAATGTCTGATTCCCTATCCTGAACTCCACAAACTTGCGCTCCTCGCTCACTCTGTACTCGCTCACCTCAAGCGGAGCCTTGAGTCCGAACTTCCCGTCTATCACCAGACCCGTGTCGTAGACTTTCAAGCTCATTACTATTCTCGGAGCCGTGACCGGCCTCGCTATCTTGCCGAAGAGCGCCGACATCGCGCCGAAGACTAGCAGATAGCTGAGAAATCTTGCGGCTAGGGCCCCGACGTGCGGGCTGAGTGCCGACTCGAGGGCCGGCGGCACTGTGGGGAACAGCACCATTGCGAGCACCACCGCGGCGGGGATCAGGAGGAGCGGTATTATCGAGGCGCGCGCTATTTTCCTGTACTCGCCAGCCAGCTCCCTATCCCTCTCCATGACCTTTCTGACCTCCTTCTCGTCTACCTCCAGTACTAGCCTCCCCTTGGAGATCTCTGCGGCCGCGGACACCCCGCGCTTGTATGCTCTGGCGCCGAGAAATATTGCTAGGCCAAGGAAGATCGCAAAGTACGCGAGGACGAACGCCATGTACTCCCCGGGAAACACCGTCAGCACAAGTGCAAATACTACAACGAGCGCCGCACTGAGAATGCCCTGTCTCATCTACAAGCGCGCTGCCCTCACTTATAAGCATTCGTAAAACACGCATTAAAACTGACAGGGCGCGGCCTCCGGTGATTGAGAATTCCTTGTGGCGACAGATGAGCGGTTCACCCCTTGCTGAGCCTGCCCCTCAAAGGGGGGATTACCCGGCGCGCCTCACCATGTTTAGCTTGTAGCGCCTCGGCATGACCTCGGCAGGAAGCTCGGCCCCCACAATCTCAACGTGAACCGTCTGCTCGTCCCACCTCGTTGCGCGGCCGAAGGCTCTCTGCATTATGTTGCGAATTTTGAACCCCTTGTGAGCTGCAGCGTAAACTATCACGACGCGACTTGTGTCGAGACCCTTAAATCGCGCGTTATTCTCGAGATTCTCAAGGACCTGCAGGAACCTCTTCGCGACCTTAACAGGCCACTTGGCAACCGGCCAGCCCCTCCACGGCGTTGCGTGGTGGGCCTGTTTCTTTTTGTAGGTCTTCACCGGTACTGGCCTCTTGAGCCTCACGACGTCACTCAGCCACGTAACTGCCTGCCCTAGGGTCATGCCCCTGATGAACCTCGCCACCTCAACGCTCTTCTTCCACGACATTCTCTGCTCGGGCGCGTAAGCTCTGACTACCTGCTCGGGCGAGATCTTGATACCGTATTTCCTGAAGACCAGCTCGGCGACCTCTGCGTCGCTCATTGAATACTCCTGGCGGCGCGGCACTGTAGTGGGCAGTTTTGCCCTACTTAAGTCATTTCTCCGCGCGGCCCTCGAGGCCGTCAAGCGTACTGCAGACCGCAGCTGGAGGGATCCGGGACTGCCTCCCAGGCGGGGAGCCTGGCCGGAAGGGCGCGTGCGGGCTACCAGCGCGGAGAGGAGAATATAGTGTATTTGAAGCGTGCAAATACGGGCGCGCCACCCCTGCGGCGAGCTGTCACGGGGCAGTGTGACAGCAGGGGGCTGGACTGCGCCGGTACAGGGGCAGGGCGGAAAGCGCCATCTCTCGCAAGCAATAGACACTCTTGGCACGCGGCAGCCGCCCCTGCAATCCGACTGGGCCCCGGAGCCGCCCGGAAGCAATCGGAGATCCAAGAGCTGGCGGCTTTCTGGCTCTGAAGAGCCTGCTTGGGGAGTTATGCTTAAATAAGGGATAGCTGTCCCGCACTTATGAGGTTCCGCAAAGCTCAACAAACAGCGCTGGAGCTCCTTGTCAGAGAGCGGCGGGCGGCTCTGCTCCAGAAACTCTCGCTTGCAGCTGCCGCGGCCGGGCTGGCTCTCTTTACAATTCCAGCCCTGCTGGATCACGTGCTAGGCGGGGCGCTTCAAGCTCTGTTGCCGCAGGCCGTGTACAACGCCATCCACGAGTTGCGCCACCTCCTGGGCATACCGTGCCACTGAAAGACATATTGAGGGGCCCGTTGGGCTACGCGGCCATCGGGATCGTTGCGGCAGCCCTCCAGACAACTTTCCAGCTCCAGTTTGCCGCGCCCATGGCAGAGAGCCTGCACGAAAAATTTACTGCGGGCGCGGAGGAGGAAGCAGCGTGCTGGGCCATGTACGCTGCCGCCGCGCTCTACGGCGCCTCTATCGGCGTTATCTTCAATTTCATCACGAGGCGCGTGGAGCCGGCCCGCGCCGCAATCTTGATGTTCGTGGGCTACTCGCTCATGCCGACTCTCAAGTGGCTGCCCACGCCGCACGGCATAAGCTACGAGGAACCGGTCTGGTGGCGCGAGGCCGTCTATGCCCTGTACCTGCTCTACAACATGCTGGCTCTGCTGCTTGCGCGCCCTGCTAGCTTCCTGTCCCTCAGGACGGCAACGGCGGCGGCCTTGCTGGCGCTGGGATTCGCGGCATTCCCGAGCTTCACCATCCCTGAGAGGTACCGCGATCTACTGCCCGAGCTGAGGGCGCTTCAGGGGCTGTCGCTGGCGTCGTGGGCTCTCTTCTGGTTCGTTATGTCCGTGGGCGCCAGGGCGCTAATGCCGATAAGGAGGCTGTAGCGTGCCGCGGGCCTGGCGGCGCCCGTTCCTGGAGACTGCGTGGAGGGGCGTGGCTATCGTGCACACCGGGGAGGCCCCGCCCGTCGTCAGCCGGATTAAGGGAGTGCTGGAACTTTCCGGCGTCCCCGCCCACGTGCTGCCGGTCGGGGACCTGGCAAGGGCGCTTAGGTGTTACGACGCCGTCATCTTCGCCGGGGCCGTCGGGGGCGCCGTGCGCCTCCTGTGCCCCCTCCTTAGGGGCAAGGAGGTGGACCCGCCGGTAGTCGTGGTGGACAGAGAGGGCAGGTTCTTCATACCGCTTGTCGGCGCCCACAGAGGTGCAAACAAGCTCGCCGAGGAGCTGGCGTCCGCCGTGGGGGGCACTGCAGTTATAACCACGGCCGCAGAGGCGGCAGGCGCGCTGCCGCCCGAGGAGCTCGAGAGGGCGCTGCTGTGCAAGATGTCGCGGGAGGACAGGCTGCGAGTTGCCGCAGCGCTGAGGGACGGCAGGGAGGTTTGCGTTGCGGGCGTGGAGGAGGCGCCGCCCGGCTACAGACCCGGCGAGGGCTGCGAGACCGTCATTAGGAGGGCTCGCGAGTGCCGGGAGGGGGAGGTTTGCTGCAGGCCCCTGCGCCTTTACGTGGGCCTTGGCTTCACCTCCACAGCCAGCGTGGGCGAGCTCGTAGAGGCGGTGCGCAAGGCGCTGGAGGACCTGGGCGCGGATCTCTCTGCGGTGGGCGCGGTGACGTCTATCAAGCCTGAGGCGGCCGAGGCGGCGAGGGCGTTGGGCCTGCCCGCGGCGGTTTTCAAGCCCGAGGAGCTGAGAGTGGACTGGGAGTGCCTGTCGCCGGCGAGCAGAAAGGCACTTGAGGTCTCGGGCCTCCCGGGCGTGGCGGAGCCCGCTGCCCTCACGGCGGCAGGGCCTGGCTCCTACCTGCTGTACAGGAAGAGGGTCTTCGGCTGCGTTACCGTCTCCGTTGCTGCCGCCGTGTGACGCGCTTACCGGCACAAAATTTATATTGCGGGGTGTGCAGCCGGCTTTAAGTCGTGCACACGCTTTTCCGGTCGCCCCCTGCGACGGTCGTTATGCAGCTAGACGAGCCGCCTGAGATGAACTACGTGCGCAAGCGCAGATCTCTGGGTGGACGTCGCTGGAGAGCTGCTAGGGGTCGTCGACAACAGAGTTGCAACTAAGAGAGGCGTGATCGCCCGGCTTCTGAACCCCAAGTGGATTGAGGAGATGCTGAAGCATGGCTACTCCGGCATCCTGCAAATAGCCGAGAAAGTGGACAACCTCTTCGGACTGTAAGCCACGATGGGCGACGTCGAGGACTGGGTCTGGCACGAGCTGTTAAGGGGGTACCTGACGGGTAGCGTTAAAGAGAGAATCAAGCAGCAAAACCCGTGGGCGCTCAAGCACATAGCCGACATGCTGTACGAGGCATATCAGCGGGGGTACTGGAAGCCCGAGGAGAGCGAGCTAGATGCGCTGTACGCAGCAGCCTCTGAGGCCGAGCTCCTTATCGAGAGGTAGCCGCGGGCAGTCACCTGCCTTCGGCGCGCTGTCTCAAGGCATGCGCACACTTCCCGACCAGTATCACCAGGCTTGAGGCGGGCCTCGTGTCGCCCAGGCCCTCCACACGCCTCACGCTTTCTGTCGGCAGTGTCAAGTCCTCCATGAGCCACACGTCGCACCCGCGGCTTCTCAGCTCGAGCGCCACCCGCCTCACAGCCTCGACGTCGGGCGGGGGTATCACTACCAGGTCGCGGCTGCACTCAGGCGGCGGGAGGGGCTGGGGCTCTCTCGCGTGCTGCGACACCACTACGACGCGCGCCAGGTCCAGTCCCGCTCTTGCCAGCGCGACATTTACAGAAGACACCCCGCTTATGATCTCGAGCGGCACGCCCAGCGCCCTCACTCTTTCCATCAACTCCCAGTCCGAAACGGCCGGGTCGCCGTGAACGGCGAGGCAGACGTCTGCGCTTAGGGAGAGTGCCGCCAGCCTCTTCAGCTCTGCCTCTTGATTCTGGTATGAGAGCGCGACGACCTCCTTGCCCTCCAGGGGCAGCCTCCCCAGCACGCTGGGCCACCCGGCAACCGCCCTGCACCTCTCGAGGGCTTTCAGCGCCTTCACGGTGAGGTACTCAGGGTCGCCGGGCCCCACGCCCACCACGTAGAGCACGCCGCGCGTGCGGCCGGCAGTTTAAAGCTCGCCGGCCCCGCCGGCTGGGAAAAGCTTAAATATTGCGTGTCCAAATTCGGTCACGATAATGGCGCGGCAGATGAAATGCGCGCCGGCCGCGCCCGCGCAACTCTATAAATGAACTCCGGCACCCCGGCGCGTGAGGGCGAGAGAGGTGATACTGGTGAGCCATGGCTCCCGGCGCGGCGAGTTTAACGCGCTAATGGAGAGGCTGGCGCGCCGGCTTCAGGAGGACTTGGGCGTGCCTGTGAGAGTTGGCTATAATGAGTACTCGGAGCCAAACTGGCGGGATCTCATGCGAGACGGCGACGGCCCCGTCGTGATCGCCCTGGCATTCCTGGGCTCGGGCAATCACGTGTGCCGGGACATCCTGGGCGAGCTGGGCGTTGAGGCGGGCAGGTGGCAGATGAGCAGGTTTGGGCGTCTTGTTTACGTGACGCAGCCGCTGGGAGAATCCCCCCTCGTATATCAGGCGCTGAGGGCGCGGGTTCAGGCCGCACTCGGCGGGAGCGCGCCCGCCGCGCTCGAGGACCCGGAGGAGATCGAGTCGGAGTCCCTCAGCGCCATTGCCAGAGCGCTGGGCCTCAACATGTCTGACTGGAGGGACAGGCTTAGGGCCCGCGCTGCCTACGCTTCGGGAAACCTTGAGGTCGCCAGGGCGCTTAGAGTTTCGGACGACTTGCTCGAGGCCTTCAGTGAGTGGTTCGGGGGGCCCGTCGTCGCTGACACGCACATGGTCGCGGCGGGCCTGAGATACCGGCGGGACTTAATTCACGTTGCGCTGGACTGCGCGGACGCAGCTCGGGGGAGCACGAGGTCGCGCGCGGGGATGCTGTGCGCGCTGAGAAGGCGCGGGGCCGCGGGCGTTGTGGTGGGAAACGCTCCCACCGCGCTTCTCGCAGTCCTAGAGTTCTGCCTAGAGGGCGGGGAGCTTCCCTACGTCATCGCAGCCCCCGTGGGCTTTGTCAACGCTGCTAGGGTTAAGGAGGAGTTCCTCGGGAAGTGCAGGGTGCCGTCAGCTGTCATCGCGGGGACGTACGGGGGGTCGGGAGTCGCCGCTGCGATCTTTAACGAGCTCGTCAGAATAATTCATGGCGGGTGAGGTGTATGTCGTTGGCTTTGGGCCCGGGAGCCCGCGGCTCAGAACTCCGGAGGCGGTGGAGGCAATTAGGAGCGCCGACGTCGTGATAGGCTACAGGACCTACATAGAGCTCATCTCCGACCTGCTGGACGGGAAGGAGGTTATCTCAGCAGGCATGCGGGAGGAGCTGCGCAGGGCAAGGGCGGCGATCGAGCTGGCGAGAGAGGGCAGGCGCGTCGCTGTCGTTAGCGACGGAGACCCGGAGGTCTTCGGCATGGCGCCCCTCGTCCTGGAGCTCGCGAGCAGGCTGGACGAGCAGGTGCCCATAAGGGTTGTTCCCGGCGTCACGGCCGCGCTGGCCGCGGGGGCCCTTCTCGGCGCCCCTCTGGGGTCCGACTTCGCCGTCGTGAACTTAAGCCCGCTCCTCACGCCCCCAGACGCCATCTTGCAGAGAGTCCGGCTCGCGGCAGCTGGGGACTTCGTGCTGGCGCTTTACAACCCAGTAGACGGGCGGCTGCTGAGAGAGGTCTTAGAAGTGCTGCGGCGGGCTCGCGGGGGCGGCACGCCCGTCGGGATAGTGAAAGACGCGTACCGCGCGGGCCAGCGAGTCGTTATAACCACGTTAGACCACGTCGATGCGAGCTCTGTGGACATGCGCACAATCATAATTGTTGGCAACAGCGAGACGTACGTGTGGCGCGGCTTCATGATAACGCCGCGGGGGTACCATAGGAAGTATGCTTACCCTTAGGCGTCTCGGGATAACCACAGGCGCCGCGGCCGCGGCTGCCGCAAAGGCCGCAGCGCTCTGCTTCAGGGGCGAGGCCCCGCGGAGCGTGACCATACCAACGCCGGTGGGGCTTAGGCTCGAGATTCTCGTGGAGCGCGTGTACAAGAGCGGCGAGTGGTGCTGCGGCGAGGTGAGAAAGTTCTCTGGCGACAATCCCGACGTTCTCAACGGCGCGCTTGTGAGAGCGTGCGTCAAGCCTGGCTCCGGGGGCCTTAAAATCACGTGCGGCGAGGGGGTCGGCATCGTGACAAGGCCCGGCCTTTCCGTTCCACCCGGCGAGTGCGCGATAAACCCAGTCCCGAGGCTGATGATAACAGAGGCCCTCAGAGAGGCCGGACTTGCCGAGGGGACAGTGCTAATTGAGGTCCCGGGCGGCGAGAGGCTGGCAGAGCTCACGATGAACAAGGACGTGGGGATTGTCGGCGGGATTTCTATTCTGGGAACCACGGGGATAGAGTTCCCGTCCAGCAGCAAGGAGTACGTAAAGCACATCAAGACAGAGCTTGAGGCCGTCCGCGCGGTCTCCCGCGCGGCCGTCCTTGCCGTGGGCAACAAGGCAGTGCAGTACGCAAGGAGGGACTTTGGCGACGCGGTAGTCAAGGTGGGAGACTGGATAGGCGCTGCCGTCAAGATGGCGGTAAGAATGGGCTTCGAGGCGGTGACCGTGGCGGGCCTGCCGGGCAAGCTTGTCAAGGTTGCCGCGGGCGCTATGAACACGCACAGCAAGTACTGCGACGCGCGGCTTGAGACGCTGACCTACTGCGCGCTTGCTGCCGGAGTTCCCCCCGAGGTGGTAGCGAGGGTCCTCGGCGCTGGGAGCGTCGCGGAGGCGCTTTACCACCTGGGAGGCTATCGAGACGTCGTTCTGTCCGCCATTGCCAGGCGGGCTAAGGAGAGGCTCGTGAGGTTCGCGAAAAGGGACGTGCGCGTAGTTGTATATGACGAGGGCGGCAGACGTGTGGCCGAGGCATGAGGGCGCCCGGCATACCAGACGAGGAGTTCATCAGGGATCCCGAGATCCCCATAACGAGGGAGGAGGTCAGAGTAATAGTGCTCTCAAAACTGAAGGTGAGGCCAGGCGATGTAGTGCTCGACGTGGGCTGCGGGACTGGCAGCGTCTCCGTAGAGGCCGCGCTGATGGGCGCGAGAGTGTACGCAATGGACAAGAACCCGAAGGCAGTTGAGCTCACGAGGAGAAATGCCGAGAAGTTTGGCGTGCTCGACAGAATTCGCGTCGTGCTGGGTGAGGCGCCCCGCGACCTGCCCAGACACACCAGGTTCACATCGGCCTTTATAGGGGGCGGCGGGAGGGGCCTGCCGAAAATAGTGCCAGAGGTCGCGAGACTCGTCGAGCCGGGCGGCAGGATTGTGCTAAGCGTGACGGCGCTGGAGAGCCTCGCGGCACTAATCCCGGCGCTGGAGGAGCTGGATTACGAGGTCGTGCTCGTGCAAGTGGCTAGGGGAAAGCGAGCGGGCGGCTACACGCTGCTGAGCCCCCTGAGCCCAGTTTATGTCGTGACGGTGAGGCTGCGAGAGACCCGCAAAAATTCAACGTAGCTGCGCTCTCACGCGCCGGAGCGGCGTGGCGCCCTCCCGCGACCCGCCGTGCAGCGCGGCGATCCAGCGCCCGGGCCCAGACCTGCTGGCGGAGAACGCCTACAAGTTATTGAAAAATACCGCCGGCAGGGGAATGCTATGATCAGGGTTGTCGGCCTGGGACCCGGCAATCCTTCGCTTGTGACTGTCAGGGCCGTTGAGATCTTGCGAAATGCCAGCATGGTTTACGTGCCGGCGTCCTCGCGGTCTGAGAGAAGCCTAGCCGAGCGCATCGTCCGCGCGTACACGAGCGCCGATGTCGTGACTGTGGAGTTTCCCATGGGCGCTGCCGCTGAGAGCCTGCTGAGAGACATTGCCTCCAAGCTTGAGAGAGCGGGGGACGCGGTGTACGCGCAGCTGGGGGACCCGGCCCTTTACAGCACTTTCGCCAGGCTCCTCCCCTACATAAAGTCGCCAGTGGAGTTCGTGCCAGGGGTCTCCTCAATAATCGCATGCGCCCAGTACGCCGGGCGCGTCTTAGTCTCGCGAGATCAGGCCGTGGCGATAGTTCCGGCGTCAAGGCGAGACTTGCTAGAGGCGGCCCTCAAGCTCTTTGACGTGGTCGTCGCGATCAAGGCAAACACAAATATAGACCTCCTGAACGAGCTCCTGAAGAAGTTCGACGGCGTGGCGGTGAAGAGGTGCTACATGGAGGGCGGCGCGGTTGCCAGGGAGATCTCATGGCGCGACTACTTCACGGTGGTCTACATCTGGCGGAATCGCGAGCCGGCACCGGCCCCCTTTAATCGATAACGCAGGAGAGAGCGCCGAATTCATCGCCTCACTTCCTCATTCGAAACCCCCGCCCCTCGTTAATTTTTCAATTACCTCTGCCGCGGCCCCCTCCAGCGAGGCCCGGGCGCAGATCGCGATGGAGCTCCAGCCGCGGCCGGAATGCCCCTGAGGGTCGTGCAGGGAAGCGCCAGAGGGCCTGGAACCTCAGAGGGACGGTTGAAAGTAAAGTAATAAATGCCGGCGCGCGTGCAACGCAATGGCGGCGGTGGCCAAGCTCGGAAAGGTGGTCTTCGTCGGCGCAGGCCCCGGCGATCCAGAGCTGATAACCGTGAGGGGGATGAAGTACTTGCAGCAGGCCGACGTGATTATATACGCGGGCTCTCTTGTGAGCCCGGACATTTTGAAATACGCAAAGCCGGAGGTCGAGATATATAATAGCGCGACCATGACGACAGAGGAGATCGTCGATATTATGGTTAGGAAGGCTATAGAGGGGAAGCTCGTCGTGAGGCTAAAGTCAGGCGATCCCAGCATTTACGGCGCGCTGTGGGAGGAGGTAATGCCGCTACAGCGGCTTGGAATCCCGTTCGAGATAGTGCCCGGCGTCACCGCTGCACTGGCCGCCGCCGCATCCATGAAAATTGAGCTCACAGTGCCGAAGGTAGTGCAGACGGTGGTCATCACGAGAGCCTCCGCAAGAGTGGAAATGCGCGGGGATCTGAGGACTGCCGCGAGGTTCGCGCGAGAGATGGGCGCCGTGCTGGCCATATACACGGGAGTTCATGTCATAGACAAGGTCGTGAGGGAGCTCACGGAGGGTGGCCTGCCTCCCGAGACTCCCGTGGCAGTCGTCTACAAGGCGTCCTGGCCTGACGAGAAGATAGTCGCGGGGACTCTGGCCGACATAGCCGAGAGAGTAAAGGCGGAGGGCATCACGAGAGACTCCGTGATCATTGTCGGCGAGTCCGTCAGGCCGGCTGAAGTGCCGCGCAGCGCCGTCTACGACCCTGCGCGCGGCCACAGCTACAGGAAGGCCAGGACGTAGCGCGCCAGCACAACTTATTAGTCACGTCCCGGCCCCCGTCATGAGGGAGGTTGACCCGCGTCACTTCCACTACGTGATGTATCCCGCCACGACGCCTGTGATTGCAGCAAGGGCCGGCGGCGAGGCCAGCGCTATGCCGGCGGCGTGGACCGCCGCGGTGTCGTTCGACCCGCCGATGCTCATCACGGCAATAGCGCCCGAGCGCAAGACATACATGCTGATAAGGGAGAGCGGGCACTTCACGGTAAATTACCTCGACTTCTCCAGGGTGGAGGCCCTGGCCGTGATCGGGAGCGCCTCGTCGAGATTCCTGCCCGACAAGCTCGAGAGGGCCGGTCTGAGACTCGTAGAGGCCAGGAAGGTCCCCTCGGTCGCGCTCGCAGACGCAGCCGCGGTGATAGAGTGCTCGCTGAGGGAGGTCGTTGACGTGGGAGGAGACCACGACATAATAGTCGGGCGCGTCGAGGCGGTATTCGCCTCGGAGGACTTCAAGGACGGCGCGTGGTCCCTGGAGAGGTACAGGCCCATCCTCTACATGGGCAGGACCCGCGGCCCCGGCCCCTCTAAGTTCCGCTTCGCGACGACGGGCGAGGTCAGGGATGTGGAGTACGGCGCCGGAGTCCGGCAGGCAGTCGAGGAGCGGAGGAGGGCCCGCAAGCTCGTCGAGGGGGCAATAGACGAGCTGGCGAGGAAGATGGGCAGGAGCCCCGAGGATGTCGCATATATGCTCCTCGACGCGCTGAAGGGAATTCTGGCGAGACGCTGGAGGGTCTGAGCGGGGGCCCGGGCTACCGCTCCCGCCTTCTCAACCTCTCCAGCAGCTTTCTAGCCCTGCCCGCCACGCGCCTCACCTCCTCAACGACCTTCCGCCCTTCTTTGTGCGGCTCGACGCGCGGAGGCTCCGAGCCTCTGAGGCCCGCGAGGAGGGCGGCTATCGACCTCTTGAACACGCTCGGCGTTGATGGGCACTCCACCGATATGAAGAACGCGCGGCCTGAGAGCAGCCTGCCCAGCTCGTAGAAGAAGAGCTCGGACGCGAAGAGGTACCCGGTCGGGTCGTCCCTGTGGATGTCAAATCCCAGTTGCACTACCAGCGGCTCTCCCGCCGCGTCTATGGCGGGCGCTAGCACTCTGACGAGGCTCTCGTCGCCGGCGCCTGGGGGCAGCGGGAGTGGCACTACTGCATGCCCGCGCCTGACCAGGTGCCCGAACGACGGGCCGTCCACGCCCCCGTAAACGACAAGTAGCGGGAATGCGTGCTCGAGGTGGAGCTCCCACGTGCCCCTCGGAAAGTGCAGGTCTATGCTCACGACCGCCGCGCCGGCCCTCCTCGCGATGTAGGCCGCAGCATTGAACGCGTGGCCCATTCTAGGCGCGTGAAATCCTGCCATTATAGTTCCGCCTGTGTAAAACACTGCCCGCCCTCTCGCGAGGGCTGCTTCCGCAACGGCCGCGGCGAGTAGCGCCTCGCGGCGCTTTGACACCGCCCTGACGAAGATCTCGCTGTGCACGGCGCGCACTGCATCGAGAGAGCCCTCGCCGCTGACAGCCTCCGCGCCCACCTCCCTCAGCGCTTGCGAGACCCAGTCCTGTAGCTCCGCGTGCGTCAGCACGGAGATGCCGGCTCCCTGCACTGCAGGGAGCTCGGTGCCGCCATTTAAGAAGAGCGCGGGGCGCGAGCACCTCAGGGCTCGGCACACAACGGCGGGAGAGCACAAGCGCCCCCTTAACCCGGCACCGCGTCTGCCGTCTGCTGGGGCGCCCTCTCCGCGTCGGCGCGCTTAAAGCGTTTATAAATCGTCGTGCGGAACCCGCTTTACACTGATAGAGGCAGTCTGCTCTGCCGCCGGGCTTTGCTCTGCAAGGCGGGCGCCCAGTTTAAAAAACGCCGTGCAGGCTTGAGGCGCCGGGCGGCGCCGGCAGCTCGCTCTTGCGCTCGCGCGGGTCGAGGCCGCGCGGCGCCAGCGCTAGCCTGCCGAGATGCACTACTGCAATTGTCGGGGCGCGCCGCGGTAAAGCTCCTGATGCGGGAGGCGCGGCCGGAGGGCCCTGGATCTCAAGAGAAAGGGCTGAAAGATATTTCTGGACGGCGCCGTGCTGTACTACCATTGCCGTGAGGATTGAAAGGTTAGTTTATCACGTCAGCGCACGCCAGCACGAGCGCCAGGCATGCGGCGCTTGAGACCTCCGAGAATGCAAGCGTGTATGCCGTAAGCCTCACGGCCATCCTCGCGCCGAAAATGCCGACTCTCTGCGGCAGGTAGGCCCTGAGGTGCACGAGGGGCGCGGACACTAGCTGCCCGGCGAAGAGCGCCAGCAGGGCCTCCCTCACTGTGAGCTCTCCGCGCGCGAGAAAGACCCCCGCCACGTACATCGCAGAGATATAATTTGCTGCCGCTGCCGCCACTACAGCGGTGCCGGCCTCCCCGAGGGAGAGCGAGGCGCCGAAAAGCGCGCCGAGAAGCCTAATGGCGCCTGCTGCGTCTAGCGCGGCAACGGCTGCCGTTGCCGCCGCCAGTCTGGCCGAGATTTTAAGCCAAAGCCGCGCCGTGCTTGCCACCACGCCGCGCCACGAGGTCTCTCCGCCCGCGGCGCTTGCCATTATCGCGTCAAGGCGGCCGAGGTGCGCGAGGTAGAGCCTGGCGGCCGCGTAGCATAGGGCGGAGAACGCGAGCAGCCTGAGCGCGGTGAGCGCAATGTAAGGCGCGGCGGCCTGCCGGAGAGTAGACAGCGCGATGGGAATTGAGAACCTGAGCGCGTCGTACAGAAAGCTGAGCGGCGAGAGCAGGAGAAACGCCGCAATGACACCCCTGGCATCGCCGAGCTTGGCCAGAATGGCATACGCGGCGGTGGGGCTGGCAAGAGAGAGCGCCATTAACGGCACGAGGCCTCTCGGCAGCCCCAGGGCAGAGGCGAGAGGTGCGGCGAGCGACGTCAGTCTCCGGAACGCGCCCAGCTTCTCGAGCGCCCCGGCTGCCAGCAGGGAGGCGAATACGAGGGCCGAGGTCTCGAGGAAGAACTTAGCGTAAAACCACACGGGCCCACCGTCCCGGCGTTCCTTATTAAGCTGGAGCCCCTAGTGGTTACTACCGCGCGCCCAGCTCTCTGGCCGAGTAGCTATTACAACATCGCTGTTGGTGAGGTTTATTAATGCGGCACAGGCGCGCCGGCAATGCTGATTCTTGAGATAGACGTTGAGAGACAGAGAGTTAGCAAGGTGGAGCTTGACGCCTCAGGGCCCATCGAGGCCGCGCTGGCGCTGCACAAGAGGCGGGAGACGTGGCGTCTCGACCCGCTCTCGCCCGAGGTGCCGTTCGTCTTTGGCTTCGGCCCCTTCGTCGGAGGGAGGCTCTTTGGCGTGCACCGGCTGGTCTTTGTCTTCAAGAGCCCGCAGACTAGGATGCTCCACGTCTCGACAATGGGCGGCGCGGCGTACAAGGCAATGGGCATGGGGGCGCAGGCCGTATCGATCGTCGGGAGGGCCTCGAGGCGCACTGCGCTCCTCATAGCGAGCGGGGAGGTACAGTTCGTCGAGTTCCAGCCCGGCGGGGACGTGTACGAGACGGCAAGGAGGCTCTACGAGCTGCACAGGGACTTCTTCGCGAGGAACGACGCGAGAGCGCTAGTGGTCGGGCCTGCGGCCTTCACGACGTACAACGGCGCCGTGGTCTCCGTGGACGTGGACGTGCGTGACGGCAGGCTCAGGCCAGGCGCGGAGGACTTTGCCGGCAGAGGCGGCCCCGGCACTGCGCTGGCGCAGGGGCATAACGTCGTTGCGGTCGTCGCGGGCGGGCCCAAGAGGCCGCTGCACGACAGGGTGGCAGACGCCAAGGCCCTGGACGAGATCTTCAAGGCGAGGTTCGGGAAGCCCTACCGCGACGCGCTCAACGAAAAGACGGTGAAGTACCGCTACGATTCAAAGGTCGGCGCCGGCGGGACGTTCGGCGTCAACTACCCGCACTACCGCGACCTGCTGCCGCTGTTCGGCTACAAGTCGATCTACATGCCAAGGGAGGAGAGGAGGAGGCACGCGGAGCTCGTGCTCGAGCTCTTCTGGAAGCCGTTCAAGGCGGAGCAAGACAAATCGAGGGAGTGGTACAACTGCGGGGAGCCGTGCCCCGTCTTGTGCAAGAAGGCGTGGCGCGGCAAGAAGGTGGACTACGAGCCGTTTCACGCAATGGGGCCCTTCATAGGCAACTACGTCTTCGAGGAGGCCGTGCCGCTAGTCGACAGGGTCGACAGGCTCGGGCTCGACGCGATAGAAATGGGGCACGTCATTGCGTGGCTCTTCGACGCCGTCCACGTCGGCCTGCTGAGACCGGAGGAGGTCGGGATAGGCGACGTGCCCGCGTTCGACCCGGCAAAGTTCGAGCCCCTCGGGGACTCAAGGAGGAACGCCAAGCTCGCGTCGGAGCTGGTAGACGGCTTCGTCAGCGGGGCCACGGAGGCCCTCTCGCTCGTCGCGAGGCGCGGCATTAGGGCGGCCGCGCGCGAGCTCGAGCGGCGCTTCAGCGACAGGGTCAGGGCGACTGGCTGCAGGTTCAGAGACCTTGCCGTCTACGCGGCGCTTGGCTCCGAGGGCTACATGACGCCGAGCTTCTACTGGGCCCCAGGCCTTGTCGCGCCGATGTACATGCTCGGCCGCTACTGGAGCAACTACACACCGACGTTCATGCCGCCCGAGGACTTCGCCGAGTCCGCCTACAGGCGCGCCATTGCGGAAATGTTCATAGACAACGCGGGCGTCTGCAGGTTTCACAGGGGCTGGGCCGAGGAGGTGCTCGAGGACCTGTACAGGCTGGCCGGGCTGAAGCCGCCATCGCCAGCGCTGTACAGGGAGCTTGCATATTACGCGAAGCTCTCAGGGGCCGAGCCGCTGCCGTGGGAGGGGAGGCGGACGAGAGACCTCATATCCACGCTGGCATCAGAGCTGGGCGCCAGGGAGTGGAGGTTTGCCGAGTACGAGGACTACTACGAGTGGTGGATGCGGTTCAAGAGCCGGCTTGACCAGCTTGTATTCTCGGAGTAATCGCGCGCCCGAGCCCGTCGGGCCGGGCGGCGCTCGTAAATCCGAGCCTGCCCCGCAGTGCGCCGCCGTTAACTCTGTTTACGCGCCTGCTGCCATACTGCGCGGTGTCGAGACGCTTGCGGCGCGTGCTGCCGCGAAAAAATTAAAAATCCAGTTAACGCTGTTAATTGTGAGGACGGTTAAGTACGTACTTGTTGGCCCTCCCAATACCGGGAAGTCGACGCTGTTCTACGCGCTGACGGGAATCTACGTCAGGACGGCCAACTACCCGGGCACCACGGTGGAGGTGCGCCGGGGGAGGTTCCGCGTGGGAGACGTCATCGTGGAAGTCGCCGACACGCCTGGAGTGCTGAATCCCGACAGCCCGAGAGACCTCGACGAGAGGGTCGCGCTCGAGGAGGCGCTGAAGGGGGATTACGACGGCGCGGTGGTTGTCGCCGCGCCGCACGCGCTCCGTGAGGCAGTGAGGCTGGCCGAGATAGTGAGCAAGAGCAAGCCCGTGATCTTTGCGTACAACATGTCTGACCTAGCCCCGCTGCCCCTGCCGCCCGAGGAGCTCTCCGCCAAGCTGGGCGCGCCCGTTGTATGCACCGTGGCAGTGAGAGGAAGGGGAGTTGCCGAGCTCAAGAAGTTAATGGCCGGGGGCGGGGGCGGCAGACACGTGAGGGCCGTGGATGTGCCCCTCCCGACCCCCGGCGCGGGAATTGCGGCGGTGCTATCGAGACCCCTCGTGGCCGCGCCGCTCCTGGCGGCAGTAGGCATACTGACCCTCCTGGCACTCCTCGCGCTTGTGGAGGGCGTGACGCCGCTCGGGGACTTTCCCTACGCGGTCGTGCCGCTGTTCGAGTCTGCGAGTGAGGCGGTGGCCGAGTACATAAAAGGTGCGGTTGCAAGCCCGCCGCTCGCCTCCTTCCTTGCGGACGGAGTTTGGAGTGCCGTGTCCACGATAGCCGTGCTGTCTGTCTACATCGCTACTGCCCTCGTGCTGGTAGTGTTCTACGAGGAGACGGGGCTAATAGGGCTCCTGACGCGCAGGCTGGAGGGGCGCTTGGCACGCACGGGGGTGCCCCCGAGGGGCGTGGTCTGTCTGCTCGTGGGAGCCTCCTGCAACGTCCCTGCAGTAAACGCGGCGGGAGTTCTATGGGGCGCCGGGAGTAGGTTCCTCACGGCGCTTCTCGTGCCGTACGTCCCCTGTGCCGCGCGCCTCGCGATATTCGTGGCGGTGGCTGCCGCAGCGCTGAGGGGCGCGCCGCATTTAGTCCCGCTGGCGATCTTCCTGCCGTACGCTGCCGCGCTCGCCGTAATCCCGTTGGCCTCGCACCTGTACCGGAGGCTGTTTAAGACGCCGCCGCTTATTTGCGGCGAGGTGCCGCCAGCCCCGTTAATGCTACCTAGCCCCAGGATCTTCGCGCTGAAGCTTGCAGTATATCTCAGGGATTCGCTGAGAAAGGTCGCGCCGCTGCTGGCGGCATTTGTTCTCGTGCTGTGGCCTCTCGAGTCTCTCGGCCCCGGCGGGATTGTCGAGAGCATTTCGGAGAGCTATCTGGCCTGGGCCGGCAGAGCCCTCGAGGCCTTCTTCGCGCCCATGGGCTGGACGTGGAATATAGCCGCGAGTGTTATCGGCGGCTGGGTGTTCAAGGAGGTCGTGCTGGGCTTAATGGAGGCCACGGGGGCTCTCGAGACCCTGACCGTGCTGCCGATCTCCTCAACGCTGGCCCTTCTAGTATTCATGGCTTTCTACTCTTCATGCATAGCCACGCTAACCTCAGTGCGCAGAATCGCGGGCCTCAAGCTCGCGCTGGCTGCCTCAGCTCTGCAGTTTGCTATTGCGTACGCAGCCGCCCTCGCCGTGAAGCTGGCAGCTCCTGTGGCTTGAGAGGGGCAATAATGAGGCGCTGGTAATGGTAATGTTGGCACAGATGCCCTCTTTCCGTTAAGAAGGCCTTAAAATCAAAAAGGTGTGCCTGTACTTGTAGCGAGAGGGAAAGGCAGGGGAGACAGACTCTGCAAAACTATAGAGTAGCTTACCAATACCGCGAAGGAGGGGGTCTTGAGACAGATGTAATAATACTTGACATGTCTCGAGGTCATGTTATGGGTCTAGAAAACGCAGTTAAAAATGGAGGGGAAAGTGACAACACAAAAATTATCGCACGGCTCTGAAGAGCGGCGGAATCCCGCAGACGGGCGCCGGGCACTTCTCCGCTGCCGAATCTAGAGCCGCTCTCTGTTCCCGCGAGTGAAGCGGCGGCCCGGCTGAGGGCACCTCTGAGTGCTTTTAAGCAGCCCCGCCGCTCCGACCGTGGCGGCTGTCGCGATTCCCGAGACGCTAGCGAGAGAGCTAAAAAAGAGGGGCATAGATGTTGAATCCTGGATCGTCGACATGATAGTCAGGGCTCTGCAGCTAGACCCGAAGACTGCAATCGCGGCCCGCTTAGAGCTTGCCGCCAGGTATCTAGAGGAGGGGGGATCGCTCGCGGATAGAGATCCAGTCCAGGCATCCGAAAAGCTGTACAAGGCTGCCGAGGAGGCCGTCAAGGCACTGGCGGCATGCCTCAATCTGGACGCTGCCAGCAGGGCCGAGGAGCGCGGCCGCTGGACTGCGGCAGAGCTTGACAGGGCAGCCCGCGACGCAGCCAGGAGGCTGGGAGGGTGGCTCCTCGACGCGTGGGACCACGCGTGGGCCCTCCACGTCTGGGGGTTTCACGAGGCAAAGCTGGACGCCGACGCGGTGAGAGAGAGGGAGCCATACGTGGCGAGGCTGGTGGAGGAGGCGAGGAGGGTCTGCGCGCCGGGCTGAGGCTGAGAGGGCCCGCGGCGCCGGCGTGATAAAGCTGCATGGCCTACACTATCGGCTACGGCGGGTTCCCGCCGGAGCGCCTCCTCAGGGCTCTGAGAGAGCGGCGGGTTGAAGTTGTCGTTGACATCAGGAGGTATCCGCGCTCGCGCATTGCGGCTTACTCCGGGGAGAGCCTCAAGGAGGCCCTCGCCCGCGAGGGCATCGAGTATGTGTGGCTTGGAGAGCTCGGCGCGCTGGGCGTGAGGGGGCCGAGGGCCGGCTGCACGGGCTCGCGGACATTCGACTCCTACGTGTGGAGGCTGTACCACTACGCCCCCGCAATACTCCAGCTCGTAGAGCTGAGAGACCTCGCCAGCCGCAGGACTGTCGCGCTGCTCTGCAGGGAGGAGAGCTGGCGCTACTGCCACCGGCAGTTTCTCGCCGACTTCCTGACAGGCGAGGGAATCAGGGTAATACACATAAGGAGGGGCGGCGAGGAGGCGCACGAGAGGACGCCGTGCTTCGGCGCTTACGAGCTGCCCCCGGCGGACCTAGTCCGGCGCGCCTACGCAGAGCTGCGGCGCGCGTGCGGCAGCGCGACGCTGTACATCCCCGGCTGGTCGCTAGAGGGGCAGGAGGGCGGCATCGACGTGATAGCCTACGGCAGCGTCAGCGACGTGCCGCGCGGATATAACGTGCACGCAGCGCCGGCGCCGTCTGAGGACCTCTTCCACTACTTCGCGACGCAGTGGGGCGTTCTGCTGTGCGGGAGGCCCTACGTAATTGACTTCGAGAGGGCTCTCGAGGGCGAGATTGCGGCGGCGGGCGAGCTGGCGCGGGCAGCGAGCGCGAGCGATCCCGCGGCGGCGTGCAAGGCCGCGAGGCGTCTGGCCCTCGCAGCGGCCGCGTTACTGTGCGGGCCGCGGGAGGCCCACACCTGGCGGCGCGCTGCCGGCTGTCTTAGAGGGCGCGGCCTTGAGGTTCCCGGCGTCGCCGCGACAGCGGAGGGCCTCGCGGAGTGCAAGAGCGCGCTTGAAAAACTCGCCGCCCTCGTCGCCGCGCCGGCAAGGCGCGCGGTCAGAGAGCCGCCGGCGCCGTGACCGCCCCCCTGTCTGCCTGCTGGACCAGCGCCGCGTACTTTGCCAGAAGGCCCGTGAGCTGCTTGCGCGGCGGCTGCCACCTCTTCCTCCTCCTCTCCAGCTCCCCGTCTTGCACGTCGAGCTTGAGAAGGCCCGACTCCCCGTCAATGACTATCCTGTCGCCGCTCTCCACGAGCGCGATGGGACCCCCGACTGCAGCCTCGGGCGCCACGTGCCCGACCATTATGCCGCGGGTGGCCCCGGAGAAGCGCCCGTCGGTGACCAGCGCGACTGACTCGCCGAGCCCGGCCCCGACTACTGCCGCCGTGATTTTCAGCATTTCAGGCATGCCGGGAGCCCCCCTGGGCCCCTCGTAGCGTATAACGACCACGTCGCCAGGCTTGATCTCGCCTGCCGCTACGGCCTTGAAGGCCTCGGCCTCCCCGTCATAAACGCGCGCCCTTCCCTCGAATTTCGTCAGGCCGGCCGCCCCGATTTTCATCACCGCGCCGCTTGGCGCTAGATTGCCCCTCAGAATTCTAATGCCCGCGTGAGGCTTGTAAGGCCTGTCGACGTCAAACAGCACTCCGGCATCGGGAACTGGCGGCGGCTGCCACCTATCCAGCAGCTTGCCTATCGGCTCGCCCTCCACTGTGAGGGCGTCAGGCCTCAGCAGCCCCGCCCTGTGGAGCTTTTTCAGAATTCTAGGCACGCCGCCGACTCTGTCGAGGTCCTGCATTGTGTAGGGCCCCGCCGGCTTCAGCGCCGCTATCACCGGCACCTTCCTGCTGATTTTGTCAAGGTCGTCGAGCGTGAAGTCAACGCCCGCCTCGTGCGCTATCGCCAGCAGGTGAAGTATTGCGTTCGTGGAGCCCGCAGTCGCGAATAGCACTACTGCCGCGTTGTGCAGCGCGTCGTACGTGACAATCTTTCTCGGCGTGATCCCGAGCTCGGCTGCCGCGAGCACCGCGCGGCCGGAAGCCGCGGCCAGCGCTCGGCGCCTTGACGACGTCGCCGGCGGCGACGCCGAGCCGAGAAGCGAGAGCCCCGTGGCCTCTGCCAGCGCGGCCATGGTATTCGCCGTGTAGAGACCCTGGCACGTCCCGCAGGTCGGGAACGACAGCTCCTCCACCAGTCTGAGATCCTCCAGCGAGATCTTTCCGGCAATGTAAGCGCCGACGGCCTCGAAGGCGTCGCCTATTGCCACCTCCCTATCGCCGAGACACGCCGCCTCGGCGCTACCGCCGTAGAGGAAGACCGCGGGGAGGTCCAGCCTGACCATTGCCATCATTATGCCGGGCTGCGTCTTGTCGCAGCAGCCTATGCCGACCCACGCGTCCACCCCGTGGGCGTTAAACTGCGCCTCGATGGTGTCTGCAATTAGGTCCCTGCTTACCAGCGAGTACCTCATGCCCGGCGTCCCCATGTTAATCCCGTCGTTGACGACAATAGTGGGCGCCGCGAGGCCCACTCCGCCCGCCTCCTTAATGCCCTCCTTGACGTGCCTAGCAAGCTCCAGCGTGTGGTAGCAGCAGGGGCCCAGCTCCGACCACGCCGCGAGGAC
>JAJHRB010000046.1 GCA_020833025.1 Thermoproteaceae archaeon | reverse complement strand
GCACGCCGCTCACAACCTCAAAGTAGTCGCCCGGCAGGTATGTGGCGCATTCGGAGTTAAAAAAAACCCGCCGCGGCCCCGCCCCGGGAGGCCCAGGGCGTGTCCTGCCGTGGCTGGAAGGAGGCGTCTGCGCGGGGGCGTGCGCGGCCCGCCCCGCTAAACGCGATGCTTGGCCTCAACCTCTATTAAGCGCGGAGAGCGCAAATACTATGGCAAATATCGCCCTCTTCACAGACCTCGACGGGACGCTTATTCCGCCGGAGCTTGTCCGGCCCCGGCCGCAAGTGCCGCCGCAGCTCGACCAGACATTGAGGAGGCTCGCCGAGCTGATACCGGTAGCGGTGGTGACGACGAAGGACTGCGAGTTTGCCTCCCGGGCCGTGCCTTATGCAGCGGCGTATGCCTGTATAAACGGGATAGAGGTGAGGGCCGGCGAGTACGTGGCCGTGGCCCGCGACGTAAAGTTCGAGACGGTGGAGGAGGCATACAGGGCGGCACTGGGCCTAGATGCCTACGTGGAGCCGAAGAGGGTCTGGGGAGGGAGACTGGCGGGGTTCACGGTGGACTGGCGAGAGAGAGGGACGCCGCCGAGAGACCTCGAGGACGTCCTCCAGCTCGCTGGACGGCTCGGGCTTAAGGTCCTGAGATACGCCAGACGTCCCCTTGCGGACGTTTACGGCGCCGGAGCAGATAAGGGGAGTGCTGTGCGCCTCCTCAAGGCGTTTCTCGGCGTCAGGTATGTAGTTTACGTAGGCGACAGCGAAAACGACCTCCCCGCGTGGCGCGAGGCAGACGTGAAAATTCTCGTGAGGCACAGCCTAAACTGCGATCTCCGCGTCGACGGCGCAATACCGGTGAGCTATCAGGAGCTGCCGGTATACCTCGCCCAAGTGGCTGAGAACATCCTCGAGGCGATGCCCGCCTCCTCGGAGCCGCGCCAGCCCGCACGCAGCCCGCCCGCGAGGTGAGGGGATGATGGGGAGCCTGCGGGGAATCGAGGCAACCTCCGGCCCCCGTCAATTGATTGCGCCTGATCGCGCGCCCCGGCTCCCAGCCTGCGCGCGGACTTCTGCGCGAGATGGCGCGCCGGGAGTATCGACTAGACCCGGCCCCCTGAGCGCGGGTTAAGTGCCGCCCTTCGTCGCGGCGAGATAGTTGAGGGGCGCCGGCCCCCGGAATGCGCGCGGCTCCTACTGCTTTGAGACGCAGGCCCCGCGGCGAGAGCCCCGGCCGCTTCCCGCGCGGGGTCAGCATTAAAGCTAGGCTTCTGCGCCTTTGTGCTCCAGCACCTCTGGCGGCTCACTAGAGGCGAGCACGGCGTGCTGGCAGCGCTCGCGTCCTCGTCGTCCTACGTGATTGCAGGCGGGCGCGACGCGCTTGCAATCGCGCTGGTCGTCGCGTCAACGTTTCTGGCAGAGGCGTGTCTTTTTGCGCACAACGACCTCTGCAACTTGGCGGAGGACAGAATAAACAGGCCCGGCGCGCCGCTCGTCACCGGCGCTATTAGCATCAGAGCGGCGCGCGTGGTGGCATACAGCTCGCTCGCAGCCGGCGCGCTTGCCTCATTGCTGCTGGGACTCGCGCTGGGCCCGGCGCCCCCGCTCGTCTATGCCGCCGCGGTTGCGCTCGGAATACTGTACAACTCGAGGCTGAAGCGCATTCCTGTGGCCGGCAGCCTCGCCGTTTCTATCATCACCTCAATGACGTATATTTACGGCATGGCGTGCGCTGGCGCGCTCGCGCCCGCGCTCTTGCTGTTATTTGCCTCCTCGCTGCTGGCAGCTCTCGGCAGGGAGTTCGTAAAGGCGGCGCTGGATTACGAGGGCGACTTGAGAGCCGGCGTGAGGACCATAGCGGCCGTCATAGGGCCGCGCCGTTCTGTGCTGCTCGGCGCGGCCCTCACGCTGTCCTCCACGGCGCTTGGCTGGATTCTCGTGCTAGTGGCGCTCGACGCGCGGCTCGCGGCACTGGCCGCTGGCGCTGCCGCCACGAACGTCGCGCTTACAATTCTCTCAGTCGAGGCAATCAGGGGGCGTTTAGAGGCGTACAGGACGGGGACTCTCGTGGCATTTGGCGCGACGCTAATAGCGCTGGCGGCAGAGGCGGCATGGCGACTGTTCTGATAGACCTCGACGGCACACTGATACCGAGAGGGTCGTGGAGCTCGACATTTGCTGATGTGTGCAGGCAAATAGCCGGGGCCGCGGGCACGAGCGCGGAGAGCGTGTGCGCCAGGGCCATGGCAATAAGCGCAGAGCTCCTGAGAGCGCTTGACTGGCGCGCGTTTGACTGGCAGGAGGTCTTCAACAGAACGGCAAGGGAGCTCGGCGCCGGCGGCGCTCCCGACGTGCTTGAGGCGCTTAGCCGCCACCTGCACGAGTTCACGCTCAACGAGGGGGCCGTTGAGGCAGTAACCGCGCTGAAGGCCGGAGGGTATCGCGTCGAGGTGGCGACTAACGGTCACGCGCGCTACCAATTGCCAGTCTTGCGGCATCTCGGCATCTACTCGCTTGTAGACGGCGTGAGGACGTCGGATGCGCACAGGTGCCCCAAGACGTGCGCCGAGTTCTTCCGCGGTGCCGATGTTATTATTGGCGACAATCCTGCCTTTGACGTCTACTTCCCCAAGAGGTTTGGCCTCCTCGCGGTGTTTTACGGCGACTGGGAGAGAGAGGCGAGAGCCTATTTGAGCAGGCTGGGGCTCAAGCTCTCCGACGTCACGCCAGACGCCACGGTGCGCTCGCTGAGAGAGGCCCCCCGCGTTGTGAGCGAGCTGTTAAGGAGGCGCGAGAGGCCGGCGGGCCTCCCGCGCTGAGGCAAGCCAGCTCAACCGCCGTGCCCTGCGCGTTCGCTCCGCGGCAGGGCTAGGCGAGGCCGAGCTGCCTCAGGTATTTGTGTGCCTTGACGAGCACGCGCCGCGATGAGTCATATGTTATTCTCGCGAGAGCCCTGTCGTACGTGAGCCACGCGTAGCCCTCGTGCTCCCAGCTCAGCCTCACGTCATCGCTATGCGCTCGCGCGAGGAAGAAGACAACCTTCTTGCGAATTCTGCGCCTCCCGCGGGAGTACACGTACTCCACCTCCTCTCTAAACCCGGGCAGGAGCTCTACCTCGAGGCCTGTCTCCTCTTTCACCTCCCTCAGCGCTGCCTGCTCGGGAGTCTCGCCGGGCTCTACATTACCCTTAGGCCAGTCCCAGTGCCCGGCTGGGTAGTAGAGCAGCAGGTACTTCACCGTGTCGCCCCTGTAGAACACCACGGCGCCTGCGGAGACCTCGTCGTACGTCGCGCCGTCACGGGGCCCTCCGGTGTGGGTGCTCTTGTGCCGTCCCACGGGAAGCCGGAGGGGAGGGGAGAAAAAGGAGTGGGACGAGGGGGTCCAGATGGCCCGGGGGCTCGGCGGCGGGGCGGCGCAGCCAAGCAGATTGCGCCTGGGCAGCCTAGAGGGCGGCTGGGCAGCGGCCTCTCCGTGCGCTGGAGCGCTGCTGGGGTTGATAAACACTCGGGAGAAGGAAAAGAGGGATTGGAATTTGGCAATCTGGAGTAACACGTCAAACCTCTCCACTGCCACAATGTCGGCACCTCGCCTCTATTCGTCTCTAGGCCGCATTCCGGGCGCACCGTTGGTAGAGTCTCGCCTCGATGCAAGGAGCGCCGGCCTCCGGAGGGCGGTAGGGGCTAAAAGGGAGCGTGGAGACACCTCCTATTTTCTCATCGCGCTCACGGCCGCCGTCATTATACAAGCTCCACGAGGGCGCGTTTTAGCCTCTGCTTAATTTTCTTATCTCTGTATCTAAGTACCATGCATACTGGCAGTGACATCAAGTGCGCCATCGGCGTGAACGGCACTGATAGTGCGAGCGCGGCCGCGCTGGCAGCATGCAGCGCCAGCAGTGCGTGCCACGGCGCCGCGGGGGCGGCCCACTCACTGACTCGGAGGAGGGTGCCAGAGGCTATGGTGAGCGCTGCGAGGGCGCGCGCGAGCACGCGCCCTGGCGGGAGGCCGCGAGGGCGCGCCAAGCTCATGGCCGCGAGAGACGCCAGAGAGAGAATGCCAGTAAGCATCGCCGGCGCGCTGGGCCACGCGCATTCCCGCGCGAGTGGCGCGAGCGCGTGACCGGCAAGCGACAATGCGACCGAGGCGTGAAACGCGAGCGCGAGCGCGCGCGCCGTGCCGCCCATGCTGCCAAATGTAAGAAGCCGCGCCACGCTCTGAGGCGCCACGGCGAGCGGCGCTGCCCCCGCCGCTCTGACTGCTCTGTAGCCGGCTGTTGCCAGCGAAACCGCAAGCGCGGCGCAGAACAGTGCCACAAGCACCGCACCCTTCCCTGCCGGCAAAATAAAAGTCTCTCTCGGGGCTGCCCGACAAGCTTAAAAGGAGCGCCTGGCACCTGTGCTATCAGCAATGTACGCCAAGCTGGCCGCGTTGATGTGCATGCAGTGCGGGAGCTGCATTGCGTCCTGCCCGTCTTACGTAGCAACTGGGGACCCGCGCTACTCGCCGGCAGGCCGCCTGTCACTGCTGAGGTCGCGGACACCGGAGGACGTGCTGTGCGAGCTGTTTTCCATGTGCTCGATGTGCAAGAGGTGTGCCTACGCGTGCCCTCTGGGCATTGACGTTGCCGAGGTCACGCGGCAAGTGAGAGACGCGCTGGTGAAGTGCGGTTTCGTGAGGGGGCGCGTCCTGCCCTACGTGGCGAGAGTCGTGGAGAACTTCCTCAGGCGCGGGAACAACATGGGCATGCCGCAGGAGGTCGTAGTTCTGGCGCTGCACGCGATTGTGAAAAAAATAGAGCGCGAGAGGGGCGAGGCGCCGCAGGTTTTCGTGTGCACGGATAGCGGTTACGTCGACGCCTACACGCAGCAAGATGCGGGGGCTCCCAGGAGGCCTGCGCTCCTCTTCCCCTCATCTTCTGATATTTTTGAGTTTGAGGACGCGCTGAAGGGCTACATCTACCTGCTAGGCAGGCTCGGGCTTGACACTGTCGTGAGCGCCAGGGTTGCAGACACGGCGAATTACGGCTATTACCTAAGCGAGAGCTGCATGCACAAGATTGCAGAGATGTACATCGAGGAGATCGAGAGAGCAAGGCCTGCGCTCGTCGTGTTCGGCGAGTGCGGGCACGGGTGGCACGTCTTCACGCGACTTGTAGTTCCCAGTATTTCCAGGCCGGCGTTACACGTGCACCAGCTGCTGCACAGAGCGGTATTTAAAGGCACGTTGAAATTGAGACGCGTCGAGCTGGCACAGCCGGTTGTGTACATGGACCCGTGCAACTACTCAAGGTCCTGCATCCCGCTGGTAACCGAGCCCCGGGCCCTGCTCAAGGAACTGGCGGGCCGGTACGTTGAGATGTGGAGAGACCCCAAGGAATCTGTGTGTTGCTTCGGCGGCGGCGGGCTCATTGCGCCCGCAATGCTCGATATTGCCGCTAAGTACTGGAGGGCTGCCTATGGCAATTTCGACGCCGGAACCGTCGTTAGGCCGTGCGCGACGTGCAAGGCACAGCTCAAGAGAGTCTTCGCGGTAATTGGCGCGCGGGCGAGAGTAACCGGGATAGCCGAGCTCCTCTACGCCGCCGCGGAGTAGGAGTACTGGCAGGGCTACTATGTCCCCCCAGCTCCCCGCCGCCCCGGGGCGGCGGGGAGCTGGGGGGCGCCCGCCTGGACTCTCGCTCTTAAGTCCTAGGCTGTGGAGAGTACTCTGGAGAGGCACCCAGATGGGGGCTCTATCCCCGCGAGCACACACATAATATCGTAGTTGTTTTTGAACATCTTCAATATAGAGCTCCCGCTCATTTTGGTCAATAGCTCTAGAATTGACATCGGCGGGCACACGTGATACTTCTGCCAGAAGTCCCTGACGAGCTCTATTACCCGCTGCATGTCGTCAGTGAATCGAATTCCGTTTATTTCGGCAATTACCTTTGCAATTTCCGGGCTCCACAAGTCCTTGTTCTTTGGCAGACAGTTGACAAGCTCAATACGCCTGCCGGAGATAACTATAGCGCCGGGGCACATCAGCATTTCATTTATCGCGCTCCTACGGCACTTTATATGCATTTAAGCGGCCCTGCTAGCGCTGGCCAGCTCGTAAATTTCGCCATCCCTGAAGTAAACCCGGCCGCCCACTGCTGTCGCCACAACCCTCCCGAATGCCAGCATGCCCTCAAATGGCGTGAGCTTGCACGCGCCGATGAAGTCATTTCCCTGCACTCTGAACTCCTCAAGCCTCACGATTGTGAAGACCCCGCTCAGCGGGTCGGCGTCGACTCTCAAGAAACGCGCCGGCCTGTACGAGTAGAGCCTGACCGCGTCCTCGAGGGCCAGCACGCCGGCCTTCCACATGCGCAGCAGCAGGCTGAGCGCAATCTCTATGCTGCAAACCCCCGGCGGCGGGCTCTCCGAGCGCTTCTCGTGCGCAGCGTGGGGGGCGTGGTCGGTTGCGTAAATGTCCACCAGCCCCGCGGCGAGCGCGGCCAGTAAAGACTTGCGCGTCTCGGGCGTCCTGAGCCTGGGATTGACGAGACAGAGCCCGCGGTCTCTGCAGTTCTCGCTGTCCAGAAGCAAGTGGTGCGGCGTCACGTCAACAGACGCCCACCCTCGCGACATCTCGACTACCTGCGGCAGCGTGACGTGAGCGAGGTGAACCCTCGCGCCGGTCAGCGCTGCGAGCGCGCGCACCCTCTCAGCGCAGCGGAGCTCGGCCTCTGGCGGCCTCTCGCCGTCGCTGAAGTACGCGGGGTCTTCGCAGTGAAAAATCACAGCGCACTCCAGCCGCGCGCACTCCTTCATCACGCGCTCGACGTGGCCCCACCCGTACGTCTCTATGTCCTCGGGGTAAACTTTGACCGACAGCGGCCTGGCCTTTTCAAGCTCGCTGAGGTCTTCAGGCACGCCCATGTGAAGCCGGTAGATCACCGGCAGCCTGGCCCCCTCCTCCAGTCTCTTGCGGTAGAGCTCGGCCGTCCTTATAAAGGGCTTCACGTTCGGCATGTCGCCCACGGCAACGACGCCTCCCGCCAGAGCCGCCCTCGCGCCGCCCTCCAGCGTCTCCTTGTAGGCAAGCTCCCAGTCGCGGAAGTGCACGTGAATGTCGACCATGCCGGGCAGTATCAGAAAGCCGCGGGGCAGCTGTAGAGTCTTGCAGCCAGCCGCGCCGATTCTAACCCTCACGAGCCGCCCGCCCAGGTAGGCCCTGCCCTCTACCCTAATGCACCGGCCGGCGTCCACGCCAGCCGCGGCGCCGCGCTTTAATAACGCGCGCCCTCTAGAGCTGTGCTCAAGCTAGCGAAGAGCCCGGGCCTCGTGCGCATGAAGACGCGGGGGGAGTCCGTGTGTCCGGTGAGCAGGACTGTCGACTCGTTTGAGGTGACGCTCGAGTACGTACCCCGGGGCGCCGCGCTTACGGTCGAGGAGTTCAAGAGGATAGTTGACAGCTATAGGGGCAGAGAGATACTGCACGAGGAGCTTGCCGTGGACATTCTAGAGCGCGTCAAGTCGGCCATCAACCCGCCGTACATCAAGGTGACGGTGAAGTCCTATTACATGGGCGTCGAGATAGAGGTGGTCGCCGAGTCGGGAGGCACGCAGACGCTTTACATCTAGCGCTCGCGCCACCTGGCGAGCCTTGCGGTGCAGTACAAGCCCACAATGCTTTGCGCCGTGAGCGACAGCAGCGCGGCAAGCAAAAGGGGCGCGCTGTAAGTTGCCAGGCGCGCCGAGTGCTGCAGCACGATTCCGGCCGCGCCCGTCGGCAGCAGCACTCCGAGGTAGGGGCTGGGCATGAGCGTTGCCGGGTAGTACACGGGGGCACAGACTACCATCACGGCAGACAGTATCGAGGGGACCGACCACGCGTACTTCATGTGCCTGACGAGACCGGAGGCCGCGAATGCCATACCGGCAGTTGCCAGCCACAGCGTCGCGAGAGCATACAGACTCTCGAGCGTGAGCGCCGGGACGTCAAGGAGCGCGAGCAGAATTATATGCGCGAGCAGCGCTGGCAGCGCAAATATGAGCGCGCTGAGGGCCAGGCCAATAGCATACCCCACAGCCGATGTCGGCGACGCCACTAGCATGCTCTGGTACTTTATTGCTACGCGATAGTAAGCGGCGTCTCCTATCAGCGATAGGCTGCTTGACGTGACGATCCAAATGAGACCGCCGACGAGACCCCACTTCAGCCCCTTAAGCCCGCCGTGAGCTGCGAGAACGACAAGAATCGAGAGCGGGGTGAGCGCGCTCGACAGAACCCACACAAAACCTCTCACCATGGCGATCCACCCGTTGACCCACGCCACGATTAGGGCGTCTCTGATGGCCTTGAGGGCCGTGCCGGCCGCGCTCATAGGCCACCTTGTGCGCTGTGTGATGCCAGCAGCACGTAGTCCTCCAGCGACTTAGGCCTGACCACCACGCGGGTGCCGTTTATGGCGCGTTGCAGCGTCTGCGGCAGCTCGTTCACGTAGTAAAGTTTTGTGCTGCCGACCTGCAAAACGGCCACGTAATCTGCAATGCTGTCAGCGCCGCCCTCAACCTCCACGACGTACTTACCCGGGACTCTCTCCACCAGCTCCCGCGGCGGGGCGAAGCCGGCGACGCGCCCGCGGCTCAGTACCACAACGTAGTCGCTCAGAGCGGCTGCCTCCTCTGCGTGGTGCGTTGAGACGACAACCGTGGCGCCCGCGCGCTTCATCTCCAGCACGGCATTCCACACTACCCTCCGCGAGTACACGTCGAGACCTACGGTGGGCTCGTCGAGAAAGATCACCTCGGCATCTGCCGCGAACACCGCCGCGACGAGGACTCTCCTCTTCATGCCGCCCGACAGTGTCTCGATCTCCCTGCCGCGGACCTCCCAGAGGCCGAACTGCTTCAGCGCCTCCGCAGCCCTCCTCCTGGCCTCCCGCAGCGAGAGCCCCCTCAGCAGGAGGTAGCTCACAACGAACTCGTACGGCGTTAGGAAGTCGATGGGCTTGCCCTCCTGCGGCACTGCTGCGATCACTCTCCGCACTCTGCCGGTCTCCCTCACGACATCAAAGCCGGCGACAAACGCCCTGCCCTCAGAGGGCAAGAGCTCGGTGGTGAGTATGCGTATGAGTGTTGTCTTGCCGGCGCCGTTCGGCCCAAGCACGCCGAGCACGACACCGCTTTTGGTCGCAAAGCTCACCCCGCGCAACACCCACGCGCCGCGAAACTGCCGCCCTAGGTTCTCGCAGACGATCATGGCGGCGCACGGCTGTTCGTCTCACGCGACGTACACCCTCCTCCTGGGGTCTGTCGGGTCCACGAATGACCTGACAAGCCCTGCCCTCCGCAGTCTCTCGAGCGCGTATCTTGCCGTCCTAATGGAGAGGCCCGTGAGCGCAGCGATTTCCGACGCCGTCAGCGGGCCGCGCTCCTCGAGCACTTTCTTTATCAGGAGCGCGCTGGGCGGGAGTTTGACATGCTTGGAAGCCGCGCCGACCCTGGCCAGAAGTCTTGCCGTGCCGCAGCGTCGGATTGTGGCGCTGCCTTTGCACTTTATTCTCTCAACGCCGTCGCCTATCACGTAAACTTCAGCCACGCTCCTAACGTCGCGCAGCTCTAGAGTCGCGCTCGACGGGAATATGTGAGGCGGCCTTCTAAGGGCAGAGTTCACGGGGACGACTTCCAAGACCTCCGCCCTCGGGTCCACCACAGCGCCGCCCGCGGCCAGGGCGTATGCCGTTGAGCCCACCGGCGTTGAGACTAGGCAACCGTCGCCGAGATCGTTGAAGACGAACTCCCCGTTGACAAATAGCGAGTAGCGGACGAAGGTTGCCGGCTCGGCGGGCAGCAGCGCCACCTCGTTTATCGCGCGTACTTTCTGCCCGCCGCTCTCCGCCTCCAGCCTAATAGCGTTGATCACGCGGAACTCGAGCTCGCGCAGCCTGGGCACCTCTCTCAGCTCAAGCGCGGCCAGCTTGGCGCTGACCCCCGGCGGGGAAATGCCGAGTACCGGCCTGTCCTCTTCGCGAAGGGCCTTGAGTATGTTCCTGTCCTTGCCGTAAACGGCTATGATGGGAGCGCCGCGCCCCACCTCAATGCCGTGGCGCACGAGGATGTCGGCCAGCATCTCGTTGTCTGTCTCCACCTCGTAGACCCTCACGGTGCTCACGCGCTGGCATTCTGTACAGTACAAAAACTTGCCGGCTCTTCGCACTCGGCCTGTTGCTATGAGCAATACTTGACACAGTTACACTTCAAAAAGCAAGAGAGAGGCACGCCGTGGTCTCCGAGGCGAGACTTATCGCGGTCTCCGGCATAGGCTGGATGTTTGACGCCATGGACGTGATTTTGCTGTCGTACATACTTCTGGTGTCTGCGAGAGAGCTGGGACTGGGCACCCCCGAGAAGGCCGCTGTAATCCTGGCGAACAACGTCGGCATGCTCGTGGGGGCCGTGCTCTTCGGAAGGCTTTCGGATCACGTGGGCAGGAGGCGCGTGTTCATAACGACTCTCGCCCTCTACAGCATTGCCACGGGAGCCACGGCCCTCGTCAGCAGCCCGGCCGAGCTGGCCTTGGCGCGCTTCGTGACGGGACTTGGCCTCGGCGGGGAGCTGCCTGTGGTGTCGGCGTATGTCTCAGAGCTATCGCCGCCAGAGAGGCGGGGGCGTAACGTCGTGCTGCTCGAGAGCTTCTGGTCTGTGGGCTCTCTTGCGGCCGCGGCAGTCGCGTACTTCCTATTCCCGCGGCTGGGCTGGAGAGTCACGCTGCTCGTTCTGAGCGCTATGGCGCTGTACGCGGCGGTCGTGAGAACCACGCTGCCCGAGCACTTACCGCCGCGGGAGGAGAGAGTGGAGCTACCGGCTTTCGCGAGAAGGCTGCTGCCGGTCTGGTACATCTGGCTCGCCCTCGCGCTGGGCTATTACGGCGTCGTCATGTGGCTGCCGACGATTCTAGTCGCGGAGAAGAAGTTTACCGTGGTGCGGACGCTTGAGTTCATGCTCGTTACTACTGCCGCCCAGATTCCCGGCTACCTGACTGCCGCGTGGCTTGTCGAGGCCTTGGGGCGCAGGGCAACCGCCGCGGCGTTTTTCCTAATGTCGGCTCTGTCAGCACTGGGGCTGGCATACAGCACGGGCGAGGCGCAGCTCTTCGCGTCCGCGCTGGCGTTCAACTTCTTTAACTTAGGGGCATGGGGCGTTGTCTACGCCTACACTCCCGAGCTATTCCCCGGCCGGGTGAGAGGTCTCGCGTGCGGCACGGCCGGCTCCATGGCCAGAGTTGGCATGATAGTCGGGCCGATGCTATACCCCGCGGTCGGGCTTGTTTACGGTCTCGCGACAATATCGGCGCTGTGGCTGCTGGTCTGCGCTGCGGTGCTCGCGCTCCCGGAGACTAAGACTGCCGGCTTGCGCCGTCTCGGCGCACCTCCTGGCGGCTGAGAGGAGGGCTTCCAGCAGCTCTCCCTCGCTGTCGGGGAGCCCCTCGTACACCAGCCTGCCGCAGAGCCAAATCCTGGGTATCTCCTCTCCCTCGATCTCAATCACGCACCTGACTCCCGCCTCCCACAGGAAGTCCATTACCTCCCTGACCCACTTCAGCAGAGTGTCCATGTAATAACCGCTCCCCTCGAGCAACAGCTGGAGGAAGGCCACGGCACGCCAGCCAAGCGTTGTTAATAACTCCAGACTGCCGGGCGGGCGCGAAGACTTTAAAGCGGGCGCGCGCACGGCCGCGGTGGAGGCTAGAATAGCGCGCGCAATAATAAGGCACGGGCTTGAGGACCTCGAGGAGTGCAGCGACGTTGACGTGGTCATAGTGGGGGCGGGCCCGTCTGGCCTGACAGCCGCCCGCTACCTAGCCGAGAGGGGCTACAGGGTAGTCATCTACGAGAGGAGGTACTCATTCGGCGGCGGCATAGGACCCGGCGGCAGCATGATACCGAAGGTTGTAGTGCAGGAAGAGGCCCTTCCGATACTTGCTGACTTCAGAGTGAGATACAAGCCCGCGGGGGCCGGTCTCTACGCCGTCAACCCCGCCGAGCTCATAGCAAAGCTAGCGGCCGGCGCGGTAGACGCCGGGGCCAGGATAATTCTCGGCGTGCACGTAGAGGACGTCATCTTCCGGGGCAGCCCGCCGAGAGTCACGGGCGTTATGTGGGTGTGGACGCCGGTGCATGCATCGGGCATGCACGCGGACCCCCTTTACACTCA
>JAJHRB010000124.1 GCA_020833025.1 Thermoproteaceae archaeon | reverse complement strand
AGATGACAACTTCGGCGCGCCTCATGGCCTCCCTGAAGGCCTCTGCTATCTCGCCCTCCTCGTCAGGCACGACGAGAATCCGCCTGACGGCATAGCCCACGAGGGTCAGCCTCGCGGCCAGCCACGCCGCGTTCGTGTTCACGGTCTTGCCCATCAGCAGCTCGCTCCCCACGTTGATGATCCACGCCGCGCCCTTGAGGTGGCCCGCCAGCGGCTGGCCGCACCACGCAAGCGCCCCCTCACTCATAGTCGGCCCTGAACCCCGGCCTCTTGATGTAAGCTCCCTCTCTCGCCAGGAGCCCCAGCACCGCGACGCGCCCCCTCTCCCCGCCGACTGTCGCGGCGACCTTCGACTCGAGCCTGAGGACCTGCCGGCACGAGTGGTCCATGCTTGAAAGTTGGCATGCCAGAGGGCGAAAAAAGAGAGGGGTGCCTTTGCATGAGCTTTCTGGCGACCTCCCTCTGCCTTGCCGTCCCGCTTCTTGCCTTCTCCGCGAGGTAATGCGCTATAGACCTTCTGATCTCAACGTCTTTCTCTGCCAGCCACAGTAAGTCCGCTGTGGCTATGTACACGACGTAATAGTGGCCGGATCTCGCGACGTTCGGTCTCAGCCCGGCGGATTCGAGCTTGCTGGCGATGGCAAGCGCCTCCCTGACGTTGTTGGCGTAATACTCGGCGCGCAGCGAGCCGCCCTTGTTGCTGATAAGGTGTAGGAGCATCTTAATGCCAGCGACGACCACCGCGTCTTTTCTCTGCCTGTCGTAACTTGGCCATTCTGCGGAGGCTTCGACGCCGCTCTGCCCGTACTTTTCCCTGAGGATGTCTATGTTCCTTTTCTTCGTCCTCAGCTTGTAGACCGCCCTGAAGGCGTCGTCAGTGGCGAGCTTTACGGCGGCCCACTTGTGTGCCCCCAGAAGGTCGAGCAGCGTGCCATACATGCCGGCGGCCTCCCTGAGCCTCACGAACGCCTCCTTGCCGGTGGCGACGAGGGCCTCCCTTGCGCTTGTGTTGCTGCTCAACCTCAAAGGTTCTTTGGCCACGATCACGAGCGCGTACTGGCCGCTTAACACCCCCCTCAGTTTGGATTTCCCGTCTCCCAGCCACATGGCAAGTAAAGGCGCCCACTCCCCTCGCTTGAAGTGCTCCGCGACCAAGCCTATCGCCTCGCCCTTGCCCCACCTCTGCTCCCAGCTCTTCGCCCTCACGTACACGTGAATGCTTGCGCCCTCGCGCGTCAGGCTGACCCGGGTGATGTATATGCGAAGCTCCCCGTATCTCACTGCAGCCCATGCAGGAAGCTGCCAGGGCTGTGAAGTGCCCATCGCGGGACGGCCGCTGTCTTCGGTCTCGTCGCTCGCCCTCCAGCCGAGCTGGAGCAGCTCGAGCCTCTCCCGCGGGAGCTTCAAGACGTCAGGAAAGTGCACCTCGGCGCTCACGCCGTGTATCGCAAGGTAAGATGCGGATCTCTTACTGATGTAAATCCACGTCCAGTCTGGCGCGTAGAGTCTCTTGCCCTCCACTCTGCACGTGCCCTCCACGATGGCCTTGTATATCGCGGCCAGCTTTGCCCTTGCCTGCACCCAAGCCTCGTGCAGCAGCCGCTTTAGTGTGTCCCTGAAGTGCATGAGCTGCCTCCTCTCCCCCTCCGAGAGCGGAAATGTCTCTACTATCTTCTGCACCGCGTGCTCGACGTAGGCGATCCACGCCGGGAATGCCCAGTCCAGCGGGCCGTGGAGGACTCCGTGTTTGGAGACCCGCTTGAGCACCTCCTCCAGCGCCGGCGGGCTGGCGACCGGTTTCAGTGCAAGCTCCAGGCGGCGCCTGACCTCCTTTATATATGGCGCCGCGCGGCCCGCGTCACCCATGCCCCTTTCTGTCTCCCGCCTTAAAGGCACCTTCTGCGCTCTGCGTAAGCTCCCTCCCATGCCGGGCAGCAGGGAACTTGAGGCGGGGAACCGGGAAGGCGTCTGCTAACTCCTCAGCCTCCTCGCGGCGGTCGCGGCAGCGGCGAGTATCGCGGCTATCAGCGCGTGCATCGCCGTGCAGTAAATGCAGACGGCCCCCAGCGCCTCCAGCCCGTATAGCAGCGCCGACAGCGCCAGGCCGGCTGAAGACAGCGCGGAGATTGCGAGGGCCGGGCGCCTCACGGCGTGCCGGGAGAAGGGCAGCCGGGGCGGGAAAAAGACTTGAATTTTTTCAGAGAAGGCTTGGCTTTTTGAACACGGCTGGCTACTCCAGCGGCAGGAGGGCGATTACCTTTTGCACCTCCGGCCCGCGCTCGACCCACAGTCTGTGGGCGCGGCGTCTCGGCATCCTGCAGAAGCTGACGTCGCCAGTGATGCACCTCACGCGGACGGAGCGGCGGTCGCCGCTTGCCTTGAGATAAACCACGGCGTCGGCGCCGGCGAAGTAGAGGACGGCGCGCGCCGGAGCCGCGGGAGCGCGCGTGCTGGCGGCACGATGGCAACCGTGTCATCGGCGCGCCGCACGGCGACGGGAATCGTCGTGCTGCCAGGCGACGCGTCTGCGAGCGCTGGCACGTGGCGGTGGCCCTTAACGGCGCTCCCCATGCGGGCGCGCACGCGCGGCCGGACTGCGAACCGGCGCGGCGGCTGCCTCCCCGCGCCTTTTCAGGTCTCCGCTCTAGGGGCCTGGA
>JAJHRB010000123.1 GCA_020833025.1 Thermoproteaceae archaeon | reverse complement strand
GCGCTCACGGTTCAACTCGCGCGAATAGGTTATATCTTTCGCGCGCTCAGACTCACAGTGAGGCTCTCCGGCATTGCCGACCTGCCCCTTCATGACGGTCACGTGCCCCAGTGGCTCATAACGCGCATGAGGAGGCTGGCGTCGCTCGTGCTGGTGTTCCTGGCGACGCGCCAGGCGCCAGGCGAGACGGCTGTCAAGGACGCCATCTACGACGCCGTGATCGAGCTGGAGCGCAGGAGCGGCAGGCGGGTCCGCGACCCGCTGGAGCCCTGCTACCCGCCGCGCTGAGACGCACCTTACAATTCCCTCTCTTTTTCCCGCTTTCTACACCCCCCATTCTGCTCTCTCCTGGCTCTTTCTGCTCTCTGCCCTCCCCCCAGTCTTAAGGCCGGGCTCAATGGAGAGCAATACTTATAGCTGGCTGTTTTTCCCGCGGCCATGCACGACAGTGCGGTCGAGGCACGCGTCGCGCGGTGGGGGAGGGGCATCGCCATCGCGCTGCCAGTGGACTGGCTCGTGAGGCGGTACGGGGAGGTCCCGCGCGAGCTGGAGCTGCTGTGCGGCGGGAGGCGCGTCAGGCTCAGGCTGGTCAGCGTGACCTCGGCGTCCGCGCGGTACTACGTCCGCGGCGCCGGGCAGCTCGCCGTGATGGAGGCGGGGGAGTGCGTGCCGGCGCGCTAGCACCCGCCAGCAGCACAATTGAGGGCCACTTTTCTCGCGGGGCCGCTGTACGCCACCGAGCCGGCGTGGCGCGTGGTCTGGGAGACATAATCCCCCCGGCGAAAGGCTTATAGTGGGGTTTCCATGGCCGCACATGGCCGGGGATAACAAAAATCTCCAAGCCCAGGGTCAAAACCGGGCCCAAACCCAGCACCAGATCCAGTCCCAGTCCCAGGTAACGGGACAGTCCCGGGGACAGGAACAAGTAGTTAGCCAGGCGAGACGGGGCAGGGAGAGGAGCGGCGTCGTGACGTTCAGGGAGAAGACCACGATCGTCACGCGCAAGTACATTAGAGTCAAGGTACGAGTTGACAGGCTGCCGCCGCCGAGAAGGGCCAGGATTGCGCTGCTGCTCGACGACGGCAGCGCCGTTGTCGTTGAGGGAGGGCTAGAGAGCGCCTACGGAGACAGGGCGTACTACAAGGTCTACAGCCGTTATTACAGCACCGTGGAGCGCCTCAGGGACAGAATCTGCGGGGCCAGACTTGTAGGAGAGGCGTGAGGCGATGGCAGGCAGATCAAGACCGGGGCAAATGATCACTACTGATGTAATTGAAGTCAATTCACTTGTTGCGTCGCGGCCAAAGAGGCTGTTCGCAGTGCTGGAGTCCGAGCCGGTCAACGGCTTGTGGCAGTTGGTGTTCAGCGAGCTTGACGGCAAGCGGCGGCGCTGGAGACTAGGTTACTACATTGACCACTACGAGACGAGACAGTTAGAGCTGCAAGATGAACTGGAGGAAGAAAAGTGGCCACGCGTGAGGTGGCCAGAAATGGCGTGGACAGGGTGCCATGCTGCGATCTATGTGCACCCCGGCGCCTATCTCCGGCCCGGCCCTCGTGTAGATCACTACGTCGCTCTCCCTTGCTGTTGTGCTGCCGACGACATTGGTCACGGTCACGACCCTCACGCCCCGCGGCGGCGGGGCCCGGCCAGGAGGGGGCCAGGCGCCCTTTCAGAACCCTGCCAGCAGGGGCCTGGGTCAGGGGCCTTCAGCGCAGGGGCAAGTATCCCTGCGGTGAATTCCCCTGCGGCAGACCTCTGCCAGCAGGGGCTTGAAGGGGCGCCTCTGCCGGCAGTACGGCTTGTAGCCTCACGGCGCCGCCCCGCCGTGAGGCGCCCGGCACTCGCAATCTCCGCGCTGTCTTCAGCCGGCCTCGCGCTGTCAGCGCTGCTGCTCTACGGGCTGGAGGCGCTGCGCGAGGCACCGCGATCGCCGCGAGGGGGCCTTCGGTTCCCCGGCGCGCGCGGGCGGCAGCGCGCCATGGAGGGGAATGCAGCAGTTAACATAGAGGAGCTCAAGCGCCGCCTGGAGCTCGCGCTGAGGCCTGTCGCCAGCCCGCCGGCGCTGGAGGAGGTGCTCAAGCGGGTCTCCAAACACGGAGTCCTCCACGGCCCGCTGGACTGGGTCTTCCCCGCGTGGATCGCCTACGTCGAATATGCTGTGCAGAGGATAATCGAGACATTTCCGCTCACAGAGGAGGAGAAAAAACAGCTCATGCACTTCAGGGACGCGCTGAAGCGCCTTTTGCATGAGGCTTGGAGGCAGGCAAGGAACAAGCTGGCGTCAATACATAGAGCTATTACGGAAGGCACGTACAGAATCGAGGGGAGCAGGCTTTACGCGCCGGATGGAACGTGGATGTACATCGACAGGTTTCCATTCCCTCCATTCATTCCCATTCACGGCGCCAGCGCCGAGGTGCACTTTCCTGCCGTCTTGAAGCTACCGCGGGAGAGGCTCGAGCTGCTGCAGCTCGGCTGGAGGGCGAGCGACGAGTTCGAAAACAAAGGCCGGCCCGCAATGGGCACGACGCAGCCCTGGCAGCTCGTCGCGTGGGCCGCGGCGAGACACGGGGAGCTCCGCATACGCATTAACAGGGTCAATTTAACGCGCGAGGGAATAAGCGTACATACATACGTCGTTGCGAAGAGCTGGG
>JAJHRB010000045.1 GCA_020833025.1 Thermoproteaceae archaeon | reverse complement strand
GGAAGAATACGCCCTGCACCCTGCCTCGAATGAATAAATGCACGCGCGCGTAATCCATAAAGATGTAGCTGGACGGAATTTTTAAGTAGTGAAATAAAGTAAGCGCCGGTCCGGCGGCGCTGGAGCGTTCGCGCCTATCTGCCAGAATCGCAATTGCTGCCGTAGCGGCCAGCGCGATCGCGTGCGTGGCACCGCCCGCCTCGGCGCGCCACCCCAGTGCCAGCCGCCTCAGCCTCCCGGCGGGCTCTTCATTGCAAACTAGCAGCCAGGCCTCTCTATTCCTGTGAGCCGAGCTGCAGCCCAGATTTATCGAGCCCGCGCAGGCGTAATTGCCGACGACGATGGCCTTTTCCGCGAGATTTCCATTTCACACCGGCGTCCGTCCTGACCACGACGGCGTACCGCCTGGAGTGGCTAAGTACCAGCGGCACCGCGCCGGAGCCCGTCTCTATCTGACGGCAGCGGCGGCCACGAGAGACCCTCGCCGGAGCTCGCCGGGGGCGCAAAAAACGAGCGAAATGCTTAAAAGTGCCGGAAAGCGCGTGACGCGAGCGGCAGAATCTCAAGAAGGGTTGAAACTGCCCGCGGCCGGCTTAAGCCTGCGTTAACCGGCTGAGCGCGGCGCGCGCGGCAGCCTCGGCGCTCTCGGCCCTCATGACCGCGAAAAACCCCGACGGGTGCTTGTACAGTACTTCGGATCCCTGGAGTTTCCTGAAGTCGATCACGTCGGCAAACCTATCAGGGCGCCACAGTGCGTACGCGCCTGGGTTTCTCTTGTCCCTAACGACCACAAAGACGGGCTCGGCGGAGATCACCCCAAGATCTTGCAGTGCGTTCCAGAGAGGGCCTGGCGCTATGTAGTCGTCAATTGTAATTGCCGTGATGCCGTTGCCCCTAACCAGTGCGTAGCGCCCAGCAGACGCCGCCTCGGCGGCCCTCCTGGCCTCAGCGAAGTGCCTCTCGAGCCCGCGCAGCGCGTACGGCTCCAGCTCGGGGACTGCCAGCACAGCGTAACAGCCGAAGTCAACTCCGAATCCTGTCTCGAGCGCCTCGCGGCTCGTTGATGCGGAGATTGCATCTCTCGCCGCGCTGAGCATCAGTCTCAGGACGGTGAACGTCCGCGGGAAGCTCTCCGCGAGACCGGCCAGCGGGAGTTTCTCGACGAGAGCGAATGCCTCTCTGAATGCAGGCAAGTCCACGTCCAGCTTTGAGTAGACAGCATTGGCAACAAGCTCGAGGAACTTGACGTCCCCAGCAGCGCCATGCGGCGTGGAGTCGCTGAAGTATCTCGCCACGCCTATGTTGAGAGAGCTACCGTAGGGCCCGGACCACCTCTTTGCCCGGGGCCCGTAACGGTCGAAGAGGTCAACGAAATGTACCAGCGTGGAGACAAGCGGCGTGACCCTGGCGCCCACTGCCAGCGCGACTTGCACGACGCTGGAGGGCTCCTCAGAGGGGTCGGAAACGCCGTGGTGGTCCAGCACGACGTATCTCTCTGGCAACGCGTCGCGGAACGCATCGCCGATGTCTGCCAGTATCGCTTCTCCATCAACTCTCAGCACCTCCTCGAGAGAGTTCAGCCTGTAGACAGCAATTGCGCCGTGCCTGTAGAGAAGCGCGGCAGCAATTGTGTCGTCGGCGTGGGCGATCCCCCCGTGTGTTATCACTTTGAAGCCGCCCCGCCTTATGATCTCTGTCGCTCTAAGGACGTCAGAAAGCCATGTCATTCGCTTTGCAAGCTGCGTGGGGTAAAAAATATCGCAGGGGCGTGCCGCCCTCAGCTCCCGCTCGCGCTCTGCGGCTCGCCACAGAGCGCGAGCGGGAGTAGAAAGGCCGCAAAGATTTAACTAATACCAGCGCAGCCGCCGTGAGCGTCGTGGTAGTAGGCTTTGTGCGCACGCCAATAGGCAAATTCGGCGGCGCGCTGAGAGACGTCAAGGCTCCCTACCTAGCCGCATTCACTATTAGAAAGCTCCTGGAGAGGGCCGGCCTGGACGCTAACGACGTCGATGAGGTTATACTGGGCTCGGCGCTTCAAGGAGGCTGCGGGCAGAACGTGGCGCGGTACGCGGCGCTGCTTGCGGGCCTCCCGGCGAGGGTTAGCGCGTACACCGTGAGCAGGGTTTGCTCGTCGGGAATGCAGGCAATAATAGAGGCGTACAGAGAAATCGCCCTGGGGGATGCCTCTGTCGTCATAGCCGGCGGCGTTGAATCGATGTCGACAGCGCCTCTCTGCATGCCCCCCGATGTGAGGTGGGGCATCAGGCACACAATAGGCAAGAGAGTTGATGTGGTAGATTTAATGGTCCACGATGGGCTCGTGGATCCTGTCACTGGAATGCTCATGGGGGAGGAGGCCGAGATGGTCGCCAGGGAGCACAAAATAACTAGGGAGGAGCTCGACAGAGTTGCCTACGAGAGCCACATGAGGGCATGGCGCGCGACTGAGAGCGGGTGGTTCGAGGAAATGGAGCCTATAAACGGCGAGCTCGGCGGCGTGAGGGTGAGACTGGACAGAGATGAGGGCATTAGGCCAGACACGTCGCCCGAGAAGCTTGCACAGCTAAAGCCCGCGTACAGGCCAGACGGGCTGCTCACGGCGGGCAACTCTAGCCAGCTTTCAGACGGCGCAGCTGCCGTGCTGCTAATGTCGGAGGACAGGGCCAGAGAGCTGGGAGTGAGGCCGGTCGCTCGCGTCATTGGCTATAGCTGGTACATGACTGAGACTTGGCGCTTTACGGAGGCGCCGTTCTTTGCCATAAAGACGCTCTTTGAGAAACTTGGAGTGGCGCCGAGTTACTTTGACTACTTTGAGATTAATGAGGCCTTCGCCGTCGTTAATGCGCTTGCCAACAGGCTTCTAGGCGTGCCCTACGACAAGCTTAATGTATTCGGCGGGGCCATAGCGCTGGGCCACCCGCTGGGAGCCTCAGGCGCACGAATTGTCACAACGCTAATTTCAGTACTCAGGAGGGCGGGCGGGCGCAGGGGAGTGGCTGCGTTGTGCCACGGCGGCGGGGGTGCAACGGCCATTGCGATAGAGCTCGTCTAGCGGCAGATGCCCGCGCTGACGCACCTCGACGTGGTGACCGCGCTCGATTACAATGTGGCGCGCGAAATTATTACGTCATTCATTAGAAATTACGTCAGCGAGGCCGGCGCTCGGGGGGCCGTCGTTGGGCTTAGCGGCGGCGTTGACTCCACAGTTACCGCAGCGCTGGCAGTCGAGGCCCTGGGCCGCGATAGAGTGCTCGCGGTCTTTGCACCCCACGGTGCGGTGCCGTCAGAGGACGAGAGAGATGCAGTTGCTGTGGCGAGGCAGCTCGGTGTGAGTCTGCGGCGAGTTGATCTGGCCCCCGCGCTCGAGTCTCTCGCGGCGTGCATCCCGGACTTCTCCCGCGAGGACAGAGTTGCCGCCGGGAATCTCGCCGTCCGGGTGAGAATGGCAGTGCTCTACTACTACGCGAACAAGTACGGCATGCTGATACTGGGCACCAGCGACAGGAGCGAGCTCCTTCTCGGTTACTTCACCAAGTACGGCGACGGGGCTGCCGACGTGATGCCAATAGCGGGGCTCTACAAGGTTCAGGTCAAAGAGATGGCACGGAGGCTCGGCTTTGAGCGGATAGCCAGCAAGCCGAGCAGCCCGAGGCTGTGGCCGGGCCACAGCGCCGAGGCAGAGCTCGGCGCGCCGTATGAAATCATAGACCCCATTCTATTCACGCTGTACGATGTCGGCGTGCCGCCCGAGATTGTCAGGAGAGAGTACGGCCCCATTGCTGACCTCGTGCTCGCGCGCGCCAGGGCAAACGCCCACAAACTCAGACCTCCCCCCCACCCCGATTTAACGCCTGCGAGGAGGCCCATCACGCCTGCCCGGAGTACTTCTGTGCAACTCTAACGCCGTGCACGCGGAGCAGGTGAATCGCCGCGTCCCTCAGTGTGAAGAATCTTCTCTTGCACTTGAGGCAGACAATGTGCTCCGCCCCCCACTGGTCTGTCTCGACAGTCAGGTAATGTCTCAGCTCCCGTGGGAGCTCTGACTGCGCCTCTTGCTGTCTTTCTTGCGACACGGCGCCGGCCTCGGGCAATATTTAATCATTTCCTCCCCCTCTCCAGCGCCGCGAGTGAGTGCCCGCCGGCCTGGAGCCGGCGGGGCTGCCGGAGCTTAACGCTCGGCAGACTTTAATTGCAGCGCGCAGTAGATCGCGTGTCCGCCGAATGTGGGCGCGGCGGAGCGGCCACCGCGGCGATCATAGTGCTGGTATTGTATGTCGTGCTGCTAGTACCACTGGCATACGAGAATGGCCGCAGGAACGGCCCGCCCATGCCGGCGCCGGCAAGGGCGGCAGCGCTGCGAACGTGACAGACAGCAGGGGCCAGCACAAGAGAGGGAGGTGGACGCCGTGCCCATGAGCCCGCAACTCCTCCTGAGGAGGCTGGTCATCTGCCTCCTTATGGCGGGAGGCGCGATACTGGCAGTGACGGGCCTTATCCCGTACTTCGCGCTGTTAGGACCTCACAGCGGGCAGGAGCGGGTGCTGGGGCTCGCGAAAGGCTTCTGGGTGGATCTGTATGCATATACGGTGCTTTCCATAATCGCAATCGCGGCTGCTCGCATCACGCCTAACAGGAAGGCGCTGGTTGAGTACTCAGGGCGGGCCCTGGAGTGAGCGCCAGCGGCGCGGCAATGACCGCGCAGTTGGCAAAAGCAGGCGGCGCGGTGGGTGGTATAGACGAGGCAGGCAGGGGGCCCGTCGTGGGCCCGATGGTTGTTGCGGTTGTGGTCGGCGACTGCAGCGCGCTGCAGAAAGCCGGGGCGCGTGACTCAAAGCGCATGAGCCCAGCGTCTAGGGAGCGCGCCTTCCGCGAGATTTTAAGGGTCGCAGAGTGCGTTAACTACATTGTCGCGGAGCCGCACGTGATAGACGACTATGTCAAGCGCAAGATGCTCAACGCGCTCGAGGTGGAACTCGCGGCGAGACTCGTGGAGACCTGCCCGGCCGACGTGTACTACGTGGACTCTCCCGATGTTAAGCCAGAGAGATTCGCTGCAGCACTGTCGCTCCTCACGGGCAAGAGAGTAGTGGCGCTTCACGGAGGCGAGAGAGTCCCGCAGGTCGCCGCGGCGAGCATAGTCGCAAAGGTCGTGCGCGACAGGCTGATCTCACTGCTGAGAAGCGAGATTGGAAACTTTGGCAGCGGCTACCCCTCCGACGCGAGGACCATCGAGTGGCTGCGCGCCGGCAGAATGCCGCCGGAGTGCGTGCGGCAGAGCTGGCGCACTGTTGCGAGGCTGAAGCAGGATTCCGGCGGCTAGGCGCCACATTTCAACTCCCGCTGCGCCCAGGGCCGGAGGCCTAGCTGCGTCCCGGAGAGCGGGGGCGCCCTCCGCGGAGTGCTGAAGCGGCCAGCTAAAGCGCCCCGCTGCCTGCGTGACGGGCGCCTCATTTCTGCCGGCCTCCAGGCTGCTGCCTGGCGCGGCAGCTCTGCAGCTCCTGCATCTCGGCCCCCTCTCCGCCGGGCAGTTACCGCTCTGCCTCAGCCCCCTGTATTGAGCTGCCGTCAGGGGCGTCCACGACAACTCTTCAGAGGCGCCGGATCTTCCGCCGTGCCTCCGGCGCGAGCATCATTGCGTCGCGTCGCTTTTTAACGCCCGGCGCGCGAGCTCTTGTGGTCGCGTCGCCCCTGGGCCCGGCGGAGGGCGGCGCACTCGTGACTCCCCTGTGGCGGCCCCTCTTCCGCGCGCTTGCGGACGCTGGGATTGACTCAATATGCCTGCCGCGCCGCTTCAGGTGCGGGCTAGAGCTGCCGCAGTGCGTCACCGTCTGGCTCCTAACCGGCCGCTACAAGCTCTGCCAGCGCGAGGGCCGCGGCAGGGCGCTGGGGGAGTGGGGCGGCGTGGTGCTCGCAGCCGGCGGCGGGCCCGCGGCGTGTAAATGGACTCTCGCGCGGGAGTGCGAGAGCCAGCCCGCCATTAGATTCGAGCCGCCCTCCCGGCCGCGGTTCATTATAGACCTGTCGCTGTGGCACGAGCACACTCCGGGCGAGAAACGGGAGCTAGTGGAGCAGATACTCGCGTCGCTCAAGGCCGTCAGGTGCGTTCTGTGGGACGGCGCTCTCTGGTTGACTCACGCGCCCGCCGAGTTCATGGAATACTTGAACAGACACGCGCCCGGACTCGCTCACAGAATGAACATCACTAGCGGAATGCCGCGGCTGGAGGCGCCCGTGGTGCTCGACCCGGAGGGAGACTGCGTGTTCAGCGAGGAGGTCGCGCGGTCGCACGCCGAGTTCATAGTGGGCGGGATAGTCGATAAGGAGCGCCCCCTCAAGTCCGCGACGAGGCGCCTGGCAGAGATGATGGGCGTTAACAAAAGATGCAGAATAGAACTCCGGGGGCGCATCATTGGCGTTCCCGACAGGATAAACAAAATCGTGGAAATAGTGCTGAAGACGCTCACGGGAATGCCGCTAGAGGCAGCAATACTGTCGGCACAAGCAAAGCGTGACAGAGTATACAGGCTGATGTGGGAGATTGTCAGGAGGGCGCGTAGAGGCCGCGGCAGCGCGCTTGTGATATCGAGAGCCGCGCTAGAGGAGACCAACTGGCTAGGAGCGCCGCGAGAGGAGGTCGAACTCGCGTTAAGAAAGGCGCGCGTGACAGTTATTGACTAAGCTGCTGCCCCTCCGAGCCGTTAAGGAGCTTGCGGCTCACGGCTCACCCCGACCCTCGGAATTCCGAAGCAGGAGCGCAGGGTGGTACACGGCCCCCCAAGACCGGAGGCGCCGCAGCACGAGGCTGGTGTACTCCTCGGCCCGCCTCGCGTCTATCTTCCTGCTCGCGTAGACATAGCGAATCACGCTGTCGTACTTCTTGAGCCTCTCGTTCAGCTCCCTCCACGGAATGCCCTTCAGCTTCTCAGCCAGCTCTCTATCGACGGGCAGCCTGCCCTCCGCCATTAAGCACGCAATTATCGGGTACCCGATGTAGCCTCTGTGCACCGTGCCGTTATCATTGCTGTAGACGTACCTCTCCTTCACCACGACTGTGTAAATCCTGCTGCCGTCGGACGAGACGACCTCGCATCTGCCCTCTCCAAGCGCGCGCACCCTGCCGTCGGCTAGGGCAGAGAGCGCCTCCAGCACTTTTACTCTCGGCGGTAGCTTAAGCGTGCCGCTCACAGCGCCTTCTGTATGATAAGCCTCTCAACGCTCTCGACGTACTGGCGGGCCCACTCGGGGAGGTATTTATGAATGTCTGTAGTCACGAAACCCCTGACGAGCATAGACACTGCCTCCTCGTAGCTCAAGCCCTTGGCCATGAGGTAATTTATCTCCTCCTCGGCGAGCTTGCCGATTGACGCCTCGTGCGTGAGCGACGCGTCTTTGTGGCGCGCGGCGAGTAGGGGCACTGTAGTTATATTGGCGCTTTCCGACATTAGCAGGCCGCTGCACTCGATGTGCCCCCTTGCCGGCTTCCGCGCCTCTACCAGCGCGCGCATGGTTATGCTTGAGCGCGCAGTTGCAAGGGCCCTGGAGACGATCTCGGCCGCCGAGTCCGCGCCGTCCAGCACGGCGACAGACCCGACGTCTATCTGCGCCGACTCGGGGCCGAGCAGCACCGACACTGAGTAGGCTCTGGCACCATCCTTCAAGAGTGTTCTCGGGCTTGCCTGCAGCGTCTTCACCGCAGCCAGGTTGGCGTAGTAGTAGGCATACTCGGCCTCCTCTCCGACCAGCGCTGCCGCCCTCGGCCTCACGTGGGTAGCAGCGTTCCAGCCGTGCACCATCACGAACTTGAGCTTCGCCTTCCTCATCACGTAGAACTCAGAGATCGCGGCGTGAAGCCCGACAGCCTCGGGCGCTATTGTGCAGCCGGTGTACACCACGACGTCGGCCCCCTCCTCGGCTATCACCACATTGTGAGGCGCCTGCAGGCCGCCGCGCACGATTGAGAGGCACGCCAGCACGGGCTGCTCAACCTTAACTCCGCTCTTGACCCTTATAACGTAACCTCCAACGCCCCTGAGCGCCGCCACTGCCGTGTATTTGTCCATGTCGGGCGGCACCAGCCGCCACACGTAGTCCTTCGCCAGGTCTCTGTTTGCCTCAATGAACTCCTCGAGCCTGTAGACCTCAATTCCGGGGATCTTGCTCAGGTAATTGAAGTAGGCGCTGTCGGCCTGTATGTAAAATGCCGGAACCCTGACCGAGACGCCGGCTCTCTCGGCTGCCTTGATGGCGGCGCTCTCGTCAACGTGCGTTGTAATGTCAAATTGCGTCACGTCGATGTCCGGGCCGTGCTCGGCAGGCTTGGCTAGTGCCGCCTTTGCTCTCTCCCTCACCTTCTCAAGCCAGCCGGGCACGGCCACGTTACGAAGTACGGCGCGCTGGCTTTTAATCTTGCGCAGCCTCAGGCAGGCTGCGAGAAGCCGCGCGTCAGAACCTCGTCTATCACCTCGGCGCCGCCGCACCTCCTAAGCGTGCCGAAGTGAAGCACGCACACCTTACTGGGCGTTAGGTACTTCGCGATGTGCGCTCCGTGCGTCACCACTACTACTGCCGCGCTGTTTAGAAGCTCGCGGAGCGCGCGCGCTATAATTGATAGGCTGTCCACGTCAACGCCGCTGTCAGGCTCGTCTATCAACGCCACTCTCGGCCTCTGGGCAAGCACTGTCGCGAGCTCCACGCGCTTGCTCTCCCCGCCCGAGAGCCTGCAGACCTCCCTGTCGAGCAGGTGCTCCACGCCGGCAATCTTGGCGACCTCGCGGTGGTCGCAGCCTGTCTTGCGGCATATCTGCGCGAGCAAGTCCCCGGCTTTAATCCCGCGAAGCCTGGGCGGGATTTGAAACGCGAGCGCGAGCCCCCTGCGCGCCCTCTCGTAAATGCTGAGCCTCCTGATGTCCTCGCCGTCGAGGAGCACAGTGCCCTCGACGATTTCATAGCCCGGCACTCCCATCAGAGCCTTCAGCAGCGACGTCTTGCCGGCGCCGTTGGGGCCGAGAATATAGAGAATGTCGCTGTCTGACAGGGAGAATGAAATGCCGGAGAGCAGGCGTCTCCCGCCGACAGCAACGGACACGCCGCTGACGACTAGGCGCACGCCTGTCATGCGCGGCCGCTTAATATTTTTGCCGGCACAGCCACACCGCTGACGCGCGAGGAGTCGGAGCCCTCTGGACGCTGACGAGACCCTGTCCTACTCGCCTTACTTTTAAATGCGCATGCGGCGGCGCCGGCGTGGCGTCTTACCTCATGTCAGTAAAGCCGAAGTTTGGCGAGGAGATAGCATGGGGGGTCAAGAAATACGAGCTGAGGAGGCTTGTGGGCCCCCTAATACAGCCTGGCGATGAGATCTTCCTTTACTTCACGAGGCCTGTCTCTGCCGTCATGTGCGCGTTCAAAGCCGGTCTTGTCTTCCTCGTGCCCGCTCAGAACCTCAGGAGGCTCCTCGCAGAGCTCGGCGGCGTCGGAGTCGGCGAGGAGGATCTCAAGTACGTCGAGGGCAGTCGTTATGCAATGCTCATCGAGGTGAGGGACTTGCGCAAGTGTTTAGCTCCCGTGAGGCTTCACGACGTCGGGTTGAGGCCCCCGCCTAGCTACGTCAGATTAAGACAGGGTGCCGCCGCGAGGCTCTCGCGCGCCTGCACCGGCCTAGCAGAGCGCGCGGCCGGGAGTTAATGTTCTTCCGCGGCCTCTTGAGGCTCAGGCTCTCCGTTACGAGCCGCTGCAATTATAGCTGCGTGTTCTGCCACAGAGAGGGGCAGCCACGCGGCGCGGAGGACGCGCTGACGGCAGAGGACTACGGGTTCATAGCATCCGCCCTCAGCAGAATAGGCGCGGTGCACTACAAGCTCACTGGGGGAGAGCCGCTGATGCGCGACGACGTCGACGCGGTGGTGGCGCGAATAGTCAGGGCAGGCGGCTCTGTCTCGCTAGTCACGAACGGCTACCTCCTCCGCGACTGGGCAGAGAGGCTCGCGGCGGCCGGGCTCTCGAGAGTGAACGTCTCCGTGCACTCGGCAGACCCGGCGAGGTACTCGGCGGTGACCGGCGCGCCGCCGGACTCGTTGAAGAGAGCTCTAGGGGGCATCGCTAAATGCGCCGAGCTGGGGCTGGGAGTTAAGATCAACGCCGTCGTGCTCAGGGGGGTCAACACTGACAGAGAGAGTGTCAAGGAGCTTGTCAGGCTGGCGTCCCGCGCCGGCGCCGCGCTCCAGTTCATCGAGCTCATGCCCGTCGGGCTCAGCCCGCGGGAGTTCGACGAGCTTCACGAGCCCGTCGAGACCGTGGTGGCCGTGCTGTCGTCGCTCGGCGCTAGGCCCCTCCGCCTCAGAGAGGACTTGCATAACAGGCCGGTCTACGAGCTCGGCGGGGTCAAGATCGAGATCGTAAAGGGGTACGCGAATCCCGTATTCTGCGTCGCGTGCTCCACCCTCAGGCTGACGTACGACGGCAAGCTCTTACTGTGTCTTTACGGCAGCGCCGGCACTGACATCCTGCCCTATATAAGGGGCAGGGACGCAGAGGGCCTAATCCGCGCCGTGGTCGCAGCGCTCGTCCGGAGGGGACGCGGGGGCGGGGGGCCGGCGGGCGAACTGTTATCTGCTCCGGGCCTGCGGCCGGCTGGTGAAGTTCCCTGCAGTAAGGCCTAGGCGTCTCAGGGCGAGCAAGATTATCAGAGACGCCGTTGCCGAGACGTCGCTAGAGCCCGGCGACTTCATATACCCGATTTTCGCGAAGCCGGGGGGCAGCGCCGAGCCGGTGCCAGTGATGCCGGGAATAAACAGGTGGCCTGTCGGCGAGGCGCTAATTAAGCACGTCGAGGAGGCTCTGTCGCTCGGCGTTAACAAGTTCATACTGTTTGGAGTCCTCCCCGACGACATGAAGGACCCGCTGGGGACCGGCGGCTACGACCCGCAGGGCGTCGTGCCGCGCGCGCTACGGCTCCTTAAGGAGACCTTTGCGGACAAGGTGCTCTTGTTTGCAGACGTGTGCCTGTGCGAGTACACAAGCCACGGGCACTGCGGCATTGTGATGGAAAGGCGGGGAAGGCTTTACATCGATAACGACAAGACAATAAAGCTGTACGCAAGAGAGGCAGTAGTTTACGCGGAGGCAGGCGCGGATTTCGTCGCGCCGAGCGGGATGATGGACGGGCAGGTTGCGGAAATAAGGAGGGCGCTTGACGAGCACGGCTTCCACGACGTTGGGATCATGGCGTACGGCGCGAAGTACGCCTCTGCATTTTACGGGCCCTTCCGCGTGGCCGCGTCGTCGGCGCCTAAATTTGGCGACAGGAGAGCCTACCAGATGGACCCGAGAAATGCGCACGAAGCGCTCAAGGAAGTCATGCTGGATCTCGAGGAGGGCGCGGACATTGTCATGGTGAAGCCTGCTCTCGCGTATCTCGACGTAATTAGGCTGGTCAAGACGCACTACCCGTGGGCCCCTCTGGCCGCTTACAGCGTCTCCGGCGAGTACTCAATGATAAAGGCGGCCGCGGCCGCCGGCTACATAGACGAGAGGGCTGCCGCCCTTGAGGCGCTCACGGCCATAAAGAGGGCTGGCGCCGACCTGATAATCACATACTACGCGCTCGAGGCGGCGCGGTGGATTAGGGAGGGCCTTCCGTTCTAGGCGCTGGCGCGGCCGCCGCGCGCTTGCTTAAATTTCTGCCGCCGGCGTCCAGCGTGGAGACTCGCGCCGAGGAGGTGCTGGCGCTCGGGCGGCTGAGCTCCGGGTTTCTCTACTTAGTTGCTGCGTGGGCCGCGACCACGGCAGGAGCCGTGGGGGCTGCGCTGGCCCTCATCCTGAGCGCTCACGCCGCGGCGGATACTGGCGCCGGCAGAACGCTGCCGGGAGTGAGGGAGCTTGCCTCCGCCGCGCTGCCCTTCATCGCGCTGCTAGTCGCGGGCGCCGCAGCCGCCATATACGCCGTGGCGTGCAGAATAAGGCCGGCGATGCGCGCGCTGGCGAGAGTGGACGGGAGCTTTGGCGTGTGCCACGCCGGGACGGCGATTTGGCTTATCGGCACCGGCATCTTCGCGCTAGGCGCCGCGGCGCTCGCCGCAGCCGCGCTGTCCGCCGAGACGGGGCTAGCGCCGGGACCGCAGCCTCTCTCCCTACTTCTGGGGACCCTCGCGCTCGCAGCAATTGGCGGCGTCGTGGCCGTGGTGGGCCACGTGATGACGTTTGCGGTCGGCGCGTTCAGGCTTCACGGCAGATACGGGAACTCTCTCTACATGGCCGCCGGGATTCTCTACGCGGTGGATCTGGCCCTGCTGCTTTTGGGTCTCGGCGGGGTGTTGACGCTGGTCGGGCACGTGCTAATGCGCATCGCGCTGCGGGACACGGTGAAGAGACTCCAATCCTCTACTCTCTCCTGAGATTCCAGCCCTCTAGGCGGGAAGCATGCCGGCCTACTGTTTCTGCTCCGGCGAGCAGCCTCTCTCCCTCTCGGCTACTGCCCTCCTGTAGAGGGCGTAGACTATGGGCGCGGCCATGACGCCAACAGCTATGGCAATGCCCCACGCTACGTTCTGGATCACGTGCGCCGTCTCGGGGAAGTTCGCAAATATCGCGCCGAGCCCGACCGTGACGAAGACCAGAT
>JAJHRB010000122.1 GCA_020833025.1 Thermoproteaceae archaeon | reverse complement strand
AACTCCCCCGCGACGTAGTCGCCGGCCTCCAGCCTCGCCCTCACCACGCCGCACCCCGCCTCCTTCACGTGCCTTACGACCTCCTCCGGCTCTCTCGTGTCAACGAGAACCGAGGCGCCCTCCATGCCCTGCGCTGGCGCGCGGAAATTTCAGAACGGGAGGGAAAAAGGGGGGCCTAGGAGGCCCCGGAGAGAGGGAGGGCGGGGGCCAAAAAAGAGTTGGGATTGAGGGGATTACGGCGCTTCAGGCCCCTGCTTCAGGGCCCTGGGGCAGGGGCCTTCAGCGCAGGGGTACTTGCCCCTGCGATGATAGCCCCTGCTTCAGACCCCTGCGAGTAGGGCCCTGGAGTAGGGGCTGTCGTCGCAGAGGTAACTGCCCCTGCGACGAAGACCCCTGCGGCAGACCCCTGCCACAGGGGCCTGAAAAGGCACTCCCGGTTGAGTTGAGGCTGCGGCGCTCATAAACCCCACTCCGTGTAGGGCGTGCATATGCTGGCGTCCTCGAAGTAGCCGCTCGCCTCGTCTCCCTCTAGCACCTCCACGAGCTCGACGCCCCTTACCCTCAGTCTCTTGATTGTCTCCCGCTCGAGGTCGATCTCGGCGTCCAGGTTAGCGTGTATGATGTATGTCAGCTCGCCTGCGGTCACGGCGAGCCAGTCCACGCCGCTGTCGGACACGACGTGCCAGCCGTTGGGGAGCGCGCGGCAGAACTCCCTCAGGCTGGCGGGCGTCCTAACGCCGCGGAAGAACTGCACGACCTCCTCCACGATCCTCCCGCCGGGGCCCGGCCTGGGCGCCGTGAGGAGGAACTCCACCCCGCTGCGGTCCGCTGCGCACGCGTACCTGCCCGAGTACACTACCACTCGCTCCACATCGGGGCACCGAATGGCGGACAGGCACTCGCAGAGCTCGGGCGGCGCGGAGAGGAGGACGAGGATCACGCCCCCAGCGCCCGCTGGGCCGCCGCCTCGAACTGCGCGACGTCCCTCGCGCGGAGCACGCAGCCGCGCCTCATGAGCTCCCGGACCCACGCGTAGCCCTCCCCCGCGGGCGGGATTAGGATCAGGCGCGTGCGCGCCGCACCGCGCCGCGAGCCCCATTTTTTGGCTACAGGGTTGAACCTCGAGGAGGGCTGAAGCCGCGGCGCCCCGTTCCGCGCCCGGCCGCCCGGCCGGGCCGCCATGGGCTGCCGGTGCAGGGAGCTGGAGCTCGACGGCGCCGCGGCGCTGCTGCTGAGGATGTTTTCCGCGTCTCCCGCGGACGCCGCCGGCGTGGTCGCGTGCGGCATGGAGTCGTGCGGCAAGGGCGACGGCGAGACGTGGGGCCTCTACGAGGACGGTAGGATCTACGTCTCCGAGAGGCTCCCGCCGGAGAGGCGGCTGCTCGTGCTGCTCCACGAGCTCTGCCACTGCATTGTCGGGCGCCTCGGGCGCGACAGGCTTGGCCGCGACTTCAGGAGGCTGCGGAGGACGCCGAGGGGGGAGCTCGTCGAGGAGCTCGCGTGCGACGTTGCCGCCGCGGCGGCCCTGCGCGGCCTTGACGCGCCGGGCGCCGGGTGGGCGCTGCTGGGAATAGGCCTCCACCACAAGCACTGCCGGGTCAGGCGCGGGCACCTCGGCCCCCGCTGCAGGCTGTGGGCCTACCTCGCGCGGCCGGAGTGGGTCGCGCGCCTCGCCTAACCCCCTCCTTTTTTCGTTCCCAGGCCCGGCGCGCCCCCAGCGCCGCATGGGTGTAAAAGAGGCGGAGTTGAGAGACGCGATAAGGCTGGTGAGGGGGCGCGAGGCGTACCTCCGGCGCACTCTCGGCGGCAGGCTGGCGTCCGCAATACTGGCGATTGCCGACGCGCTGGAGGGGAGGCTCGCGGCGCCCGGCGAGAGGCCGCCGCTCGACCTCGCGAGGGCGCGCGAGTGCAGGCTGTGCGAGGCGGCAGAGCTCGCCTGGCTGGCGATGGTGTACCTCGACCCGTTCGCGGAGCGCGTCAGGGAGCTCGCCGCCAGGGCCGCGTGGGGCCCGCTTGCTGAGGTCGCCAGGGAGGCGGCGCGCCTGAGGGAGCTCGCGGCCGCGGTGGTGCGGCAGGCCGTGCAGTGCTACCGCGGCTAGCGGTTCCCCGCGCCTTGAGGCGCGGCCCGCGGCATGAGGCCGCGCGCCGAGATTGCCACGACGCTGGCGTGCCCGCGGTGCGGGCGGAGGCTCGAGCTGGTGGAGTTTCAGCGTGAGCTGTGTTTAACCTGTTGGGTGTGTTTGAGGGCTGCTTGTTTCGGGAATCGGCGCCTCGCCCGGTACTTCGACAGGCGCCGCAGGCGCTTCGACTGGCGCCGCATGCTGGAGGACCTCCGGCGCGGGCTGGGGTGACCCCCGCCCCTTTTTTGCCCCCGGTGGGATCGCCGCGAGGCCGGGAGACCGCGTTGTGGTCATTGAGGACGTCGGCGACGGCGTGGAGGTGACCGGTCAGGCCCGGAGTCCTCGTTGAGGAGCGCATCGAGCTAGTGCTGGTTCAGCCGCGGCGGCGACCTCCTGGGCCCCGCCCTCGTCCTCGCCAGCCACTCCCCCGCCGCCAGGCTCTCGACCACCTCCGGCCTCACGCCGAGGATTGTAGCCGCGAGCTTCGCGGCCTCGCCGTATAGGCTGAACGTCACGAACGTCGGCACTATCTCCACGAGCTCCCGCTTGAGGTCCAGCGGGCTCTGCGTGGCTATCACGGCGTGCCAGCCGCCGTGCCTCCCCGCGCGTAT
>JAJHRB010000121.1 GCA_020833025.1 Thermoproteaceae archaeon | reverse complement strand
CCCTGCCGGATGCTTATTAACCCGCGCAGCTCTCGCCCTCCCATGAGAGGGCGCCCCCCGCCGGGCGAGGGGGCGGCGCCGCCCGCCCCGCCGCGGCCCCGCCCCGGGAGGCCTATGGCGACCCGGGGACTCCGGCCCCCGGAGTGCGGCGGGGAGATGAAAGGGGGGCATCTCTCCCTCTCGGCTACCGCCCTCCTGTAGAGGGCATAGACTATAGGCGCGGCCATAACGCCAACGGCTATGGCAATGCCCCACGCTATGTTCTGGAGCACGTGCACTGTCTCGGGGAAGTTCGCGAATATCGCGCCGAGCCCGGCCGTGACAAAGATTAAATACAGCGCGAACTTGGCGCAGGGCGCCGCGCTGGCAAACTCCGGGTGGTCCTCGACAATACTGCGCACAAGCGTGTAGCCGATGAACACTCCAGCGCACGTTATAACGGCCCCGAGTATTAACGGGTACACGAACTGGCCCGTGAAGAGCATCATGTCAAGCGCTATAGAGACCACAAGCGCGACGAGGCCCACGAGCAGCAGATTCCTGAACATCTCGCCGAGCTCGGTGAACTGCTTGGGGAACATGCCCGTTAACAGCCTGCCTATGTAGTTGGTCAGGAGCGCTATGAGTATCAGCCCGGCTGTCAGCAGTATCACGCCTCCTATCAGTCTAGGCTGGCAATTATCGCGCCCGCCTCCCCGCCTATCTGCAAGTAGCCCATCGCGACAACTATGCCGGTCACAATCACAAATGCGGTGACGAGCATGCCGATTAGGTTCGAGAGATCAACCCCTGCGGCCCTAAACGCCTTGCCCACGTCAGTGCTGTCGAACGCCCTCTCAAGCCCTGACCTCTCGATGAGCCTGTTGACCGCCCTGCCTAGGAGCACGCCGATGCCCCACGCGGCCAGCACGATGGCCAGCGCCACGAGGCCCTGGGTCACGTACGGCATCGCGCCCTGCAGCAGGGACTGCCAGTCGACGCCCAGCTGCAAGCGTGCCTGCGCCGCGGCGCCTCCTTTTAAGCATTGCACTCCGTGCCGGCCTACCTGCCGCGGAGCACCCTGCCGGCCTCAAGCGACGCCTCCTTCCACTTCTCGCGCAGCCTGCCCATCACGGTGGGCTCTATGCCCAGCGCGAGCGAGGCGTTCGCGAGCCACTCGTACCTCCTCGCGAGCCTGCGGTACTGGGCCGCGAGCTCCCTCAGCCTCTCCCTCCTCCCGGACCTCAGCGCCGACCTCATCCTCTCGAGCAGCGCCTCCACCTCCCGGAGCAGGTCGGTTGCCAGCCTCTCAATGGCAGACTTCGCTAGCGGTCTCAGCTCCCTGTACTGCTCATCCGTCAGCTCTATCGCGGCGACCTCAAGCGTGGGCCCCCGCCCCGCCTCCTCCCACCTCTTTATGACGTCCCTCTTTATTGCCTCGAGGGCCCTCGCCACTCTCTCCCTCGGCAGCCACGAGAGACAGACGCCGGGCAGGAGCTCCAGCCCGTCCACTTGCGCGAGCGCCCTCCTCACGAGATTCTCATCGCCGGACTTGACGATAACGAGCATCATCGCGCGGAGGAAGTCTCCCGCCTGCTCTCCATTAGCGGGCTACAGCAGGGAGGGCGGCTGTATGACAACTTGTACACTCGAGCATACGCAGTAGGAGGGGCTCCAGGACTTGCGCGCAGGCAGACCGCCCGGGTGTATCCACTGCCCAGTGACGCCGTCCGCGCCTATCCAGGGGTAACTCGCTAGAGCGGTGCTGCCCGGATACCAGAGAGCGGCGTGAGCCGCTACCGTCTGCACCGCGCCGAATCTGTTATTCTGCGAGTAGTGTGCCTTGCAGGGAGCGTCGCTCTGGCAGACCGTGACCGCGTTATAATATGTATCAACCCGCCCGTCGGGCAGTATGTCTGTCACGCCGCGTCCAAGATCCACAGAGAAGTAGCCAGCCGCGTGCACGGAGGCCGCCCACGTGCCAGCGACGTGCCACGTCACTCTGTAAGAATTCCGGACAACCACGGCGCTTAGCGGCTGGGGGTCCTTTATCACAATTTCGTATACTCTTCCCCGCGTCTTAACGGCGACCGTGATATTTCTCAAAAGCGGCACGATGAAGGTCTGGTTAATTTCTGCGGCTACGAAAGTCTTAGCGGCAACTTCACGCCTGCTGATTTCTTGAACATAGCGTACATCGCTCTCCCGAGCGACTCGGAAGGCGTGCGCAGTCACTAAATCGCCGCGCTTTTAAGCATGTTACCCATGTATTGCACAGCCTGGCTTGCATTGTTAAACTGAACCCGCCCTGCTGAGAGTCCGCGAGGAGTCAGAGTAGCCCCTGCTCGCTTCTAATGAGCGTGACGTGCGGCAGTTAGCCGCAGCCAAAGACCCGGCTCTCGCGCCGCGCGCAGTTTAAGAGCGCGCCCTCAGGACGGGCGCGCGGCCGTGATGAGTCCGGCAGGAGTCGACCGGTGAGAGGACTTAGCCCTACCTGAACACGCTAGCAGACCGCCTCCTCGGCGTCTATGAACCTCTTGTACCACCCGGCGTACTGCTCCGGCCTCACTATGTGGAGCTCCAGCAGCGGCGCCGCCTCGCCCGCCGCCTCCCTGAGCGCGAGGGCCACCCTAGCCCTCTCCCAGGGATCCTCGGGCGCGTTGGGCGAGATCACTAGCACGTCGATGTCGCTGTCAGCCGACCAGTCGCCCCTGACAACGCTGCCGAATGCAACAATCGTAACCTCGCCGAGCAGCTCT
>JAJHRB010000021.1 GCA_020833025.1 Thermoproteaceae archaeon | reverse complement strand
TCGGGGATTTTTTGCTGTATCTCGGGCGGCAGCCTGAGGACGTCGTACTTGAGCACCAGCGCCCTGTAGGCCCTGCGCGCTCTTCCCTCCATGCCGCGCCGGAGGCCCGCGGCATAAATGCAACCGCGGTAAGCTGGTGCAACTGCAGTTGGCCGGAAGTTTTGGCGGGGTCGCGCGCGGCGGCGGCGCTCGGGGCGGCGCTGACTGTAATGAGGCTGCTAAGGCGGGCGCCGCTGCCCGCCCACGGAACTTGCCGGCGCCGCGGCCGGGCTGCTTCTCAGCGGCATCCGGGCGCTCTGGAGGGAGATGGAGCGGCCCCCGGAGCGGGAGGCGCGGCAGCCCCCGCCTTTTTTCCCCGCCCGCCAGGGCAGAGACCGGCGCGCGAGGTAGGGGGCCACCGCCGCCTCCTGAATCACGGCCGGCGCCCGCGCATTAAAGCCTCCGGGGCCCCGTCTCACTAGTCGCATACGCTGCAACGCGTACACGGATATCGTGCTCTCAGAGTCCGGAATCCTGCTGCCCGAGGCTCCCTATGTGAGTGGCGTTAAGGTGCTAGCAGATGTCCACGTTAAGCACGGACTGACAATATACCCGCCGTCTTTGGGCGAGGCCGTTGAGACTGCAAGCACGAGAGCGAGACCGGACGCGATCGTCATAACCGGCAGGAAGACCGGCGAGCCGCCTGATCCTGTTAGCATAGCCATAGCGAGAGCTCACACAGACCTGCCGGTTCTCGCCGGCAGCGGTATTTGCTTTAATACGCTGAACGTGCTGAAGATAGTTGACGGCGCGATAATAGGCACGTGCCTTAAGCGGGGGGTTGAGGTTGACCTGGACAAGGCCAGGAGACTGGTAAGCGGTGCGAAAGCAATACTCAAGCCCAGGCGGCCGCTGGTGCTGTAGCGACACGGCAGCCGCACGATCGACGAGAGCTCTCGGGCCCTGCCCGGAGCTCGCGGCGCCGCGGCCCTGCAATTCAATAACGGCCTCCGCGTATAGGCGCCCGGAGGCTGGGCAGGCTAGGGAAGGCGCGGCAGCCTGTTAAGTCTCACGGCGCCGGCGTCAATGTAAAACATGTCCTCTATCCTCACGCCGCCGACGCCCTCAATGTAGACGCCGGGCTCTATCGTGATCACGTTCCCTCTCTTGAGAGCCTCCCGCGACGCCGCGTAGAGTCTCGGGGGCTCGTGAACCTCAACCCCCACTCCGTGCCCCGTTGAATGTATGAAGTACTGCGCAAAGCCGTACTCGGAGATGACCTCTCTGGCTGCCCTGTCGACCTCTGACGCGAGCGCCCCATCTCTGGCCGCCCTCTCGGCCGCCTTTACTGCCTCGTAAACCGCGTACATGGCATCTCTCAGCATGCCCGAGCCGCCAAGCGCAAGCGTCCGGGTTGTGTCCGAGCAGTAGACGCCCTTCCGCGCCCCTATGTCGATCACGACGTAGTCCCCGTAGGAGATCTTCCTGTCGCCGAATCTGTAGTGAGGGTAGGCGCCGTTGGGCCCGGAGGCGAGGATCGGGTCGAAGGCAGCGCCGTCAGCGCCCTCCTCAATCATCCACTTGTATGCAAGCGCCGCCGCGTCCCGCTCTCTCATTCCCGCGAGTCTCGACTGCAAGAGTCTCTCGAGGGTCCTCTCAGCAATTCTGAGGGCTTCACTTATCGCGGCGAGCTCCCCCTCGTCTTTCACCGCCCTCACCTCCATTATCTCGCCCGAGACATCAGCCCCTATTTCTTTGCTGTCTGACGCGATTCTCCCGCTCACCAGACCCTTCAGCGCCTCGAGAAAGCTCGGCGCTGTGAGAAGCTCCTCTCCCGGCCTCTTCGGCGGGATCTCCGCCTGCGACACCGCTACAACTTTGTCAACCGGCGCGCCTGCCCTTACGCGCGAGTAGTCGAGTCGCGGCACATAGAGAGTTGAGTGGCCGGTGCTCAGGTCAATTACGAGGCCGAGCGCGTCGGGCACGCCAACTGCGTATGCCAGATTTGGCGGTCTCGTAAGCACCAGTAAGTCGAATCTGTCCTTGAAGCGCCTCACCAGCTTCTCAATGCCCCCGGCGCGGGGCACGGCGGCTACGCGCGCCTCTTGATGTACAGACGCGACAGCGGAACTGGCCTCCCGTACTTGCGTACAATAGTGAAGTGTATCACGGTCACCAAATCGCTCTCTCGTACATTGCCGTAAATCTCTCTAAGCTCGCTCAGGAGCTCCTCTCTGCTCGAGAGGCCCTCGGCGGCAATGACGTCAGCGCCCAGTCTCCCGAGCCTCGTGTAGTACACCTTTGTTATGAGCGCCTCGGCGTGTATTGCATCGCAACAGACAATATAAACGAGGCTGAGGCGCGGTCTGACTATTCCATATCTCACCGTGACGCGCTTCTTGCCGGAGAGCACGCTCTCCAAGTACTTCTGCCTAAAGCGCAGGAGGGGTCCGAGATCTGCCTCTCTGGCCACGCGCTCACTACAACGCTAAAATATTTTTGCCTAACTGGCCGCAATGTGCGAGGTGCTTGCTAGCGGAGACTCCCTGATATTTAAAGCGCCTGAAATTGAGGCCGCATTTGCCTACCTCTCCGTCAGGGATCTCGCAGAGCGCGTAGAGTGGGAGGGGGGCTCGCTTCACATAGCGCCGGCCCACTCGGAAGTAGAAATGCTGCTGAGATCTATATGCAGCGCCGACGTCACATCGCTGCTGCTCGACCTCAAGGAGTCACTGCTCCACATGGGGTGGCTCGTCGCCGGCAGGGGGGGCGTCGTGAGGCTCAGGAGGAGCTGGAGGCTCAGAAGCGGCGGGTTTGTTACGGTTGAGTACGACAGTCATGCAAGGCAGGTAACCGTGTCAACAACGGATGGGTGCATTGTCAGCGCGCTCGAGAAGCTGGGATTCGCCGCGCTCAGGCGCGGCCGGATAGCAGATGCGTCGAGGCGCGTATCGTCGCTCGTCGAGGTGCTGGAGCTCGGCGATTCAATCCTGCGGGCATGCCAGTGATAATTCTCGCGGCCCTGTTACTCGCAGCCCAGCTGGCCGCTCTCGTGGCTGCTGCGTGCGCCGGGCGCGCTAAGTTGAGAAAATTGCTCTCAGAGACTCGCAACACTACAAGCCCCCTGCCGGCGCTCCCGGGAGGCGACTTGAGCGAGGTGGACAGGTCAATACTCGTATTTCTGATGGAGAGGCGCGGCATGGCCTATCAGAGCGAAATAGCCAGAGAGCTTAGGCTTCCCAAGAGCACTGTGCACAAAGCACTGCGGAGGCTCAGCGAGGCAGGATACGTGGAAATAAAGAAGGACGGGCGTTTAAACATCGTGATGCTGAGACAAAGCGCTATTTTAAGGGCCTCAGCAGCCTAACCTCCCCGTACTGGCGCAGGAGGTCTATTATCAGCGGCAGCGGGTCCTCCTCAAGGCTCCTAAAGCCCGCCACTCTGACCTCACCCTCGTAAATCCGCAAGAAGCCAGCGCCCGCTCTTATCGTGACCTCCCTGGGCCCGAACACCACCTTGAAGGGCTTCCTAGCCTCTCCCAGGCGCCTTGCAATCTCTGCTGCCAGCATTAACTGCCTCTTGGTGGCTCTGCCGCGCGGCCTCCTTTTTGCAATCTCGCCCAGCTCCTCTCTCGAAAACTCTCCCTTCACGATCCCACGAACTTTACTCACAATAACAGCCTCTCCCTCGTAGCCCACAACCTCAAGATTCACACCGCTAATTATCCGCGAAATTAACTCTTGCAGAGATATCGACTCCACTCCCGGAGTCTCGTGCATGTTTTTATTTTCGGTTACCGACCGCGCCAGTATGTGCCTTCAAGTCACCGAGGAGTATCTCGGGCACATAACAAGATGTCCCTCTTGCGGCCGCGACATGAATGTAACAAGTCAGTTCATTAGGATAGAGCAGCTGACGGGAAGGAGGGCGCTCGAGAGGGTGCTGATATGCGGGCAGTGTAATATAAGAATCAAGCAGTACGTGCAGCTCGCCTAGCAGCCGTGAGCAGGCCGCGACTTTACCAGCGCGTTCAGTCGCTTAAGTTTCGCTTCTCCGCCTACGGGGCCTTCCTGGTTATCCTGCATCTAATCTCGGCGCTGCTGGGGGCCGCTGCGTACGCGTTCAGCGATCTGCCGGTCTACCTCAGCGCTACTGCAGCTGCAACGAGCGGCTACGGGGCTACAATAATGCTTCAGAGCGTGTCTACTCTCGTGTCTCTTGTTCTCGCAATAATTGCGGCAATACTAATCTTCCTCTCCAGACCGGCGACTGCAAGGGGGGAGTTCTCATCGTCCGAGAGGCTCCTCCACTCGGCGATCGCTATCACGTGCGTGGCAGTAGCGCTTGCTGCGGCCTCCCTCCTCCCGCCCGCGCGCGACATGATTGCAAGACTTCAGTATTATGCCTATCTCGGCGCGCTTTCCGCATGCGCCTGCGCGTCTGCCTACGCGCTCGCGCTGTTGAGGGCAATAGTTAATTATTACGCGCCGAGGCGGAAGTAGTATCTGGGATCTCTTCTGCCCTCCACCAGCGAGAGGCTGACAAGCACGTTGAGGAGATTGTTTAACACGGGCTCGAGACCTCTACAGTTAAACTCGGCGCAGTAATCCTCGAGAGGCTGACTCAAGTCCACCATAACGACGTACGGCACCCTTGCCAGCTCTGATATTACACTCTCTCTCAACACCGTTGCCAGCCACAACGGGAGCGCGCGCTCGCTGCGCTCGCGCTGTAGGAGCTTGGCCAGCCCCATTAGGCACTTGAGGAACGCTATGCCGAGCTCCACCCTGTCGTAGCGCTCTAGCTGTTCAGCAATGTACCTCCCCATGTCGATAAACACATCAAGCTTCCGCTCGATAGACTTCAAGAATTTAATTCCCTCGACAGCGATATCGCACACGTCCCTATCGCTGCACGCGTCGCACTCGCTGCCAAGAATTTTGCGAGCGCAGTCAACGCACGTCTCAGCCACTCTACACATATCAAGCCACGGCATAGCGAAACCGCAAGAGCGGCAGACCGCTACCCCTCTGGCAGTGTACAGTCTGCGCTCTCCTGCCGGCATTTTAGGAGGCAGGGACTCCTGCCCCCCTCCAGTCCCGGCCGCGCGCCGGGAGCGGGAGGCTCCGAGCGACTTGGAGCCCGGCGGAGGGCGCTCCTCCACGGCGTGCTGGAGCGGGCGAGTTAATGAGGATTTGAGCCCTGGCGGGATGCCGGCATCCCGCCAGGGCTCAGCGGCATGCCAGTCTCGCGCCCGCGATGCTCGCTGCCGGGGCAGCGCTTTATATTCACCAATCGGCATGGCGTTGCACTGAGAGTCTGCCCAAAAGCGGGCCTGAGCGGCGGAATCTTTAACTTTAAAATGCCGGGCGGGGGCATGGACGTTATTATAATTGCCGGCACGTACATACCGGACGAGCCAACCCGCGACATTTATTTCGAGGTGAAAAAGCGGGAACTCTCCGTGCGCTACATTCCGGTCCAGAGGCTCTCTATCAGAGTTTCCAGCGGCAGAGTTGCCGTCGAGACGCGCAAAGGTCCCGTGGAGGCCTCAGTCGCGGTAATACGTGGACTCGGTTACGTGGTAGATGTTAATACTCTAGTGAGGCGCGTGAGCGTCCTTAGAATTCTAGAGCGCAAGGGCGTCGTGACTATAAATCCCGTCGACGCGCTACTAAGTTGCAGGAACAAGCTCGAGACAGTTTACATTCTTGGCGCGGCCGGCATTCCTGTGCCGCCGACCATAGCAACCGAGGACCTGTACTACGGGTACGCGGCAGTGAAGGAGATAGGCAAGGCGGTGCTAAAGCCCGTGCAAGGCAGTAGGGGATATGGCGCTATGCTATTTAGCGACCCAGAGCACGCATTCCAGCTCATGAGGAGCTTGCTTATAATGCGCAATCCGCTCTACATACAAAAATACATTGAGAAGCCGAATAGGGACATACGCATTCTAGTGGTCGGGGAGCGCGCCATAGGGTGCATGTACAGAATATCGACAATGTCCTGGAAAACAAACATCGCCCAGGGAGCTGTGGGAGCTCCGTGCAAGCTCACGCCAGAGCTAGAGGAGCTGGCGCTGAGGGCCACAAAGGCGCTGGGGCTCGTGTACTCAGGCATTGACGTGGGGGAGGGCGAGGACGGATACGTCGTGTTTGAAGTGAATGCAAGTCCCGACTGGCGCGGCTTTAAGCAGGTGACGGGGATAAATCCAGCCGAGCACCTCGCAGAGTACATAGCACGGATTGCCAGAAAGTAGGGCGCGCCCTCCATGACTAGGTGGTTGCTGAGATGCGCTGCATGCGGCAGAGAGCGAGCTCTTGAGGTAGGCTTCAACCTGCTGGTCTTTGGCGGCAAGATATACCTCTACTGTAAGAGCTGCAAGGCCAACAGAGAGCACTTAATACTCGGGTGCGTGGAGCCTGCCGACATTTGTGCGGACCTTGCGAGTGGTGTCAGCAAATCAGCTTGAGCTGCACAAGCGTGCCGATCATCAGTTGCACTAGCATGTCAATACTGCTCAGGGTGTCGGTAACTTTACCGAGCTCCTCTTCCTCCTCGCTCTCCAGCCTGTTGAGGATGCGCTTGGCCTCTAGCCTCTCGCGCCTCCTCTCCAGCTCGCCCCTGAGCTGCAGCAGCCGTTCCTGCATTGCCAAGACGCTCCTCTCCAAGTCCGCGCACGCGCTCCTTAGTCTGTCCTCTCTCTCTCTCAAGCGCTTAATGTTGTCGTTATACACCTCCAGGCTTATGATGCCGCGGAGCAGCGCGTCCTCAAGCCTCCGGTATGACTTATCTAGCTCTCCCTTCGCTCTCTTTAACTCATCAATTACTTTATTTAGCTCCCTCACTTTGACCTCGAAGTATCTGGGGAGGGCAGCTATATCGAGTTCCACGCGGTCTCTGAAGACGCGAACCTTGACGTCGGAGGTATCCAGTCGGTAAACAGCGCCGCTCGCGTCCTTCACCTCTATTTCGAGCAATTTCCCCCTTTTAGCGTCGAGCTCCCCGCGCTCGGCCACGCCTATTGGCAGCGCGCTCCCTATATAGACTGGCTTGCCTCTGATAGTCGCTAGCTTCTTGCTAGCAGAGAAAAACCTCCACAGCACCATTGCTAACCTCTATGGTAATGCATTAAATGTGCAAGAAATAAAAACCCACTGTGATGCCGATGGACGCGTTGGAGGGGCTGGCGCGTGAAATTACGTGCTGCACGCGCTGCCAGCTTCACAAGTTCAGGAAAAATGCCGTGCCTGGCGAGGGCGGCGTCAAGCTCGGCGTGATGATCGTCGGCGAGGCGCCAGGAGCATCAGAGGACGAGTGCGGGAGGCCTTTTGTCGGCTCTGCGGGCCGGCTGCTAACCGAGGCGCTCGCGAGACTTGGAATCTCTCGGGATGATGTGTACATAACTAACGTGGTGAAGTGCAGGCCTCCAAATAATAGAGCGCCGGAGGAGGGCGAGATTAGTGCATGTCTTGTACACCTAGTGCGCCAGATAGAGCTGCTCAGGCCCCGAAGGATAATAGCGCTGGGTCTTACTAGCAGCAGAACGCTGTTAAGACTTGTCGGGAGGAGGGCAGAGAGAATTAGCGACGTGCGGGGCAAGTGCTTTCGAGGGAGGGTGGCAGGCGTGAGCGTTGAGGTGTGCGCCACTTACCACCCGGCTGCAGCGTTGAGAAATCCGTCGCTGAGAAAAACGCTGGAGGGCGACCTTGCCGCGTTCTTACTGGGCGGCCTGGACGAGTACCTAGTCGGCTCCGATAACCGCCGACACATTGCCTAATGATTTAAACCAGCTGCGTGTGGAGGCCGTGAGCCTGTTGTGCTATAAGCGCGGGTGCGACGCCGCGGATCACCTGGTGGAGTTCAAGTACTGCGAGCACCACTTTGCCATTAGCAAGGTGAAGAGCATCTTGGTGAGACTAAGCGCCGAGCACTTAATTGCCTTGCACGGTATAAAGCTGAACAAGACTAATACCAGAGGGAACATTTACATGTTCTTATCGGGCAGCATTGTTGTAGAGTGCGCGCAGGACGGCGGGCCTTTATGCAAGCACATGGAGGAAATGAGCAACGTGGGCGCCGCCGAGAGGATAGACACCGCGTACTACGTGCCGTGCACGCTACTTTTGGACGAGATCCTGGAGAACATGCCGATGCCCGACGTTGCGGACAGCGATTACGAGATAAAGAAATACTATATAATCAGCGCCAGGGGGCTTGCCGGCGAGGAGGGCCCCCTAGACGTGCTCGCGAGGTTTCTTGAATCAGCGTCTGTGTTTCTCGGCAAAAGAATAAGCAAGGTGCTCCGGAAAGTTCCTTACATACCGCAGCTTGTAAACAAGTACGCAGACAAAATAGACATCTTACTAAAGACGGCCGATAACACGCTAATAGGCTTCAGCTATACCGACGTGAGCAGGACTTACCACCTCGGACTCTCCGCGGCAAAGAGCCTATTAATGTACGGGCTCGACCACGTAATTCTGCTCCACCCGTATGTTTCGCACGACTTCCACAGACAGGTGGCGAACAGAATTCGTAATAGATGGGACGTGTCCGAGATCGGCTATATCGTGATAAACCAGCCCGACGAGGAGCTGTACCTTTACAAGTACTCACAAGGCAACCGCTATCTCAGGCTTAGCAGGACCGTGCAGTCGCACTCGAGCATAATTAGGGGCTATGTCGAGTCGCTATGAGAGAAATTGAGAGGGGCTATGCGCTTCTATTCGGCAGCCAGAATAGAAAGTTTTTGTTAATTGACAGCACGCTGCTAGTCGCGCTCGCTACTTTCAACTCGCTTGCGCGCCCGGCGGCAGCGCTGGCATATCTGATATTTGGGGCAGCGCTCTTCGCATCGCTATTCATAGCGTGTAGGGACGTCATGAGGCCGCGCGGCCTTTACTACGCCACTGTAATATCAATGCTCCCCGTCGCGGCGTTAGATGCAATCTTCAAGAAAGCGCCCCTGACGTTTGCCCTGCCGGGGGCCCTTCTGTGCTCCGCAATTATACAGTGGACTAAGTGCCGGGGGCCCGCGTTCATGCTGCCGCTTGCTGCCGCCGCGCTCATCTATCTTGCCTCAAGTAGCGTAGTGCTGGTAGCAATCTCGGCAGCGCACGCCCCTGTTATGTATGCCGTGAGATTCGTTGCGAGCAGGATTGCCGGCGGTCTGGACGTAACATGTCTATTTTCTGGCTACGTCCACGCCGTTTTAGCGAAGGAAAAGCGCGGAGACCTGATAGAGCGCGCTCTTAAGAGACTTGCCGTCAGGGAGAGAGTTCCAGTGCACGTTTACAAAATCGGCGAGAGGCACGTGATTGTAGTCTCCGATTTCCACCCGGGCCCTCTGGGCGGCGTGGGCGGCGGGTTGCTTGTTGACGAGCTCCTCAGTGAGATCGAGAGGGAGAACCGCACCCTCGTGTTTATTCACGGCGTTGGGAGCCATGAGCGAGACCCCGTCTCCAGGGACGCTGTTAGGCAAATTGTTAATGCAGTAAAGATTGCCGCCGAGGGCGCGCGCAACGGCATGAAGGCAAGCGGAATTCGCACTATGGAGGTAGCGTGCGGGGATCTGAGAGTTGTCGGCTTGAGCCTCGGGACGCCGCCGTACTTAGCAATTGTGAGCAGGTTGAACTCCGCGTCAGACGACATACCGGCGTGGATTGCCAAGAGCGTCAACTCCGGCGATTACGTGCTCGTCGACGCGCAGAACAAGCCCGAGGGGTCCGTTGCGTGGCGCGAGAGCGACGTGAGCGCGCTCTCAGAGTGCCTTAATATTCTCAGATCCGCGGAGCCTTGCAGTAGCTTCCTGATCGGCATCGGAAAGGCAAGCGCGGCGCACCTGGACCCCCACGGGCATGAGATAGGGCCGGGGGGCATTTCGGCAGTGGTGACAGACTGCAACGGCGACAGGAGCCTCCTAGTTGTAATAGACGGGAATAACATAAACAGCGAGCTCTACAGAAAGATTGTCGGCAGGTATAGGTCGCGCGGTTATAAAGTCGTCGAGGTTGTCACGACTGACACGCATAGAGCCTCTGGCATCGGGCTCGAGCGCGGCTATAGGGTAGTGGGCGAGCGCATAGATCACGAAAAGATCCTAGAGACCGTCGAGAGTGCCGTGAGCGCGGCCGAGAGGTCGCTGGGTAGTTTTGATGTATCATACAGGCGTGTTGAAGTCGAGACAGAAGTTCTCGGCGCGGACGGATTTGCAAAACTCCAGCGCGCTGCACTTGCGTACAAGAGAGTAACGCTCGTGACGCTAGCGATGGTATTGCTTCTGCCCGCAGTACTGATCGCTGCTATAACAACGTTTTTATAGAGGCGCGCAATGCCAGGCATGTCCCGTGAGGTCCCGACAACGGAGACAATAATGGAATATCTGGAGTCGATGATAGAGCGCCTAGAGCAGTGGATTAGAGAGCAGGAGAGGCAGGTAAAAGAGCTGGAATCGCACGGGGAGGCCATGAAACTAGCAGACCGCCTGGAGCTCCTCTACTCCGCCCAGGCAATGCTGAACTATATAGCCAGAGTGTTGAAGGACTTCGAGTCGTGGCTTAGTAATCCGGCCGTCACTGCCATAATGCCCGAGGACATGCTTAGAAAGCTCGAGAGCATGCTGCGCGAGGTGGCAGTGAAATTTGCACAGGTCGACATCGAGCATACAAATGAGTATAAGGACTTGTTGACAAAGTTTGCAAGAGAGGGGAAGGTGCCGAGCGTCCTTATGCTCTACTTCCAGCAGAGGGGGCAGGCATTAACACCGCCGTCGCGTAAGAGGCGCGGCGAGGGAGAGACCCCGAGATTCTTCTGAGTCAAGACTCCCTCTTGAGGTATACATCCACTCTTACCTTGTAAACGCGCGGAGCGTAATCTCTGACAACTCTCTTTCCTACTATTTCACAGCTAGGGCACGCCTCACTCACTGCTGTCTCTGCCTCCCTGAACGGATCCTCCTCGCGCCCGAGGCAGTAAAAGTGCACCACGCCCTCTCTGTCTATACACTCAAGCGCAAGCGGTAAATAGCTGCGAGCGCCGAGAGGCAGTGTCATGATCACTCTATCAAACTTTCGCCTGAGAAGCGGCGCCACGACTGCCACATCACCGTGAACTGCAACGGCATTCCGCATCCTGTTTATTCTGAAGTTTTCAACCATGTACTTAAAGCCCCAGGGATTCAGCTCGACGGCAACTATCAGTCCCGGCCTGGCGAGTTTTGATATAGCCACGGCGTAGGGCCCCGCGCCAGCAAAGAGGTAGAGCACCCTCTCGCCCTCGCCTACCCTTCTCGCAACGTCTAGCCTGTCCGTCTGGTCTCTAGACGAGAAGTAAACCTTGGTTGGGTCCACCTTTATGTAGTAACCGTGCTCTTTGTGCAGAACTTCTGTTGGGCCCTCAATTAGCATCTCGTAATTGTAGAGTCTGTACTCGCCCGTGCGCCCGCCGACTCTCCTTAGCACGGCCCTCACGTGTTTGTTTAGCTCCACTATGGCCCTCGCTATGCTGTATTTGTACCTCTCGAGTTCTGGCGGTATTTCCACTATTGCAACAGCGCCGTCTCTCGACCCGATGATCTCAAACGACGTCGGCACTCTCTCTAGCAGCTCGTCGGGCACGATGCCACGCATTTTCTGCCTCAGCGCCACGGGCGTGCGCGCGCCACAAATTTTTGCGCGTCAGCGCTCCAGACTCGCATCACGCCAGCTCAACGGGGATTGCACTCATCACCGCGCCTACTGTCCCCCTCCCTTTTAATTTTGCCCTACAGTTCACTGCCCCGTGGCCCTCAAGACTAGAGTCCTCGCGGCGCTCGGAGGCGCTTACTCGCTCCTGGTCTCGGCAATTTATGCGCTCGCCGTCACTAGAAGGCTCCCGCTTGACGACCTCGCGCTACTAACGGCGTTCAACGCGGGGCTCGGAGTTGCTCTCTCGCTGCTGGGATACATCACGGCGTGGTACTCAAGAGTGCTGGCGAGAGAGCCAGAGCGCTTTGCCGAGCTCGCGGGAGCGGGCATGCTAACAGCCTTCATTGCGTGGGCCGTACTCCTCGCCTACATCAGTGCATACGGAAGGCTTGACGCCCCCATCGCGGCGCTGGGGCTTGCGCTGCTCCTCCTCAATGCGTGGCCGGCAGGTGCCTACTTGGTGGTACACGACCAGCGCAAGGCCGTTGCGCTGGGTTACGTCGGCCAGACGGCAAAGCTTGCGGGCGCCCTCATCATCAGGGCATTTCCCAGCGCCCACGCCGCGCTTGCCGTAAGCGCCGTCGTGAGTCTCCCCACCGCGCTTGCAGGAACGAAGCGCCCGGACTTCTCCCGGGCCCTCGCGGTCATTAGAGAGTTACTGAGGGGGGCACACTACCAGACCTTAAGCGTCGCCGCCACGGCGGCGAGCAGCGCGGTGACATATATTATCTTCGCAGCAGGCGGGAGCTCGCTACTCGCCTATAGCTACATACTGCTGCAGATAGGCAAATCGGTGTATCCCGCTCTCGCCGTGGCGTCGCTCATGTACGGATCTCTCCTGGCGGGAGGCGACAAACTCCGGCGCGCGCTCCTCGACGGCGTGGTCGTGATGTACATTCACCTGGTCGCGGCTGCGGTAGTCGCAAAGAGCCCGGAGTGGTACCTCGCAGTGGTCAGGCCGTCGGAGCTGGGAAACGAGGAGCTCTTAAGGGCCGTGAGCCTAAATGGAATAGCAATAGTAGTGTGGGGCATCTGGCTGCATGCCGACACGGTGCTGCGCGGCATTGAGGAGAAGGTCATCTTCACGCTGAGAGACAGACCGGCCAGGGCTCTCGCGCTCGACCTTATGATGTCGCCCCTGGCTCTCGCACTAACATACATACTTGCGTGCTCATACGGTATTACCGGAATCGTCATTGCATCCGCGGTTTCCGGCACTGCGTCTGCGGCCTTCAGGCTCTGGTTATTGGGGCGGGCGTACCTAAAGATCTTGACGCAGCTGTACGTACCAGCCGCGGCGGCTCTTGCGTTAATTTACATCGCACCAGTGCCGACGCTTCCCTACGCCACCGGCGGGCTTCTCGAGACCGTTGCAACGTATGCCCCAAATGCCGTCATACTCGCAGCGCTAGTACTGCTATCGCTGCTCACCCTGTCGCCGCTTGCAAGGGAGGCTGCGCTCGCAGCGGTCAGAAGAGCGGTGAGGGCGTGAGCCGGCCGGCAACGGCCTGGTCTCGCGAGCTCCGGGAGTCGACATTGAGTAATTTGTGAGCCGCCGTCGTGGTGGGCATGGCTGCATTAGCAATGCCTAGAAAATACTCGGCTGCGTTAACAGTGCTTAAAAAATACTTAAAAGCATTGCACACACTACTGCATGCTAGAGTCCCTGAGAGAGCGCATCAGGAGATTTCTTCTGAAGACTCTAAGGCTTGAGATCCTCTTCAAGTGGGGCATTAGGTGGAGCCTGTGGCCCGTCCACCTCGTCACCTCCTGTTGCGGCGTGGAGGTCGCCCACACCGCGGGGCCCGGCTTCGATGCCGAGAGGTGGGGCGTGCTGCCGTTCCACACAATGAGACAGTGCAATGTAATACTCGTCGAGGGAACCATAACTAGAAAAATGGCCAGAGCGCTGAGACAGGTATACGAGCAGATGCCTGAGCCCAAGTACGTCATAGCAATGGGAGCGTGCGCGGCCAGGGGAGGCTTATTCTGGAACTCCTACCACGTAGTGCAGGTAGACACGGTGGTGCCGGTCGAAGTGTACATCGCAGGCTGCCCGCCGACGCCGGAGGCCGTCATCAGAGCGTTCATCATGCTGCACAACAAGATCAAGGGAAGGCCAGGCCCTTACGTAGAGCCTGTCAGGGTCGACATAGCGCCGCCCAAGCCGCCTGCGAGGCCTGCGCCTCAGCAGACACAGCAAGCCCCCGCGGCGTAGTATGTCTGCAAAACCCCCGCCCAAGTGCCCGCCACCGCGTGATCACCCGTTACTTGAGAAGGTCAAGCAGGCGCTCGGCGGCGCCGTGTTGAGCCACGGCGTAACCCCCGAGGGGCACCTCTGCGTGCTGGTGCCACCAGATAAGGTGAGGGAAGCAGCCACGGCCGCGAGAGATATGGGCTTCGACCACGTGCTCTCCCTAAGCGCGGTGGACTACGTAGCCGAGGGCAAGTTTCTGGTGACCTACATCTTTGCCTCCTACATAAACCCAGAGCTTAGAAGCCAGCTCCTCCACATAAGGGCCGAGATCCCCCGCGACAACCCCAGGATCGCCTCCATAGCCGACATATTCCCCTCAGCCGACTACGACGAGAGGGAGTGTCACGAGATGTTCGGCATACAGTTCGAAGGCAACCCGCACATGGGCAAACGCTTCCTCCTAGACCCCGACTGCTGCATAGACGAGAGGACAGGCAAGCCTCTCTACCCACTACGCAAAGACTTCAAAATCCCCGAGTGGAGCCTAACGGGCTGAGGCCGCTGCGCGAAGGCCGGGCATCTGAAATTTAAGGATTGCAATTGCGGCAATTAAAGAAAGGTAGGGTATAGAAAAATCGGTACTTTACTTTTTTAGATAATATTAGATAATAAAAGTTGCCAGTAGCATCATTTCAGTTAAAGTAAAAAGGCCTTTAGAATACCTCACGATAGAGCGTACAGCTGTAGGCCCCGTGTCTCGAGGGAGCCAGCGACACATTACTAGTTTATTTAAAATGTTTATTTAAAATGGGCTGCCTACAGCGCGTGAAGCGTTGATGAGGGCAGGTGTGTGGCGAGCAAATGAGCGGTGGCGACACTGCTGAAGCATCCTAGAATATCTCCACGTTTGCGTGTATCGCAGACATTTCCCTCTCGCTCTTGTCCAGCCGCTTCATTATCTCCACGATAATTGAGTCGAGCACGACCATGCACGTGTCCTCAAAGAGCGTTCCGAGTGGCGACAGGGGCTCGTGAACTCCTAGGATTTGCCTGGCAAAATAATCGTCGCTTGAGGCCCTCTTCGTCCTTCCTGGCACCAGCAAGACTATATCCGCCAGCCGCCCGAGAGGCGAGTCGTAGAAAGAGGTGATGGCGGCAACTTTAGCGCCGGCCCTCTTGGCAGCCTCGGCGACGGTAATAATAATTTGTGTAGAGCCGCTGCCTGAGATCGCCACTACGAGGTCTCCCTGCCTGACAGATGGCGTTATAGTCTCGCCGAGCACGTACGACTCCACGCCCAAGTGGCGCAGCCGCATGGCGAACGCCCTGCCCACGAGGCCGCTTCTGCCAACGCCGGCAACAAGAATCTTGTTGTTATGCTTGTAAGCGTCTATTATAGCGCTAACAAATTTCTCCACATCACTCTCGCTTATCTTGCTGAACGAGTTCAGGATAAAATTGGCGATTTCGAGGTACGCCTGTCTGAAGTATACAGTCACGTAACAGTCTGCGTCGTCTCGTTTTTAAGCCATTCATAGCGCAGCGACCTATCGCTGAAAAATACCTCAACGCGCCTCGGCTTAAGTCTCGACGCGATGTAGTCAAACGCGGCCCTTGGGTCCGTGCTGGCGCCGCACGTGTACACGTCGACTGTGGCAAAGTAATACTCGGGCCACGTGTGAACTGAGATGTGGCTCTCGGCTATTAGCGCAAAGACAGAGAGCCCGCCGCCGTTTCCAAACTTGTAATAGCTGACTGACAGCAGCGTGGCATTTGCTACCCTCACGGCCTCGATCACGGTAGATATAAGCGCTATCTCGTCCCTCAGTATCTGGGGATCGCAGCCGTAAAGATTGCCGTAAATATGCCTACCGACGACTGGCCCACCCCCCACGCCCCCCGCCATCGGGGGCTGGGTCAGCCCCCTTTAAAAAGCTTACCCCCGTGCGCGAGACACGCTAGGGCGCACCGCTACCACTCTTCCTCCTCCCACTCCTCCTCAAATTCCTCCCACAGCTCTTCTTCCTCCTCCCATTCTTCCTCAACGCGCGTCAGCGTCGGCATGCCCCTCCCGCATGCTAGCGGTTTTAAGTATTCTTTAACGCGCCCGCTATGAAAAGGGCCTACGTGCAGGGACTTCTTCAGAGGCGTGTTAAGTATCGCATTGATCTCGAGCTGCCTGTTGGCGTGAGAGAGTGGGTCGAGAGTCACGTGGGCGAGCTGAAGCGAGTGCTCGAAAGAGAGTGGAATGCAGCTTTCTGCGCCGCCGGGCCTCTCCCGTCTCTCGGGCTCTTGCTCATTGAGTGGCACGGCGCCCACTTGCTAGCTGATGTGTCAATATGCGCGCCCGTGTCACACCCGAGGCCCCCGCCGCTCGCATTAGAGACCCCCGTGTCCAGGGTTGACGTTTGCATCGAGCCCGTGGCCCCTACAATGCCGCCAGCGGGTTACATCGCTGTCCGCACGCAGCTAGTGAAAACACTCGGTAGGGTAACGATCAAGGGCAAGTATGCACTTGTCAAGTACCGGGGGCTTTTCTTCGCAACGGAAGTTAAGTGCTCCCGCGACCCGAGAGGCGGCCTCGTATTGCAGCTTGCGCGGTACGACTGCGCCCCGCACGATCTGTCGCGGGCGCTTAGAAAAATGAGGGAAATTCTCCGCGCTAAGGCCTGACATAAAGTCCGGTGAAGATGCCGAGGGGGATTAAGACCCCGACCGCCAAGTTTAAGTTCATACAAAGCGCCGACCTTCCCCTGACGCCGGCAGCTGCCGAGTAGACCTCAACGGCGGCCCCCGCGGCTGTCACGATGAGGCCCGTGAGGCCGAGACCGTAGGCAATGTAATTGGCCAGGTAGAGCGCGGCAGATGCAGTGAGCAGCGCCACGGTAGCAGCATTCGCGGCAGCAGTGCCGTAGCACGCAGCAACGCTTCCCAGCCCGTGCCTCCTGTCGAACTCTGCGTCCTCCCTGGAGTAAGCCACATCAAAGCCAGAGACCCACAGCGCCGCGGCCGTTACTAGAAGCCACGGCGTGCGCGCCAGCGCCGTGCTGATGTCGCTTGCGTGAACCGCTATGGAAGCGCCCAGGGGCAGCAGCGCGTAAACCGCCCCTAGGTGGAGGTGCGGGAGGCAGTGTACTCTCTTTGCGTAGGGGTATGCTATGACGACTGCGAGATACAGAGGCGCCAGAACCGCGGGCCAGGGCCCCAGCATGGCCGCGGAGACTAAGAATGTCGCGGCGCCGAGCGCGAATACACAGTAGGCCTCCGTGAGGCTCACGGCTCCCGACACGAGCATCCTTCCCTGCGTCCGGGGGTTCAGCCTGTCGATTGGGTAGTCCGCTATGTTGTTCCAGGACATGCCGGCAGTCCTCAGCCCGAATACAGCCAGGCCTATCAGCACTGCCTCCCACAAGCCAAACTGGCCGCCTGCAAGCAGCGCTGCCGCGTAGGCCATGGGCAGGGTGTATACTGTGTGCTCCACTCTTATGAACCTCATAAGCCTAAATGCCGTGATGCCTACGGCCTCCGGGTCGAAGGGCACGTTACCGGCTCTGAATTGCAGTTAAAGCGCTTCAAGCCCACTTGACCGCGCGCCTCTCCAGCCACGCGAGCAGCGCGTAACTCGCGAGCCCGGCGGCGCTGAGCGTCACGATTGCCGCGTACATCCGCGCGAACTCGAGCCTGTGCCAGCTGGTGTAAATGAGCGCGCCCAGCCCGTCCGTCACCGCGAGGCTCTCCGCGATGAACGAGACCGAGTACGCAGTGCTCACGGCGATCCTGACACCGGTGAGCACGCCGGGAAGTGACGACGGCAACACGACGTATTTCACGACATCGCGCCTCCCCCCTCCCATGACGTAAATCAGGGAGGCTAGGTCGCGCGGGAATCTCTGCGCCCACTCCATAACTGAGAGCGCTATTGGGTAGAGGGCAATTAGCGAGATAATGGCTATCTTGCTCGCCTCGATTCCGAAGAGGTGGAGGAAGATCGGCGTTAGCGCCAGGTGCGGAATGGGATATGTCAGCAGGACGAGCGCCCGTATGAAGCTTGCGCTCACCCTCTCTGGGAGCCACGTCGCGGAGAGACCAGCGGCGAGGCCCAGGACTAGCGCTATGAGCGCGGAGATTGCAACTCTCCTCAAAGTGGCGAGCAAATTGTAAGCGAGAAGCCAGGAGTCACTGGCCATCTGGGCGGCTACTTCAGCTGGCGGCGGCAGATAGGGCTTGCCCACCGCCAGCGCGGTCACTTGCCATGCAGCGAGGAGGGCGGCGAGCGCCGCGGCGTAGAGGGCCGCCCTCATGCACTCGCCCGGCGCCGGCTGCGTTATATGCTCAGGCTCGCCGCGCCCTCAGAGCCTCCCGCCTCGCCCGCAGCCCGGGGCTGGGGGCCCGACCCGGCTCTACTCGCCCTGGCGCTCAGCGACTAGCGAAGGGGCGGGCTAGCAGCGCCCTCACGGCGCGCTCAAGAGCCTCGGCGCTTGCGCACTCGTGCGGGCTGAGCTCCGCCACCAGAGACAGCGGGGGGCCGCGCGCGATGTAAGCGCGCCCGCCCAGCTCCACGACATCCTTTATGTTGTGCGTGACGACAATGGCGCAACTCCCCGTACCCCTCACGGCATCGCTTATTATACGCGCGATCTCGGATCTATGGTCCACGTCTACCATTGACAGCGGCTCGTCGAGAAGCCAGACCTCCGCGCCAGACGCCACCGCCCGCGCCAAGAGGACTCTCTGCTGCTCGCCGCCCGAGACCTCCCTTGGGTACTTGTCGAGGAGGTGGGCCACTCCGAGCGCCCTAGCCGCCCTCACCACTGCCGTTTCAATCTCGCGCCGGGGGCGGCGTGCCAGCTTCAGCGGCAGAGCTATGTTTTCCCTGTTCGACATCCACGGATACAGCCCGCCCGATTGCGGCAGGTATACCACCCTCCCCCAGAGTCTCTCTGGAGGCCTCCCGTCAATCGTGACGACGCCACGCTCCGGCTTTAGGATTCCTGCAATCACTCTCAGGAGAGTGGTCTTCCCGCTCCCGTTCGGGCCCAGGATTGTGCTCACCCCGCGGGGAAATGCGGCGGTGAAGCTCTGGAGCACGAAGGGACCTTCCCTGTACCTAAACCAGACGTCTCGCAATTCTATCATCCAACGCACTCCTCATACTTAAGCTGCCTCTCTACCAGGCCCCTCTCCCTCAGCCATGCCGCCACGCTCTCGAAGAGCTCTCTGGGCACCTCCGCGACTCGCGCCCTCCAGACTGCGCGGTACGCGCCTTTCAATTCTCGCGGCACGTTGAGCCTCTCCGCAACTAGGCTCCAGTACTTGTCGGGATTTGCGCTGTACGCGTCGACGGCCTCATTCAGCGCTCTCGCAAGCCTCTCTAGCGCGCGGCGGCCCTCGCGCGTCTCAAGCAGCTCAGCCCTGGCGACTAGCACGACGAGATCCCTGTGCCTCGCCAGGAGCGTTGCGTTTTTCGCCAGCGCGAGAGTCCCCCAGGGATCTGGGAGCACTGCAGCGTCAACCCTCCCTTCAATCATCAGCTGGAATCTGTTCAAGATGCTGGGCGTGTCAACAAATGTCACATTGCCCGCCACTAACTTCGACGCGACGTATTCAATAATCGTGCCGCGCGATATCGCGACGGTCCTCACCTCTCGCGCGCCCGGCGCCCTCACGTAGTAGAAGCCGACGTTTGCGTCCTCGTCGCGCAGACAGCAGACGAACGCGACTATCTTAATGGGAGCCCCGCGGCTGATGAGCAGCAGCGCGCCGACAGGATCGTGCACAGCGACATCAACCTGCCCCGTCATTATTGCAGCGTCTCTGTCCCTCGCGGAGCCGAAGTAAATGAGTTCCACGTTGACGCCCTCTGCGCTGAAGAGCCCCTCGCTCTCAGCTACAACAAACGGAAGCGCGTCAATTACAGGCAGCAGACCCACGCGAAGCCTCGCGGGCGTGCCTGTCGCGGCCTCAGGGGGCTGGTGCAAGTGCTGGTACAAGTAGAGGAGCGCCGCGACTGCCGCCAGCGCCACGAGGAGCGCGGCGAGGGACGCCTGTCTTGTCACGCGCCTTTGCATGTGCCGAATAAAAAACTATGCCGAGTTTAAAATCGCGCGGGAGACGCAGCTCGTGGAATTCTCAGACCTCCGCGAATTCATTACCGCACTTGAGGAGAGAGGCTGGCTGAGACGAGTCAAAAGGCCGCTGTCGCCCGAGCTAGAGATCCCGGAAGTTCTCAGACAGGTAATGTACGCGAGGGGCCCCGCCGTGCTCTTCGAGTCTGTGAGGGGGTTTCCAGGCTGGAGGGTTGTCGGCAATATCTTCGGCTCGCTCGAGCGCATAAAGACGGCGCTTGGGGTTGACAGGCTTGAGGATGCAGGCAGGCGCGCGCTTGAGCTCCTCACAGGCCCCCCTCCGCTGTCGGCGTGGGACAAGATCAAGGCAGCGGTAAAATTACTGGAATTGGGGCGCGCGGCCCCCCGCGTCGTGAAGAGGGGGCCCGTCGCGGAGGTGGTCGAAGAGCCCAACCTTCTCGCGATCCCGGCGTTTAGGAGCTGGCCCGGCGATGCCGGGCGCTACATAACCTACGGCCTGCTGATAACGAGGGGCCAGCACGGCATTACAAACATCGGAGTTTACAGAGTGCAGATACTGAGCGAGCGCGAGGCAATAGTCCACGCGCAAATTCACAAGAGGGCCGCGGACCTGCTCTCAAGTGCCAGCGAGTGCGTGGACGCCGCAATAGTGCTGGGCGGAGATCCCGTCTTTCTCCTGGCTGGCGCCATGCCGGTGCCCTACCCGCTGGACGAGTATCTATTCGTCGGGGTGTTGAGGGGCCGGGGCGTTGAGGTCATGAGGGGCGTCTCGACCGACCTCTACGTGCCAGCACGCGCCGAGGCCGTGGTAGAGGGCTGCATCGACGTTAAGGACTTGAGGCGCGAGGGGCCCTTTGGCGACCACTACGGAGTCTACGACCCGGGCGGTCTCTATCCCGTCTTCCGGGCGGAGTCCATAATGAGGCGCAGCGACCCGATATACTACGGCACGGTGGTGGGACCTCCGCCTCTAGAGGACGCGTACATCGGCAAGGCCGTAGAGCGCGTGTTCCTGCCGGTATTGCAATTTCTCATTCCTGAGGTGGTCGACATTAACCTGCCTGTCCACGGCCTCTTTCAGGGGATTGCCATAGTGTCCATAAGGAAGAGGTACCCGGGACATGGCAAGAAGGTGATGATGGCGCTGTGGGGGCTCGGGCACATGCTCTCGCTAACGAAAATTGTAATTGTAGTGGATCACGACATCAACGTCCACGACGTAAGGGAGGTGCTCTTTGCAATAGCGCAGCGCGTCGATCCCCAGCGCGACGTTGTAATAATTCCCGGGGCTCACACTGACGCCCTCGACACAGGTTCCCCAGTCCCTGGCTACGGTTCGAAGCTCGGAATTGATGCTACTAGAAAGCTCCCCGAGGAGTACGGCGGCCGCAAGTGGCCCGAGGAACTCAGGCCGGATCCCGACATTGCCAGGCGCGTTAAGGACGCCGTTGCCGAGATACTGGCTGGCTACACTCCCGAGCCGTCGTTATTTTACTAGCTGGCTCGCGCGGAAGTGAGCAAAGACCGCGCCGCACCTCATGTCGCCTGCGCGCTACTAACCGCTCTCAGCAGGGAGCAGAGCGCCGGCTAGCCGCAGCAACAGCCCTCCCGGCGTCTCGAGCTCTGTTAACGTGCCGGCCCGGGACCGACGCGCCCAGCAGTGCAGTCTCAGCCCGCGCGCCAGACTTTCTGGCATATCGGCAGCGCTAGTAGACCGCGCGGGCTCTTCTAACTCGGCGAGCGGGACCTATCCGGCGCTGAGATTGTGAGGGCGCTGGGTCCGCGCACTCTTGGCTTTAGCGTTAGGCCGGACTGGCCGTCCATCACTTCCCGAGGTCCAGGGAAGGCCGCTGCGCGCCGGCCTACTGGCTCTCGCGCCTAGCGCCACGGACTTTTATCACCTCATGCAGGGAGGAAACAGGCCGCCTCGGAGTGCCCGATCAGTGATGAGTCCTGGACCATAGGGAGCGGTGCCCGGAGATTGCCGGCTGATGGCGCCGTGCCCCCATCCCCCCGCCTCTCCCGCCCTCGGGCCCGGCGCTGGATCTCGCCGTCCGCACTGCTGGCGCCTTCCCGCATTTCGGCCTGGCAGCTGGAGCGCGCCGTCGGGCAGAGCATCGCCCCGGCGTGGGGGCGCCGTGTCGCACTGCAGGCCCCTCAACCCGCCTCCTCGGGCCCGCGCCACGCGCAATCGCAATTCTAGCCGGCGGCGCCCTCCCGGCGGGCCCGGGCACCGTACTTAAGCGCCAGAGACACGTCTCCTGCCGCCCCGGCGAGATATCCTCTGCATGCAAGGGCCAGGAGCGCGGCCGTCAGCGCGAAGACCGCGGCGCTGCACGTCGCGCCCCAGCCCCGCGCCGCGGCGACCTGCACGCCGAGCGCGAGCAAGAGGGCCTCCGCTGCGCTACTCTATACAAGCGCCGCGTCGCGATGCGTGTCGGCAAGTCAACGCGAGGTAGCGGGGGGCTTCCTGAGATCAGCCAAGGCACCGGCAGGCGGCTGCGGAGGAGCTCAGGCAGCGGCGTGATAGCTTATTTACTGCCAGGCTGCCCTGCACGATGCAGGAGCGGCAAGCAGCGAGAAGGATTGAGGCGCTTACAAGCAATTACGCAGCCGCGTACGCCGTGAAGGCAGTAGACGTGGATGTAATTGCGGTATATCCCATCACTCCACAGACGACTACGGTCGAGAAGCTGGCAGAATTCGCGGCGCGAGGCGAGCTCGACGCCGAGATAATACACGTGGA
>JAJHRB010000013.1 GCA_020833025.1 Thermoproteaceae archaeon | reverse complement strand
ACGCCGTGAAGGCAGTAGACGTGGATGTAATTGCGGTATATCCCATCACTCCACAGACGACTACGGTCGAGAAGCTGGCAGAATTCGCGGCGCGAGGCGAGCTCGACGCCGAGATAATACACGTGGAGTCCGAACACTCGGCGCTGTCGGCGGTTATAGGCGCGTCGGCCGCTGGCGCCAGGGTGTTCACCGCAACGTGCAGCCAGGGGCTGGAGCTAGCCCACGAGACGCTTCACATAGCCAGCGGAATGAGACTCCCCATCGTCATGGCGGTTCCGGCGAGAGCGCTCTCGGCGCCTCTGAGCATACACTGCGACTACGGCGACGTGATGAACGCCAGAGACACAGGCTGGGCGATCTACATTGCCGCGTCAGCTCAGGAGGTCTATGACACGATTATACAGGCATACAGGCTGGCAGAGTCTGTGTACCTGCCCGTGATGGTTGCGTATGACGGCTTCCTCATGAGCCACACAATGGAGCCCGTAGAGCTACATGACGAGGCTGAGGTGAGGAAGTTCGTACCCAGGATCAGGAGGCCCCACACTCTCGACCCGAGAAGGCCTGTGACAATGGGCCCCCTCGCGTCCCCGGACTGGTACTACGAGTTCAAGTACCAGCAGGTCCTCGCAATGAGAGAGGCCTACAGCGCTGCGAAGGACGTGGATCTACTCTTCGGGCAGAAGTTCGGCCGCTCGTACGGCGTGGTGGAGACCTATAAGATGAGCGATGCAGAATATGCAATTGTGACTTACGGTGGTGCGGCTTACGGTAACGCCGTGCTGGCCGCGGATATGGCGCGGGAGCGAGGGGTGGCGGCTGGAGTGGTCAGGGTAAGGCTGTACCGGCCGTTTCCCGGCAATGACTTAATCAAGGCACTAGAGGGCGTGAGGGCATTTGCTGTAGTCGACAGAGCTGTGCTCTTCGGGAGCCCTGCCGAGGGGCCTCTCTGCGCTGACATGATGGCGGCGATGTACGCGCGCGGGGTGACCAAGCCGTGCGTCTGCGTGATTCACGGGATAGGCCAGCGCACTATCTACGTCCGCGACATGTACGAGGTCTTCAACATGCTGAGAGACGCGCGGGAGAGCAGGGTCGTGATGATGGGCGTGAGGGCATGACCGCCTATTTTAGAAGCATTAGGGACCTCCCGCGCGAGGAGATGCTCGCGCCTGGGCACAGAATGTGCGCCGGCTGCGGGGCCGCGCTTGCCGTGCGCTGGATAACAAAGGCGGTGGGCCCCAACGCCATAATTGTCAACCCAACAGGGTGTGTCGAGGTCACTACGACTCCCTACCCTGATACTGCGTGGCACCACCCGTACATTCACGTGGCATTTGAAAACGCAGCTGCTGCGGCTTCGGGAATTGAGGCAGCGATAAAGGTTCTAAAGAGGAAGGGCATGTGGGATGCCGGCGACACTAAAATCATCGTGGTGGCAGGCGACGGCGGCACTTACGACATAGGCCTTCAGGCGCTGAGCGGGATGCTCGAGCGCGGGCACGGAATTCTCTATATACTCTACGACAACGAGGCGTACATGAATACTGGAATCCAGAGGAGCGGGTCAACGCCGAAGTACGCGTGGACCACCACGACGCCAGTCGGCGCGGCCATACGGGGGAAGATCCAGCGGAAGAAGGACATAATGGGCATAGTCGTAGCGCACAGGGTGCCGTACGCGGCAACCGCCAGCGTGGCTTACATGCTTGACATGGTGAACAAAGTCAAGAGGGCGCTTGAATATACGGCAGAGGGCTCTGCCTTTCTCCACGTGCTCGCCCCGTGCCCGGCCGGATGGCGCTTCCCTGAGAATAGAACTGTGGAGATTGCGAGACTCGCCGTTGAGACAGGATATTTTCCGCTGTACGAGTGGGAGCGCGGCAGATTTAGGCTCAACCCGCCCAGCAACGCGCACATAGACAAGTCCAAGAGGAGGCCGCTCAGGGACTTCATCCAAGCGCAGGGTCGCTTCGACCATCTGACAGGCAAGGAGCTGGAGGAGCTAGAGCGCGAGCTCGACGAGTACTGGGATTACTTGGCAAGGCTGGTTAAGGCATTCTCGTAGCGTCTTTCCAGACCCACCCTGCCGGCGGGGCCAGCGCCACGGAATCCCTGCCAGAGCCCGCACGGGCCCGCGCCCGTCTCGCCGCAGCGCGGCTCACGGGCGGGCGCCTGCAGTCGCCTGTGTTACGCGCTGCAGCCGGAACTCGGCGCCGCTCTTAAGCGATGGAGTAAAATGCGCCGGGCCTCCCGGCAACGATGGTCAGGGCAGTTGCGCTCGTACTGTGCTTTGCTGCACTGTTACTGGCAGTGAACACAGTAGTGATCCCGCCCGTGGCGAAGGTAGAGTACATTGCGTACAGCACGGAGGAGATGACAGTGAAAATACCCGGCGTGGGGTCGGGCGCGAATTTTGCATCGCTCACGAAGCCGTACCTCACGCCGGGAGAGGAGTATGCATATACCGGAATGAAAATAGAATTCCTAGGTGCGTATCCGTCAATTAAGGCAGGCGCCGACGGGCGAATAAGCATGACGCTCGACGAGAGCGGGCTCCCCTCTATAATTTACGCCGGGCCTGACGTCAGTAGAGTCACGCTAGTGAACACGGCCAAGAGCGCCGTCGACGTCAGACTGAGAGTGACCTACATGTACGCGAAGGCCGAGTATGTGCCGCTCAACGCAAGCACCACAATTACCGTGAGCGTTACGAAGGCCGCCGCGCAAAAGTTCAGAGAAATGGTAAGAATTACAATCGAGCCGTACCTCCCCTATGTCATAAAGTCCGTGGAGAGCCTCAGCGGCGAGTCTCAGCTCGCGTACAGAGTAGAGCCGAAGCTAGTCGAAATAACCGAGCAGGGGTCGTACAGAATTGAGATATCGCGGGGGCCTGAGCTACCTGCAGTCATGCTGGTCAAGAGTCTCTCCAAGCAGACGGCAGTCATAGGCGCCGGCGAGGAGCTCCAGGTGACCGGCGGGAACGTCGAGGTGCCGAGCGGCTGGAACCTCCTCGGCTACGTAGTTATAGCCTACGCGGCTGACGTAACGCTCATCGGCCGGACTCTCAGCGGCGACGTGCGCGTCGAGGGAGATCTCGTTGACATAACCAAGAGCGCCACTGAGAATATAGTCATAAGAACCGCATCCTACCTCATACCGCCTGTGTGGCAGTTCACGCTGTTCTATAAGATAGCGATAGTTTATGGCGGGTGGTTTAAAGTTGCGTCAAGCATGCAATCCCCCATCAATGTGATCTACATACCAATTGTGTATAGAGGCGCGAGAGTGAGATGGCTGCCGGACAGGGCTCTGGTCAACGTCACGAACGAGGATGTGGCAGAGGGAGCGTGGACGGCAATTACTGTGCAGCTACCGGAGCTCGCCAGAATTGTCGCAATTAGGACTCCGGGAAATGCGCTCATAGCAAACGCCACAGACATGAGACTGGCGTGGCAGGGCGGCTCCAGGGCGGCTTCAATATCGCCGGACGGCAGGCAGGCGTACATCGTGGCGCATATGGGAGAGGCCAGAGAGGCCGGAATTTACACCTTCCTTATTGAGTGGAGGCCTCTGAGAATACCAGTCCTCGACAACAAGGGGAGGCCGGTCGGCAGCCTCTCGGCGAACTGCACGAAGTTTGAGGCCGTGGCCTCTGCCGGGTACGTGGAGGTGAGATTATTCAAGCCCGAGCCGTTTGACGTGGAGATATACTACCGGGGCGTGCCAGCTGCTAGGGTGGAGGTGAACTCGCTGATTGAGAGAGTGCCGCCGGTAACGCTGAACCTGTACACCGTGCGTGTTATTGTGGTCGGCGCCTTGAACCATCCAATAAAGGGTGCTGCGGTTGCGCTCGCGGGCTTTCCTGCCGCCGGCAGGACTGATGACGCGGGCTCGGTAGTGTTTGCCGACGTGCTATCTGGCACCTACAGAATGCACGTGAGCGTCGGCGATAGGGTCAAGGTGAGCGAGGTGATAAACGTCAATGGAGATCTCGAGAAGGTGGTAAAGACGCCAGTGCTTGCATTCGTCTGGGGCGTGCCCATAACAACATTTGACGCGCTGGCCGCGGCCGGCGGCGCCTCTCTACTCGGCCTTTACCTTGCCCTGCGCCGCAGGGAGTCCCCGGTTGCCGAGGTGGAGCAGGTTTAGCCGAATTAAAATAGTTCTCAGGAATTTTTCCACTACGCGCTTAGCACATTTGCTAGGCGGCAACAGAACCAGGAGCCGAGCAGCGGCGCCTACATAATAAGCTTCTCGATAGACATGACTACAATGTCCTTGACGCCCACTCTCTTCAACTTGACGACCAAGTCGGGCAGTATCTGCTCTGGGACCACGCTAAAGACCTCGTACATGTCCCCTCTCGCGAGCTTTGTGACGCTCGGCGCTTCCATTGCCGGCAGAATTGCCAGCACCTCTTCCAGCTTTGATAGCGGCACGTGCATGAACACCATCTTCCTCCCCTGCGCGGCGTAGTACCCCCTCAAGTACGTGACCAGCTTGTTTATCGTCTCGTTATTGGCGTAGTCCGGATGTACTATGAGTCTTGCCGAGGTCTCCATGACGGTGGCAACCGGCGTCAGCCCGTGGATCTCCAGCGTCGTGCCTGTCGACATTACGTCGAGTATTGCATCAGCAATGCCTAGCTTTGGCAGCACCTCAACAGAGCCCGTGACTTTTATTATCTTCACGACCTTGCCGATTCCCGCAAAATACCTCCGCGCAATATTTACGTATTTCGTGGCCACCCTGGCCCCCTCAGGCAGCTCGTCGACGGAGCGAATCCCACCGGACTTGGGCGCCGCGATCACAAGCCTCCCGGCCCCGAACTTCAGGTCGAGCGCCTCCAGCACGTTTGACCCCGACTCGACGACATAGTCGTGCCCCGTGATCCCGGCCCGCACTCTGCCGGACTCCACTAGGTACGGAATATCCTCGGGCCTCGCCCTGATTAAGTATATGTCGCTCCACGTTGTCTGCAACACGAGGGCTCTCTCGTCGTAGGAGAGCGGCCTCAGGCCTATGGCATCGAGGAGCTCGAGAGTCGGCTCCTGGAGCCTGCCCTTAGAAGGTATCGCGAGCAGTATGGGCTGGCTCTCCATGTGCCTCCCGACCCCCTACTGCCCCCAGAGCTCGCGGCGGGGTGCGTGAGTTCCCGCTCGCGGAGCCCCTCCTGCATGCCGAATCTCTCCTCCTCCCCACCGGCTTTGCTCTGGAGCGCCGCCGCGCCCTCGCTTGGGATAGAGCTCAGTACAGCTCGGCCTCACTTTCACTAACCCGCCCGCCGGGCCCCCTCTTTAAATTTTTAGGTGGTAACATTTAACCTCGCGGGCCGCGACCGCCGTGGAGCTGCTAATAAGGAAGGTGCTGGCGATACGCTCTGCGGAAAGCCCGCGGGTGGGGCCCGACGGCTCTATATACTACCTCAGCGACATCACGGGCACTATGCAGCTGTGGCGTTTCGAGGGGACCTCGCATGACCTTGTGCTGCCGTGGAGCTCGCGCGTGCATGATTACGAGCTGGCGCGCGATGGGGCCCTGGCGTTCACGTCAGACCGCGGCGGCAGTGAGAAGTGGCAGCTCTACGTAGTTGACGGCGATGAGATAGTGGAGGCGTCAGCAGAGGGCGTGAACTACCTCGGCGCGTGGTCCCCCGACGCGCAGAAGCTGGCCTTCTCGTCGACTAGAGACAGCACTGAGAACTTTTACATCTACGTTTACGATAGGAGGACGCGGGGCATCGCCAAGATTGCGGAGCTTCCAGGTCTCAACTTCGTTGAGGAGTGGTCGGAGGCCGGCATATTCATAACTCACTACGAGACAAACCTCGATAGCACAATTTATATGTTTAGAGATGGTGAGCTGAAGGAGCTGACGAGACACAGCGGCGAGGCTCTTAACTTCTCGCCAAAGTACATCGGGAGTGGAAAGCTTGTCTTCTTGACCAACATGGAGTCAGAGTGCGTCGGAGTTGCAATCATGGAGTTGAGCACTGGCAGCTGGAAGTACCTAGTCCAGCTGGACAAGGAGGTGGAGCTGCTCGACGCGTGGGGCAACTACATAGCGTTTGCAGCGAACGAGGAGGGCGCGTCGGGGCTCTACCTCATGCACATTCCGTCGGGGCTCGTGCACAGAATATCCACTCCGCGCGGAGTCGTCACGTCAATGCACTACAGCAAGGGCATTCTCGCGTTCTCCCTGTCGAGCATAAACAGAGGCCACGAGGTGTACTCCTACCGGCACGATGCGGTAGTGCAGGTGACGCGCTCTCCCAGGCTCGGAATATCCCTAGAGAGAGTGCCCGAGCCCGAGTCCGTGTGGTACGTGAGTCACGACGGGAGGAGAATTCACGCAAACATTTACAGGCCGCCGGGCAGCGCGCGGGGGGTTGTAGTGTACTTACACGGCGGCCCAGAAAGTCAAGACAGGCCTGCGCTTAAGCCTCTCACCGCGGCGCTCTTGCTGTCAGGCATAGTTGTGGCGGCGCCGAACTACAGAGGAAGCGCAGGGTACGGGAGGACTTTCGTCCACCTGGACGACGTGGAGAAGAGGTGGGACGCCATCAAGGACGTCGAGGCGTTCGCGCGGTGGCTTGCAGAGCAGGGAATCTCGCGGCAGAGGCCGTGCGTGATGGGTAGCTCCTACGGCGGCTACCTAGCCTTGATGGCCTTGGCGACGGCGCCCGACATGTGGGCTTGCGGCGTTGAGATATCGGGAATGTTTAATCTCGTCACATTTCTGGAGCGCACGGCGCCGTGGAGAAGGCGCTATAGAGAGGCCGAGTACGGCTCGCTGGAGAGACACAGAGACGTGCTGCTGCAGCTCAGTCCCGCCTCCCACGTCGACAAGATAAAAGCGCCGCTGATGATAGTCCACGGCGCAAACGACACGCGCGTGCCCGTCTCTGAGGCCGAGGAGCTTGCCAAGAGACTCCGCGAGCTGGGCAGGGAGGTCAAGTTGCTCATACTGCCAGATGAGGGCCACACGATATCTAAGGTCGAGAACCGCGTGGCAGCGTACGCCGAGGTCGTTAAGTTCGTGACGCGGCACCTGGAGGCGTCCTAGATCGCGCGCCAGCTCCCGGCCGCCCCCGGCTCTCTCCTCAGCTGCGGCCCTAACGCCTGCCTTCTGAGTTGTATCAGCGCGCGGCAGACAGGAGCGTGGCGATGGAATTTCTGCGGCCGTGCTGCAAGTTAATAACCCAGCGCGGCGGCCGCGGCGTGGACTTTCTTGGCGCAATAACGGAGGACCCGGGGAGAGAGGTCGTGTACGTGAAGATTGACGAGGCGGAGGTTGTCGAGGCGTGCTGTGACGTCTTCAGCGTGTTAAGGAGAGAGGTTGCCGAGGCCTTCGCCTCGCGCGGGGTGAGGGCACTGTACAGCTACCAGTACGATGCAATTCAGAGCATAAGAAGCGGCAGGGACACCGTAATTGTCGCCGGCACGGGAATGGGCAAGACTGAGGCATTCCTCGCGCCAGTGCTGGAATCATCACTTGAAAGACAGAGGGGGCCCGTTGCCCTGATCTTGTACCCCACCAAGGCCCTCGCCAGGGACCAGCTCTCGAGACTGCAGAGGCTTGCGGACAAGCTCGGCGTGAGAGTAATGGTCTACGACGGGGATACGCCGCAGAGAGATAGGCGCATTCTCTACGACGCGCCTCCGCACATCATCATAAGCAACCCGGACATGGTCAACCAGGCGCTTCTTCACGTGACGAAGTTCAGAGAGGTTGTGACCAGGGTCGAGTACGTGGTGCTCGACGACTTTCACGTGTACAGCGGCGTGTTCGGGTCGCACATGCACTACCTACTGCGGCGACTCAAGAGGTTCGTGAGGCCCGTGCTCATCGCGACGAGCGCAACCGTGGGGAACCCGCTGGAGTTCGCCCAGGCGCTCTTCGGCAGCAGTAACGTGAGAGTCGTGCAGGGACCGCGCGGCAGGCGGGGCAGGCTCGTGCAAATTCTCGCAAGGCCCAGGTATAGATCGAAGTGGGCTGAGGCCGCACGCCTCGCGGCCGCGTGTGTAGATGGCGGGCTCAAGTGCATACTGTTCACCGACAGCCACAGATACAGCGAGATAATATACCGCGCGCTGAAGATGTCGGGCTACGGCGAGAGAGTTGCCGTGCACCGAGCCGGGCTCTCGCCCGATGAGAGAAAGAGAGTGGAGGTCGCGTTCAAGCGCGGCGAGATATGCGTTGTGATATCCACGCCGACGCTCGAGCTTGGCATAGATGTGGGCGACGTCGACGCGGCAATTCTCGCGTCGATACCCCCCTCTTACAACAAATACTTGCAGCGCGTTGGCAGGGTCGGGCGCAGGGGGCAGACGGGATACGTCGTCCAGATCCTGGGCAACGACCCGATCTCCCAGTACTACTACAGCTACCCGCGCGAGTTCTTCGAGCGGTCGCCGGAGCCCCTCGGCTTCGAGGCCGAGAACGAGGACGTTGCCTCCCTCCACCTAATAGCTGCCGCGGCCGAGATGCCGCTGAGAGCTGGCGAGCTCTCGCCGTTTGAGAGAAGGATAGCGGAGGAGCTGGCGAGGAGGGGCCTCCTGGCAAGAGCGGGTGAGTATTTCGTGCCAACTCGCAGGGGGCGCGAGCGCGTGAGGGCCCTCAGCATGAGGGGGTCGCCGCACGTGGTGAAAATAATGGTAGTCGAGAGCCCGCCCGGCGAGAGCAGGGGGCAGCGCGCGTGCGCCGAGCCCGCTGCGCTTGGCGCGAGAGCCGTAGGCGAGAGGGAGCTCCCGCTGGCCCTCTACGAGCTCCACCCCGAGGCAATATACATGCACGGCGGGAGGACTTACAGGTCTGTGTGCCTGGATCCGGCAAGGCGGATTGCCGTCGTTGAGACATTTGACGCCGGCGATTTAGTGACGCAGGCGCTTGAGGACATGGAGCCTGAAATTGTTGAAGTCCACGCCGAGGGTAAAGCAGAGGGGGCCTACTACCAGTTCGGCAGACTGCGCGTGAGGACGACTGTTTACGGCTACGCGCTGAAGAGATTCACAACGGACGAGACGCTGGGCGAGATAATGCTCGGCGAGAGGGCGCTGTCGTATGAGTTCGAGACTAAGGGCGCCGTCCTCTACTTGCCGCAGGTTAGATTCAGCCCGAACGACGTCGTGGACTGGCACGAGAGAGCCAGAGGCTATCACGCCGCAGAGCACGTGTTAATTTCTGCCGCCGAGATAGCAGTCGGCGCGTCGAAGACGGACCTCGGCGGGATTAGCTACCCCAGCGGGGTCGTTGTGATATACGACTCCCACGTGGGCGGGAACGGCACGGCGAGATTGCTGCTGAAGAACTTCAGGAGAGTCGTTGAGATAGCACTCAAGATTCTAAAGAGCTGCGAGTGCGCTGACGGGTGCCCGAAGTGTGTGTACTCGCCGTACTGCGGCAATAATAACAAAATGCTATCGAGAGTAAACGCAATCAGAGTGCTAGAGGCGGCACTTGCCGGGGGCGCGAGTCCTGCAACCACGGAGATCCCGAGTGGAGAGCGAGGAGTGGTATAGGCCTCTGCGGCGCTCAGACGCATGGAGCTCGCGACTAAGGCGGGGGCCGCGCTGATAATAGCAGGGCTCTTCATTGTACTCATGACTGTGCATGTCGCGACGGCAGAACTACTGCTCGGCGCAGGTGCCAGCTTTGAGGTTGTACTTGCGCTTGTAGTATTAAGCATCGCGGTAATAATAGCAGGTATTATTGTAGCACGATAGGGACTGCACCGAGAGCTGGCGCCGGCCGTCGCGAGTGGCCGCCGCGGCTCTCAGAGGCAATAGCTAAGATCCGGCCTGTCTCGCGCCCTTAAAGGGCGTGAGAGAGTCCGTGGCGCGGTTGGAATTGATGATGGCGTTAGGGTAGCACCTCGCCATTCCTGACATCTCCCTCGACCTCTCTATTTGGGCCTATCATGGCGCCTCTCTCGACGTGAACCTCGTCCCTTATGTAAACCCCCTCTGCCACCACAGCCTCCACAAGGCGGGCCCACCTCCCGAGCACCACGCCGTCGCCAATTATTGAGCGGCGGACGTAAGCGCCGGCCCCCGCGATTACACCGCCCATCAGCACGCTCTCTCTAATCCGCGCGTAGGGCCCTATCTTACTCCCGCCTCCCACGACTGCGTAGGGCCCGATGACGCTCCCGGGCTCGATTGTCACGCCCTTGCTTACATACGCCGGCGGGACTACCACAGCGTCGCCGACGCTTTGCACGCCAGCGCCGAACCTCTCCAGCGCCGCGAAATTGGCCCTGAGGTAGTCTGAGTGCGTGCCTATGTCAAACCACAAGCCCTCATGGATATAACCGTAGACATCAAACTTTCTCATCATGCGCGGAATGAGGTCTCTCGCTATCCTCAGCTCGCCGCTGTTCGGCTTTATGAACTCGCGGAGTGCATCATACTCGAACACGTAAAAGCCGGCATTGACAAGATTACTCCCGACGTGCTCTTTCGGCTTCTCCACAAATTGCGCGATCCTGCCGCTGTCGCTAACCACCGCGACTCCAAACCTCGCGACGTCCTCCGGCGGGGCCCGTACCAGCGCTATTGTTACGGCTGCGCCAGACCTCTTGTGAAACTCCCACAGCGACTTTGTTGAGATGTCAGTGAAGACGTCCCCGTAAGCGACTAGAGCGGGGCCGTTGATGCCGAGATTCTCCACCACGTGAGCAACGGCGCCGCCGTCACCCAGCGGCCTGTCCTCCTCCACTATCTTCACGGCGTCGCCCCACCTAGTGCCTAAGTAGTTCCTTATGGCGTGGGAGAGATACCTGACGGACACAACCGGCTTTGCTATCTCTACAACTCTCTCCAGCACCCAGTCTATCACGGGCTTGTCAAGAATTGGGAAGAGAGGCTTTGGCTTTGTGTAACTGAGAGGCCGGAGCCTCGTCGCGAAGCCCCCCGCGAGCACAACGCCGTATTCTATCATTGCAGACCCTCGCGCGCGCCCTTATGTGCGTTACTTCAGTAGGTACTTGGCAAGCTCGCGCGCTGTGCGCGCTGCCTCCGGCAACTCAACTTTAACGCTGTGAAGGGTAATGCCGCCCTCGCTAACAACGAAAAGTGCGGTGGCCCACTTAGGCGATGACGAGTTGAGGTAGAACCTGGCAAGAGCGTACGCGCTGCCCCTGACCGCGAATACCTCGCACGGCAGCGCACGGAGCCTGCACATACAGTTGAGCGAGACCTCGCCCGCTCCCTTCAGCGCGTCCGTCGTGGCTGCAATCACGCTAGCGAGCTCGACGTCAGACGGCGCGACGGTTATGTTAAGTAGCGGGCCCGCGCGGGACGCACACACAACCAGCGTCGGGCTCTCTGCAGACAGGTACACGGGCTTGTTCCACACCTGCTCCCAGGCGCCAAACTCCCTGGCCCTCACGCCCCTGACGCTCACGGCGCCCCTCGCCAGAGGTCTCAGCCCGCCGAGCTCGAGCACGTATGCCGGCTTGCTGAGCGCTATGGCCTTGACTATTGTAGTTGAGAGCGAAGTAATTGCAATGTGCCCGCTCAGGAGCTCCCCCTCGCCGATCCTGGGCTCTGCGGAGTCGATGCTGACGTTGACTGGCTCCTCCAGTCTCTCCCCGCTATTGAGCTCTACGTACACCGCCCTCCCGGCGACAACTCCCATGATGACCGTGCACGGAGTGTTGAAAACAGCCACAGCCGAGCGCCCCATTGCCGCTAAAAACGGTTACGAGAGCTGCGCGGCAGGCCCGGACGGCAATATTGCGGCCGGCTGGGGTTGGTCCGCGGCATTAGGGAGCTCTTGCCGGGGAGGGGCTGCGCGATTCGCGTCGGGAGCGCTGCCGCAGGGGGCTCACGGGAGGCTCGTAACTGTAGCTGTGCTGAGAGGCCGGCGCCGCCGTCTCAGCGGCAGCACCCCCTCTGGCCGTCCCCGTTACTCCCGGCCTGCTTTGGGGAGCTGCGCCGCGTAGCTCGGGCCGGGGCGCGCTATGCCCGAGTACTGTCTCCTCCAGCTGCTTGGCGATGCCCAGCGCCACTGCGGAATTGTTGGTGGAGCGCTTAGCCAGAAGCGTGGAGCCGCCCGGTGCCGCTGGGAGCGCTCCCAGGACGTAGGGGCTCTACCCGCTGAATGCCGCGCCATTCCGCGCGCCCTTTCTGCCGCCGCGCCGGATGTTTATTAATTCCCGGCGCCGTCCCGGCGCATGGATGAGTGCCCCCCGCCGGGCGAGGGGCCCGCCCAGTGCCGTCGCTCGAGCGCCCGGCTGCACCGACACGCTCGCGCCGTCATGCCAGCAGAGAGGGGCAGCGGCGCGGGGCTAGCCGCGGCGCTGGCCGCGAGCGCCGCAATCCTCGGGTCGCTCCCCGCATTGATAAACACCGGCGCCAGGCCTGTGCCGCTCCAGCCGCTGCCCTACTCTAGCTCTGAGGGTGTGGAGACAGCTGCCTACAACCTGGCGGTGTTCTTCTCACTCCTGCTCGCGGCAACGGTAGCGCTCTACTTTCTGGCATCTCGCAGGCGCCTCGTCAAGCTCTTCTCGCTTTTTGTGTGGTTCGCGCTATCTACGGGCATTTTGCAATTCTATGCATTTCTATATTACATCAACGGCATTGTGAACGAGCGCGCTGCAGCGTGCGCGATAGCCGCGTCCCCGCTGCTCGGCGCGTCTGTTGCCTACCTGGTCTACAGAGAGCGCGGAGATGCGCTTCTGGGCATTCTGGCCTCTCTTGCCGGTGCCATGCTCGCGTGGCTGCTCCCCGCTGCGACCGTCGTCGCGATACTGCTCTCGCTTGCCGTATATGACTATTTCATGGTCAACAGGGGGCTCCTCGGCAGAATCATACAGCGGCAGCTCAAGATGAATCCGAGACCTGAGGGGCGCGGCCTGCTAATTCCCGGGTTCACCGTGAGGGTGAAGTCAGCGGCGCTAGGAACTGGCGACTTTGTCGCGTACGGGGCAATGCTGACATTTGTGGCCGTGCGCGCGTCGGCGCGCGGCGTGTTAGCCGCGGCGATCTTACTACTGCTGTCTGCGCTCGTGATTTACGCAGGTCTGCGCCTCACGCTCTCCCTCATTGTTAGAGCGAGGGGATACGGGCCGGCACTGACCTTGCCGACGGCGCTCGCGCTGCCGCTGATTGCGGTGGCGCTGCTGTGCTGACGCGCTCCCTTTAACTCCCCGCCGCACTCCGGGGGCCGGAGTCCCCCGGGACGCCGGTAGGCCTCCCCGAGCCTCCCGCCTCCAGGCGCCTCACTGCGCCGCGGCATCACGAGGTCGGGCTCTGCCGCCAGCGCCAGGAGGCGCGCTCGCCGTCTGCCAGGCTTGCCCCAACCAATTACTGCCGAGCGCGATCCCAGCAAGGGCATGAATATTTTTATCCTTCCGTGCAGCCCGCGTAATGCTGGATGTTAGATCGCTGTATGACGAGCTTAGGAGGTATGAGCAGGCAAAGGACGAAATTGTACAGACATCAATCAGAGTTGCCAGGCTCTCGAAAGCGGTAGTGTACTCCGTCATAAGGGGCGATTTCTCTGCCGCATACAGGGCACTGAGGGATATGGAAGAGGCCGCGGCCAAGCTGAAAAAGCTTGTGGCAGAGTGGCCAATGTTTTACAGCAGCGCTGCCACGGGATTCCAGGAATACGTCGAGGCGGCGTCTCTCTACGCGCTCGCGAAGGGAGGGCGGCTGCCTGCGCGCGAGGAGCTCGGCGTTGACGTTTACGCGTACCTGACCGGCATCGCTGACGTTGCCGGCGAGCTCGGGAGGAGCGCGACGGAGGAGTTGCTCAGGGGAAACATCGACGCCGTGGTGCGGCTGAGAGAGATAGTTGAGCGTCTATACCTGGACCTTCTGGCCCTAGAGCCGCGGGACTATGAGCTGCGGAGGAAGGTCGACTATGTCGGGTCTCAGGCAAACTGGATTGCCGAGAAGCTGTTTTACGCCGTAACGTGCAGGCGCGCGGCAGGCGGGGGTGAGAGCTCAGGGGCGCGAGAGTAGGCGCGCCGCGGCCTACGGCCGGCGCTAGAGCAGCTCGAGCGTGTCCGCCAGGAGTATGACGGAGTCCTCGTCCACGTATACTGTCTCCTCGAACTGCGCCACGAAGCCGCCGGACCTCTCGACCAGGACCTCGTATCCGTGCAGCACTCCGGCTCTGTGCGCGGCCGCAATATCGGCGTCGTCTATCTGCGGAAACCAGCGCGGCGAGAAGGGGAGGGGGCCCGCTTCTGCCCTGACTATGTCTATGAGCCGCCGGAACTCCTTGCGCCTCGTCTGTGTAAGTCTGTAGATCGTGATCTCTCCCCTCTCAGTCACGAAGCCCTCGCCATTTGTCACGAAGGGCTCGATTGCGTAAATATCGCCGGGCTTGAGGGCTTGTGACGCCGATGTGTCGGGATAGTTCGGCACGACGTCGCCGGCGTGAATAGTATACCTCTCAATTCTGTGTCCCGTTAGGTTGTAGACGGGGCGGAAGCCGAACCTTTTAGCGGCCCTCTCTATTGCCATGCCTATCTGCCACGCCTTGACTCCCGGCCTGGCCGCTTCGAGTGCAACTCTCAGCGCCTCTCTGGCGGCCCTGACGAGGCCCTCAAAGGGCGAGCCCAGGGCCACAGTAACCGCGGCATCGACTATGTACCCGTCGCGCTGGACCCCCACGTCAATTTTCACCACGCCAACCCTCGGCACCATCAGCACATCGTTTCGCTTTGCCGTGTAGTGCGCGGCGACCTCGTTCACGCCCACGTTAACCGGAAATGCCGGCTTCGCGCCGCTGCCTCTGATGAGCTTTTCTACTCTCTCGCATATTTCCAGCACCGGCGTGCCAGGCTGCGCTAGGTCTATTGCGTACTTGAGCGCCTGGCGCACGACGTCGCCGGCCAGTCTGAGCGCCCTCAGCACCGTGAGTGCAAACTAAGAGTCACCTTTAAGAGGTTCAAGATTTTAAAGGTGCTCGATAGCAGCAGATGCCATGGGTGCCTTAACCATCGCTGCAAAGTACATGATAGTCGCACAGATAGAAGTGAACGGGACGGTGGATAAATCAGATGTAATCGGCGCTGTATTCTCGCAGACGGAGGGGCTGCTCGGGAGGGACATAGACTTAAGAGAGCTGCAGCTCACAGGCCGCGTTGGGCGCATAGAGGTCGAGATAACAGAGAGGGACGGCAAGACCCAGGGAAGGGTGTACATACCGAGTAACTTGGACAGATACGAGACCGCGCTCATCGCGGCGCTGGTTGAGAGCGTGGAGAGAGTGGGGCCATACCCGGCCACGGTAAAGGTAATTGAAATCAAGGACCTCCGCGAGGAGAAAAGAAAGAGAATTATAGAGAGGGCCAAGGAGCTCGTGAAAATAATAGAGGAGGAGGTGCTGCCAGACACCAAGGAAATACTCGAGAGGCTGAAAGAGGACGTGGCCAAGGCCGAGGTGATAGAGTACGGCCCTGAGAGGCTGCCGGCAGGTCCCGACGTGGACAAGGCCGACACGCTGATTGTAGTCGAGGGGAGGGCCGACGTTATTAACCTGGTGAAGCACGGGTATAAAAATGTCATTGCGCTGGAGGGCATAAGCAAGGGAATTCCCCAGACAGTTGTGGAGTTGAGCAAGAAGAAGACAACAGTACTGTTTGTTGACGGGGACAAGGGCGGCGAGATGGTAATCAGAGAGCTGCTGAAGGTCGCACACATAGACTACATCGCCCGCGCGCCGCCTGGCAGGGAGGTCGAGCAGCTGGCAGCCAAAGAGATCGCGAAGGCCTTGAGAAACAAGATACCAGCGGAGGAGTGGCTGGCACAACAGCGGCAGCAGGCCCAGCAGCAGGCCGAGCAGGCGGCAGCACAGGCGCAACAGCCCCAGCTCTCTCTCCCGTTTGATGCCAGCAAGAAGGTGGAGGAGATGCTCGGGACGCTCGAGGCCGAGCTGTACGACGCGAGCTGGTCGCTGATAAAGAGAGTGCCTGTGAGGGAGCTCCCGGACTTCCTGGCATCTACAGAAGGCGCGGTCTACGCGATAGTAATGGACGGCATAGTGACGCAGAGAGTAGTCGATCTGGCGGCAAAGCGGGGCGTCAAGCTCATAATCACGGCGAGAGTCGGGCCGCTTGCCAAGATGCCGGAGGACATGAAGGTCGTCACGTTCGAGCAGCTGGCTAAGAAGAGTGCAGCTGTATAGTGCAGTCGGCTGGATGCGCCCGCCCGGCGCGGCGGCTTAACAGAGGGGGCGCAGGCGTCTAGGACGGTGGCAGAGGGCGGCTCGAGGGGCTGAAGGCGGCGAGGCTCGCGGCTTTACAGGCGGCTGCGCAAAAAAAGAGCCTCAGCGCTAGGCTCGACTATCAGGGACAGATCTGGGCCGCCTCTCCGGCAGGGCCGGCAGAGCGGGAGAGGCTTCTGCAAGTGCGCGTAAACCCGCGGCAACAGTAGTTCCTAGTGTATACACAAGAAAAAAATTTTAATGTACCTGCACGCTTTAATTGATGAGCTCGCAGAAGGAGGGCAAGCTCGCGGCCCCTTCTCTCGAGGACCTCATAAAGGACGAGCTGGCAGCATTCATGTCACGCAGCGGCGGGGACGTGTCCGGGGCTCTCGTGGCCAGGAGAGACGGCCTACCAGTCGCCTACATCATGCCAACGGGCGACCCCAAGCTTGTCGCAGCAATGTGGGCTCTAGCGAGAGGCGCGCTGGTGAGATTTGGAGAGGAATTAAAGCTTGGAGAGCTGAAGCACGCAATTGTCCAGTACGAGGACAGGCTCGTGCTGACAAAAGCAATAAAGGGCTTGTGTCTCGTTGCGCTCGCCTCGCCGAATGCCAACGTGGGGCTCCTGCTTCTAGAGCTAGACAGGCTCACAGACAGGCTCGCGGAGTTGATATGATAGAGCTCTTCAGTGCTCTCAAGAAAATACTCAAGGGCGAGCTGAAAATAGACATGGACAGGGGAATCATCGAGTACCGCGGCCGCAGAATCATAGCTATCCCGGCCGACACCGCCGAGGCGTTCGTCACGGCGCTGAGGAGGTACGTCGGCGATGCCGCAGCCCTGATATTCGCAATAGAGGGAGAGGCAACAGGGCGGGTCATTAGGGAGATGTTTCAGTGGGAGAGCGGCACAGAGGCGCTCCGGGGGCTGAAGGAGATGGCAAAACTCGGCGGGTTTGGCACTATTTCAACTGCAGGCGGCGAGAGCTCCCCGTGCATCGAAATGACAAACCTCCCGATAAAATTATCGCAGGATACCGCTGACACCTACAGGCTGCACATAGAGGGGTTCTTGAGGGGCTTGTGCCTGGAGCCGATGAGCGTCGCGGTGGAGGGAGCCGCCATCAAGGCGTGCGTGAGACCGCTGCCTCCCGGCGAGTGCAAATAGCGCCCCCCAGCTCATGACCCCTCCCGGGGCCGGGGCACGGCAATTATAAGCCCCGGAGGCTGTGGCGCGCATGGACGAGCTCCTGGAGGCCGCGCGTCTCGGGGAGGCAGAGAGAGTAGTCGAGCTGCTGAGAACCGGCGCGAGCCCCAACGTCCGCGACAGTGACGGCTGGACGCCGCTTCACTACGCTGTAGTTTACGGACACAGAGACGTTGTCGAGATCCTAATAGCGCACGGCGCCGACGTGAATGCAAGGAACAACGGCGGCTCGACCCCGTTACACCTGGCGGCAGCTGGCGGCAGGGCGGAAATTGTTGAGGTGCTGCTCAAGAGCGGCGCGGACGCGAACGCCAGGGACAATTACGGCTGGACGCCGCTTCACGCGGCAGCCTCGAGGAATCGCGCGGACGTGGCTCGCATTCTGCTTAGGCACGGCGCGGACGCCAACGCCGTGGACAAGAACGGGCAGACGCCGCTCCACCACGCCGCGAGAGGGCACAGGGAGGTCGTGTTCGCGCTTCTCGAACACGGCGCGGACGCCTGCGCGAGAGATCGTGGGGGCAGAACCCCGGCCGATGTAGCGCTGAGAGGCGGGCATACAGAGCTTGCCGAGATTCTCAGAAGGCAGTGCCGCTAGCGGCCCGGGGCGGGATTCCGGGCTGTTATCACCCGGGCTGTTATTATCTTGAAATGAATAACAAGAATCTTTTTTAAATACCCAGAGTGAAGGGGCTGTGGCCGATATAGTCCTACTCTCGGCAATTCTTTTCTTCGGCTTGCTAACTGTGATAGCGAGAGACAATGTTTATTCCGCCGCGAGTCTCGCGGCTGCGGCGAGCATGACAGGGGCCTATTACGCGTACTTGGCTCAGTTCGCCCCGGCATTCCTAGTACTCATCATTTACGTCGGCGCCGTAATGCTGCTGGTAATAGTCACCGCAGCCATGTACGCCAGCGCGCAGAGGTGGCGCGGCGGTTACTTTATTCTCGCGTCGATCGTACTTGTAATAGCCGCCGCGCTGGGAGTTCTCCTGTGGACCGCCCCGGCTCCCGCTCTGCCGGCGTCTGGCGCGGCAATCGCGCCCGGCGACGCAATTAATATAATCGTGCTGCTCGCTGCGGTCGCCGCAGCGTCTCTTCTAGTGGGAGTGGAAGTTGCCAGGAGGGCATGAGCGCGGTACCGGCCCTTGCCGTCGGGCTTATGCTGGTGCTGCTCGGCCTCTACAGCGTGGCCGTCACCAGGAATCTAGTGCGCATACTCATATCGCTGGAGCTCGTGACGGTTGGCGGCTTCACGATGCTCGCTCCGGCACTCGCCGCAAACCCAACACTCGCGTTCTACATCGTGCTCATCCTAGTGATGGTCTCGGTCTCGGAGGCGTCAATTCTCGCGGCGCTGATATACAGGAATTACGCCATCACTCGCGACGTTGACGTGACAGCAATAGCCAGCAAGGAGGAGGCATGACAATCCTCCCGCTTGTTGTAATACCAATGCTGGCATCGCTGGCGGCGTACGCAGCCGCGAAGCGCTCGCCGTACAGCGCAGGCCTCATATGCGCGCTGTCCCTGCTGCCTCTGCTTGCCGTGTCGGCGTACGTGACATTCTCCGGCGCCGAGCTGAGGGAGGGCCCGCTCGAGGGATTCAACCTTACCGCTTTCAGGCTAGTGCCGTACAACGCGATCTTTGCGCTCACGGTCGCGCTCGTCGGCATTTTTGTCGCGCTGTTCTCGCCGCCCTACATGGAGCACAGAAGCCACGAGGTCGGCATGGACACGTCAGTGTTCTACCTGACTTACGGCTTCTTCGTCGGGGGGCTTGCAGGCGCCTTCGTCGCTGCCAACTTAATCACTGTCTACGTGTTCATAGAGATAGCGCTGATAGCCTCCCTGTTCCAGGTGCTGTACTACGGGTACGGCGACCGCGTCAGAATAACGGTAATGTACCTGGTCTGGTCGCACATAGGCGCGTTCCTGGCGCTCGCCGGGTTCCTGCTTCTCTGCCTTAGGGGGGTGTACTACGTCCCCCTCCTGGCCGGCTACGGCCGCCTCGGCGCTGACTATGCCGCCTTCCTGCTCATACTCGTCGGCTCGCTGATTAAGATGGCGACGCTCGGCGTGCACATGTGGCTGCCCTACGTTCACGCCGAGGCCCCGACGCCGCTGTCGGCGCTGTTAAGTCCCGTGCTCGTCGGGATCGGCGGCTATTTAATTGCGGCGATAGGGATGTACGTCCTCCCCAGCAGTGAGTGGGGCGAGTGGCTCGTCTACTACGCAATAGCCACTGCAGTTTACGGCGGCCTCATGGCGTACTTGCAGCGCGACACGAAGAGGCTGTTCGCGTACTCGACGGTGTCCCAGATGGGGTATATGCTACTCGGGGTCGCGCTGATGAACCCGCACGGGTACACTGCTGCCGCGCTGTTCTACCTCAGTCACGGGCTCGGGAAGGCCGTCCTCTTCATGACAGCAGGCTACCTGATAATGTACGTGCACACGCGCGACATAGACAGAATGGGAGGGCTGTACGGCTGGCGCCCGGAGCTCGCCGGGGCGGCAATAGTCGGCTTCCTCAACCTCGCCGGGATACTGACAATAGGCATGATCTCCGAAATCGTGCTGACGGTGGCATATGCCGAGCGCTTCGGGACCCAGTACCACTACTACGTGCCCTACGCGTTAATGCTGCTCGTCACCGCCATTTACGCGTTCAACGCGACTCGCCTCATATTCTTCGGCCCGCACAAGAGGGAAGACAGGGGGCCTGTTGACATCGCGCTGATCTCGATTGTCGCGCTCGCCTTCATTTCAGTATTACTGCTGGTCCCGCCGTTTTCGAGACTCCTCGCGGATAATATATTTAGTATTGCGAGGGGGGTGAAACTATGGACGTGACTCTCGCCGTATTCCTCGCGATCTTCGCCCCGCTCATCGCGTCTGTAGTCTCGCTGTCCAGCATGGCGGAGAAGTTCAAGGCGTGGGCCGTCACCGCCAGTACGTTCATCTCCGCCCTGCTGGCCACGTGGGTCTACACGGCCAGGCCGCCCCACGGCGTCTACGGCGTTGACTGGATTGACGCAATAGGCGCCAGGATTGACGTCAGGCTCGACGGGTTCAGCCTGCCGATGGGGATGCTCGTCTCGTGGCTCATTGCTGCCATCTCGCTGTACTCTGTCAAGTACATGGAGGGAGACTACAGGCCCGGCTGGTACTGGTTCTTCATGGGCTTCTTCGCCACGTCAATGCTCATTATCGTCTACGCCGACAGTCTCTGGTTCCTGCTCTGCGGCTGGGAGGGAGTCGGCCTCGCAAGCTGGGCGCTCATAGGGCACTGGTACCGCGACGAGTACGACAAGTGGGTCGGCAAGGACGAGAGGATACTCGGCGTGAAATACGGCTGGCCTCCCAGCGTTGCTGGCCTCCGCGCGATTCTGACGGTCAGATTCGGCGACGCGTTCTTCCTCGTGGCCGTGGCGCTGTTCTACGCGGCCACGGGCACTGCAGCCATCAGCGAGCTGCACCACGCGGAGGCGCTGAGATATCTCGGCGCAGTGCCGCTGCTGTTCTTCGCGATGGGCCCCTTCACCAAGAGTGCGCAGTTCCCCTTCACCGAGTGGCTGCTGACGGCAATGACAGGCCCGACCAGCGTCTCGGCGCTCATCCACGCCGCGACGATGGTCAAGGCAGGAGTGTACCTGCTCATAATCACGGCCCCGCTCTTCCTCCACGTCCACGGCGCCGAGCTGTACTTCTGGGCGGTGCTGGCCGTGGGCCTCGCCACGGCCCTCACGGCAACGATAACGGCCCTGACGGCAATGGAGTTCAAGCTCGTGCTCGCGGGCTCTACCGCTGCAAATCTCGGCATAATCGCGGCGGCTGCCGGCGCGGCGGGGCTGCTCGGCCTTCATGAGGAGCACGCGCTCTACGCGCTCCTCTGGCTCGCGTTCCTCCACATCGTGGGCCACGCTGTGTCCAAGGCGTCTCTCTTCATGGGCTACGGCGCTGTGATACACGAGGCCGGCACCAGGTTCATAGGCGAGGTGGGGAGGCTGTGGCGCCACATGAGAGTGACGGGCACGTCCATGCTGCTCGCCATGCTCAGCCTCGTCGGCATCCCGCCGTTCATCGGCTACATAACCAAGGAGCTAGCGCTTGAGAACGTCTTCGAGGTGGGACGCGTGTACAACGTCCTGCTGGCGCCGCTGCTCTACATACTGCTCTTCATCACGCCGATATACGGCCTCCGGCTGATAGGCCTCACCTTCGTTCACGGCAGGGAGCCGGAGGAGGTTCACGAGGCGCCGGCGCTCATGTGGGCGCCGTACGCCGCCCTTGCACTCGCCTCGCTCGCTCTCGGCGCGTACTTTGCGATGCTGGGGGAGTTCCCGCTGACAGAGGCCGTGCTGGCGTCGCTTGCGGGCTTTGCCGTGGGGCTGGTGCTGTACGTTCTACTGCCTGGCTTTAGGTCGAGGGCGCTGTGGCCGTTCTGGGAGTTTGCCTACCGCAGATTCTACATACCGCTAATATATGACGGCCTCTTCCCCCTGCTCTACCGGTGGCTCGCCAAGTTCGTCTATGTGGTCTTCGACAGGGGACTTTTCGACAACCTGTACCACAGCCTGACGCCGAGGGCGTTCCTGGCCGTCTCGAACGCGGCCAGGAGGCTCGTCGTGGGCAGCATTAGCACGTACGTGCTCTACGGCATCGTCGGGCTTGCAGTGACGATATTCCTGCTAATGGTGGCACTATGACGGGCCTTTTAGTCTATCTGGCGGTCGCGCTCATTCTCGCCATGCCTCTCGTGCTGAGAGTGGACGGGCGCTATCTGGCAATTGCAACGTCGCTGGCGCTGCTGGCGCACTTCGCGGGCGCGCAGCTCCCGCTCGGCCTCGTCGTGATGGCTGTCGCGCTGACGCTCGCGCTGGACAGGCCCCTCGGCCCCTTCGGCCTCGCGCTCGCCTTCGCCGCGCTGGCAACGGCGCTTGCAATAATTATATACTACGCCGGGGGCCCCACAATTTACGCGCTCGTCGCTCTCGCGCTAGTGACGGCAGCAATTTACGGAATGCTGGCAATGGGCAGGGTCAGGGAGAACGTCGAGGGCGCGGTGAAGTATCTTGTATTCTCGGGCATCGGCAAGGTGTTAATAGTGACGGGGTACATGCTTGCGCTCTGCGGCTGGCTCCAGGGGCTCTACATGGTGCTGCTTGGCTTCATGTTCGAACTCGGCATAGTCCCGTGCCACGCGTGGATGGTTGACGCGTACGCCCTCGGCTCTCCTGGCGGCGTCGCCGCGCTCGCCGCGCTCTCAAAGGTGACTGCGCTTTTCGTGCTGCTCTCGGTCTTCCGCGACTTCGCGGGCACGCCGGGGGCTGGCAGCGTCGGCCTCGTCGCGCTGATAGTCTCCCTCGCCTCCATGCTCGTCGCCAACATCGCCGGGCTCGCCGCCAGGACTCTCGGCAGGATAATGGCGTACTCGTCCATAGCCCACATGTCCTACGCGCTCGCCGCCGTCGCGCTGGTGTGGTGGCTCGGCGACCCGGGAGGCCGCGTCGAGTTCCTCGGCGCGAGGCTGGGCGTTGCGGACCTCGCGGCTCTCGTGGTGATGCTGGAGGCGCTGAGCGCCGGCCTCGCGAAAGCCGGCGTCTTCGGCTACCTCACGGCGGCATTTGCCGACGCGGGAGCGCCAGGCAGGAGCGCGCTCAACACGCTGAACGTGCTCTCGCTGCTGGGGCTGCCGCCGCTCCTCGGGTTCTGGCCGAAGCTGTTCCTCGTCCTGCTGATAGTGGCATACCCCAGCCTGCCCCTGGCAGTATTCCTCGTCTCGTGGGTCGTCCTCAACAGCGCGGCGGCCACGCCGTACTATCTGAGGGCACTGCGAATGGTAGCTGAGGCGCCCGGCCGCGTTGCCGACAACTTCACGTCGGCGTGCACTGCCGCGCTCTCAACGGCTCTCGGTATTGCGATGCCCCTTACCGTCAGCGCGCTGCTCGCCGGGCTCTGAAAACTCCCGTTTCTGTAGTCACGATTTAATACCCCCGCTCTCAGATACGCCGTGACGGACTTGGCGGCGGTGGCCCTGGCCCTCGCGGTGCTCTTTGCCCTAATGCTGGGGACGGTGTACCTTGCCTTACTGATAGCGCCGCGGAGGCGCACACCCTACAAGTTAATGAGGTACGAGGCGGGCAATCCCGAGGCAGGGCCTGCGAAGGCTCCCCTCGCCATGCAGTACCTGGGTTACTTGCTTATGCTCGTCACGCTCGAGCCCGTCGCCGCGATACCAATAGCTATTTACATGCTGCTAGGCGACGTGCAGCTGGCCGCCCTCTCCGCGGCTGCGTGCGGCGCCGCCTCCGCCGCGGCGTTCTCGTACGCGTACCACCACGCAAGGAGGGTAGAGCGCTGGAGGGTGTAGAGGGCGCTTTCCGCCCCCGGCTCCCGGCCCCGCCGGGCGGTTTAATTATTTTTGCTAAGCCGGCCCGCTTAGCAAGCTTTAACCGAGAGCCCTGCCGCGGGCAGACGTGGAAGAGCTGCTGGCCGGCGCCACTCTCGGCGTGATCGCGTGCTTTGTCGCGTTCTTCACAGCGATGGGCGGCGTCACGGGGGCCTACCTAATGATACCCGCGCAGGCGTTCGTGCTGGGCACTTACGCGCCGGTCATCAGCGCGACCAACGTGCTGTACAACCTGCTCGTGTGCCCGCCCGCGATATACAGGTATCACAGAGAGAGGAGGTTCCTGTGGCCGCTCGCGATAACGCTGGGCGCGGCGCTGTCGGCGGGGGCCATTGCCGGGGCCTGCATGAGGGCGTACATCTTTGTCGGGAGGCTCGGCAAGATTTTCATAGACGCGGTCCTCACGGCCCTCGCGCTGGTACTGATATACACCGCGTACGCCAAGAGGGCCAAGTACAGGGTGACCGATGTGAGAGTCGCGCGGGCGTTCCCGCGCCTCGAGTTCGAGTTCTCCGGCACGAATTTCTCGGTCTCGCTGCCCGCAATTGCCGCAATCTCAGCGCTGGTGGGAGTCGTGGCGGGCGCGTACGGGATCGGCGGCGGCGCCTTCATGTCGCCCGTACTCCAGGGGCCCTACATGCTGCCTGCCTACGTCATAGCCGCGGCGACGCTCTTCGGCACGCTATGCTCGTCTGTCGTCTCGCTGGCGACTTACGCAGCGCTTGGAGTCGCGCCCAGCCTAGTGATTGGCGCGCTCATGGGGCTCGGGGGCCTGGCCGGCGCCTACCTGGGCGCGGCAACGCAGAGGAGGGTTCCCGAGAGGCTTATAAGGCTCATAACAGCCGCCGTGACCCTTGCCATTGTCGCCGTCGACGCGCTGAGGGGCTAGCGCCGCCTGCTTAGCAGCAGCGCGAGCCTGGACTTACAGCGCGGGCAGAGCCGGGCGTTTTTTCTGTCGACGTCGCGTATCGTGTTGCTGAAGCTCATCACGCAGAGAGGGTCGGGGCAGTGGCCGAGCCCGTGCATCTTGAGCTTGCGCTTCGGGCGGTGGGGCGGTCTCATTCCATGCTTGATTACGTGTCCCCTCAGCCGCCTGCTTGCATTATATGCATGGATAAATTTCTCTGCAAGACGCCTCAGCTGCTGAACTTCCGGCGGCAGCCTCATTATGTCGTACTTGAGCGGCAGCGCCCGGTAGGCCCTTCTCTTCATGCCGGCTTGCTGGGGGCCTGGGGCGGGTAACAGGAACCATAAAGCGCGCGGGCGCTTTTGTGCTCCCTCCTCGGGCTGGCGGAGGGCGCGCCCGTGAGGGCCGGCCCCTGCTAGCCCCCTTTTGGAGCTGTCCTTCAGGCCCTCGTTCCAAGACTCCTGCCCACAGAGGGTGGCCCCGCCAAAACTTCCAGCCCACCGCAGTTGCACCAGCTTACCGCGCTCGCTTATATTTTGGCGCATTTCCGCGCGCCATGGAGGGGAGTGCCGCGGCCAGCGTGGAGGAGCTCAGGCAGCGCATCGAGCTCGCGCTTAGGCCCGCCGGGAGGCCGCCCACCACCGAGGAGGTGCTCGAGCGGGTCTCCAAACACGGAGTCCTCCACGGCCCGCTGGACTGGGCATTCCCGGCGTGGACTGCCTACGTCGATTACGCTGTGCAGAGGATCGTAGAGACATTTCCGCTCTTGGAGGAGGAGAGGAGACAGCTCATACACTTCAGGGACACGCTGAAGCGGCTGCTGCACGAGGCGTGGGTGCAGGCAAGGGCAAAGCTGACATCGATACACAGGGCCGTCGCCGAGGGCGTTTACAAAATAGAGGGCAAGAGGCTGTACGCGCCGGACGGGACGTGGATTTACGTGAGTGAGAGAGCCGCGCCGCGTCTCGCAATACACGGCGTCAGCGCCGATGTGCACTTTCCTGCCGTCTTGAAGCTACCGCAGGAGAAGCTAGAGCTGCTGCAGCTGGGATGGAGGGCAAGCGACGAGGGCTGTGAGCGCGATAGGCCCGTCATGGACACCTCACAGCCGTGGCAGGTGTTTGCGTGGGCTGCGGTGAGATATGGCGCACTTCGCGTGCGCGTTGGCAAGGTTAACCTGACTCGCGAGGGAGTAAGCGTGTTGATACATATCAGGGCAAAGAGCTGGGAGCAGAAGTGGGGCAAGGAAGAGGCGATAGGCCTGGTCACGGAGAATCTCAGACGAGGGGAGTGGACGCCGCTGCTGGCGATGTGGCTGGGAGACGGAGAGGCCAAACAAAAGGAGGTTTTACATAGCAGATACAAACTGGTGATTGCAGCTAGGGAGCCCTGGAGGCTGGGCTCGACAATCAGCGCAGAGGAGGCTCTCGTCGCCACCGGCAGGGAGGCGTTTGTGAAGCTCAGAGAGGCGGCCGGCGCGTACGGCGAGCTGCTCGATCTTCTCAGATCCCACAAGTGGGTCGAGATAAAGCTGGCCACGGATGAGGCCTTCAGGGCGGCCTACAAGCTGGGAATGAGAAAGAGAAGTATAGACGTCCTCAGAGAGACATATAGATGGATTGATAGCGTGCCAACAGCTAGTACGGTAGCGGCAGCAGGCAGGCGAGGGAGTGACGCGTTAGTCGTCGCCGGCGTTGAGATGTCACTGCACCTCGCCAGCGGTAGGGCCGGCTCGCTGCTGGCCAGGCGCTACGTCAGCGACCTCAAGAAAGCGCTGCAAGTCGCCAGCAGGCTCGAGTCAGCAGGGCTTGGGCCGAACGTCGCGAGATCCGGCCCGAAATATGCCGTATATATATCAATGGCAGACCTCCTAAAGCTGGCAGAGAGGGACGTCGAGATCAGGAGAGCGATAGCGATGTACCTCGCAGAAAAGGCAAAAAGCGGGACGCCGAGACAGAGGGAGATCGCCAAGGAACTCATGAAGAGACACCCCATTTTTTACCCCGCCCCGCAGCCCGGCCTCGTGCGTGATCTCCTTCGCCAGCCTCTCCTCAAAGAGCGGGCCGCGCAGTCTCGCCGTGAAGACCACGGCAGTCATGAGCGCCGGGTCCGCGAGGCCGAAGACGAAGTTGTAGCCCGGGTAGTAGCCGTCACACTCGAGCACGAAGACCGTCGGCTCGGCGACGCCGGCAGCGAGAGCCCTGAGCGCCCTGTCTGCCTTGCACTGCCCCCTGACGGGGTCGAGAAACGGGAGCACGTCCACCTCCACGGCCAGCCACGTCACGTCGAACTCGGGAATCTCCACCGGCCCCACGCCGGGCGGGGCGTAGACGACCAGCCTCGGCTTCACCGAGCCCACGCCAGCCACGGCTGATATTTTTATAGTATGTGCGGCAGCCCGCTCGCGTGGCGTACCTCCTCGCCTCTAGGCTCCACGACGCGAGGTACCTGTCGGAGGCAGAGGAGCTCGTGAGGGAGGGCGCCGGCCGGCTCAAGAACCCTGAGAGCCCGGAGGGGGAGGCCTACCCGCTGATAGTGCACGCGACGGGCGGGACGGCGCAAGCCGCCCTCGAGCTCGTGCAGAGGAGCGGCGCGCGGGGCGCCGTCCTCGTCGGCGTGGGGGAGCATAACGGCCTCGCGAGCGCCCTCCACGCGAGAGCCGAGCTGGAGGCAATGGGGCTCCCAGCCGTGGTCTACCAGTGCCCGTCTCTGGCAGAGTGCCGCGGCGTCGTGGCGGGGGCCGCCCGCGTGGCCCGGGCCGCCTCGTCCCTCGTCGGGGTGAGGGCCGTGCTGGTAGGCGTTGACGCGCGGCACGCCAGGAGGGCCGGGGAGAGGCTCGGGTGGTCTGTTGATTTCGTGCCGCTTCAGAAGTTCGAGAGCGCGATAAGCGCGGCGGAGCCCGATGCCGACGCGCTGAGAGCGCTCGGCGACGAGAGGGCCGCGAGAGTTGCGGCCGCGATCAGAAAGGTGGCGGAAGGCGCGGAGCTGATCGCCCTCCAGTGCTTCCCCCTCCTCGCGAGGCTGGGATTCACGCCGTGTCTCGCACTGGCGGCTCTAAACGCGCGCGGAATCGCCGTCGCGTGCGAGGGCGACCTCGCCGCCGGCCTGGCGATGCTCTTGTCCAGGCGGCTGGCGGGAACCAGCGGGTGGATTGCAAACGTCGTCTACAGGAGGGGCAGGGAGGTGCTCCTCGCGCACTGCACAGCTTCCCTCGACCTGCTCAAGTCGTGGAGGGTCGCGGCGCACTTTGAGTCGGGGCTCCCGCACGCCATCGCAGGCGAGCTGAGGCCCGGCGTCTACACTCTGGTCTCCGTGTCGCCGCACTTCGACAGGGCGGCCGTGGGGCGCGCGGCGCTCGAGAAAAGCGGAGCGATAGTGGAGAGGGCGTGCAGGACGCAGGCGCTTGTAAGGCTGGAGAGGGAGGTGGAGCTGGAGAGAGTGGCGCCGGCAAACCACCACGTGCTAATCCCGGGAGACGTGGCGCTTGAGGCGGGAGACGTGCTGAGGCTGCTGTCTTTCGCAGTCGTCAATTACTGAGCGCGCGGCGGCGAAGAGGGACAAAAAGCTTAAGAGGGGTGAAGACAAACAACATAGGGGAATCTCAAGAGAAGGGTTGAAATGAAGGGCCCGAGGCCCTCGATCACGAGGGTCTGGCCGCGCTCCACGGGACATCGCGCGCGAAAATAATTTATTCGCGAGCGCGCGGCCGCGCATGAGCAAGGAGGTGATCTTCTTCATGCTGCACTCGGAGGTGCTGAGAATACTTGAGGGCTGGGGCCTCCACAGGCTGGCCCTCGACGTGGAGAGGGGCGGCGCCTCCCACCCGGTCTATGACTACCTGGACAGGGCGTTCTCGATGTACTACGCCGATTACGGCGGCGTCAACTGCAGGAGGCTGAGGGAGGCCATTGAGAGGGACCGCGAGAGAGTGGTCAGCACCGTCCTCCCGGCCCTCCTGCGGCAGTACGTCTCGGCGTACGGCGCTGGGCGCTCGGAGGACGGGCTCAGGAGGAGGGTCGTCGAGGAGCTGAGGGCGGCCGCGCGCTAGAGCCCGCCGATCATCACGACCTTTAGGCCCTCATTAGTGGCAGCCTTGGCGAGCTCACTATCAGCAGTATAGAGCACATCGCAGCGCACGTGCGCGCAGCCGGCCGTCTGCAGGGCGTCCGCCATGTAAATGTGGCGCCTGAGCGCCACGCTTATAGAGTCTTTCAGAATCCTGCTCGTAAGGGGCACCAGCCTCAGGCTGCCCAGCCGCGCCGGCGTTCTGACCTCTCTCAGCATTAACGAGACGGCGCTCTGCGCGCTCCCCGCCAGCTCGCCCCTTCTCGCCCCTTGTCGAGCGCGCACGCGGCCTCGACGTTAAAGATTGACAGCGCTAGAATCGCACGCCCTCTATACGCCGAGTCGAAGAGCCTGTCGACCCCCTCGGAGCCCCTCTCCTCAACGTAGCGCTTGACGAGCGCGCTCGTGTCAAGATGCGCCACGGAACTCACGTCAGAGCCTCTCCGCCCTCTCCCTCCTAAGCTCCATCACGAGCTCTGACGTGTCCGGGCCCCCGCGGATCTCGGCCGGCGCGAGATTACCTCACCGGGCGCCAGCAGCGGCTCCTCGCAGTTTATCCCCAGCTCGCTGCACAGCGAGTCCGCGAGGCTCTCTCCGTCGAGGGTCTCGAGGAAGTCCTCGACGAGCGCGCTCAGCGAGCCGGGCGCGCGGTGCCTTGCTCCAACCCTGTCGACAATGTCGCCGCGCACGGATAGAGTTAGCTTCTTCTTCACGACAAAGGCTTTTATTAATGAGCTGCTGCAGGGAGGTGGGCCACGTGTACGTCACTGCCGTATTCCGGGGCAGGAGGGAGCTCGTCATGGAGAGAGTGCTCGTGGACACTGGTGCCACCTT